>JAFVAL010000005.1 GCA_017480565.1 Lachnospiraceae bacterium | reverse complement strand
CGCTGCAAAAGCACTGGAAGGGACTTGCTGAAGTATCAAAACGATAGCCAAAAAGAGGCTGATAATACGATACCATCCTTGACGATTCATGATAAAACTCCTTTGTTTTAAGCCGATCCAATCTCTTCACGAGCAAAGAGAACTGTTTACAAAACTATTTTAACATATCATTACAAAAAAGAATAGCTATTAATACAAGATCGATATACTATTGCCCCGATCTTTAAAACAGGTTAAAATAAAAGCATATAGAAATATCTTACGGAGAAAAGCTATGGAACGAAACGAAATCATGGTCATTTACGGTGAGGATATCCTCGCCATGACAAAGAAAATCTGTGAAGAGGCAAAGCTTGCCGAGCGCATCCCTGCCGGGGCGAAGATTGGCTTAAAACCGAACCTTGTTGTTGCGGCAAGGCCGGAGACCGGGGCAACCACGCATGCGGAGATTCTAGAAGGCTGTATTCAGTATCTGCAGGAACACGGGCAAAAGGACATCACGATCATCGAAGGCTCCTGGGTCGGTGACCAGACTTCACGGGCGTTCAAAGTGGTCGGTTATGACAAGCTCTCCCGCAAGTACAATGTCTCGCTTTTTGATACGAAGTATGATAAGTACGAGCGCCGCTCTTACGGCGGTGTGACGATGGAGATCTCAAAGACCGCACTCGATCTGGATTTCTTAATCAGTATGCCGGTCTTAAAAGGCCACTGCCAGACGATCGTCACGGGTGCATTAAAGAACATGAAGGGCATCCTCTCCGACCGCGAGAAGCGCCATTTTCACTCCATGGGTCTGCACAAGCCGATCGCTTATTTAAACAAGATTTACCCCGCGCACTTTATTCTGGGCGATGGCATCTGCGGCGATCTGGACTTTGAAGAAGGCGGTAATCCCGTGCAAATGAACCGGATCTTCTGCGGGCTCGACCCAGTGCTCGTTGATACTTACATTTGCCAAACGATGGGCTACGAACCGACCGACATTCCATACATCCGCATTGCAAATGAAATCGGTGTCGGTTCGATCGATCTCAAACCCGAGAACATCATCGAGCTCAATAAGGACACTTCCAAAGTAAAGCCGACCTCCTCCCGCAAGGTTGCAAGGCTTGCAAAGAATGTCCGTGAAAAAGACGCCTGCTCCGCGTGCTACGCGAACCTGATCCAAGCTTGCGCAAGACTGGACGACCGCGGGCTTTTAGGCTGGCTTAACAAAACGCCGATCTGCATCGGTCAGGGTTACCGTGGTGAATCGGGAACGAATCCGGGAATCGGAAACTGCACAAGAGCCTTTGATACGCACTGCGCAGGATGTCCGCCGAAAACACCGGAGATCTTGGCTTATCTGGAAGAATACATTTCACGAGGATAATATAACGCAAGAGGCCGCCAGCTGGCGGCCTCTTTTCTTACGAAAAATGTTTCTTCTGATACCGGAAAAAGATAAAGAACGACAAACTCACCGTCAGCACATCTGCTGTCACCTGCGCCCAGACGATACCATACATGCCAAAGATCGCATTCATGATAAAAAGCATCGGAATGTTAAATGCGAGCCAACGCATCACAGCGAGGAAAAAGGCGATCCCGCCTTCTCCGAAGCCCTGGAAGGTGTGCAGCGTAAAGAAGCTTAAGAACATGAGCGGTGTCGCAAGGCATCTCGCTCTTAAAAATGCAGTTCCCAGTTCCACGGTCTGCGGCTCGTTGATGAAAAATGTGAGAATCTGTGCGGCAAAGATCTCATAGAGAATGATACTGATGATACCTACGATGATGCCGGCCCATCTTGCCGTGCGGATCGTATCCTTCATGCGAGGATAGTTCTTTGCGGAGTAATTGTAGGCAACGATCGGTGTCATGCCCTGGCAGATTCCAATACCGACATTGAGCGGCAGCCTCTCGGCTTTGAGTACGATACCGATCGCGGCAAGTGCGATATCGTGATAGCTGGACATGAGTTTATCGATGACGATATAATCCAGGTCAAAAAGCAAGGAACCGACAGCAGAAGGCGCACCGACATAGAAGACCGACTTGATACTCTCCTTCGCAGGAATGCCGTTTCCAAACCCGAGGCGAATGATTCGATCTTTCCCCTGCCTCTTTGCAATCACGAAAAAGAAATAGAGACAGGCGATGCAGTTGGAGAGCAAGGTCGCAATGCCCACGCCTAAGATCTCCATGCCCTTGGGCATGATCACGAACATGAACAGCGGATCTAGGCCGATATTGATGCAGCCACCCATCGCGATTCCAAATCCCGCCTCTTTCGAGATTCCGACACTTCGAAGAAGATTGGACATGATGTTTGAGATCACGGTCGGAATCGCGCCGAGCACGATCACGCAGAAGCTGTACTGCCAGGCAAATGCGTAGGTCTGCTCACTTGCGCCAAGCGCGTATAAGAGCGGCTCATGGAAGAACAGCATGCCAAGCGAGAACAGGCCGGCGATGCCGAGACCCATCCAAAAACAGAAGGCTGAAACTTTCTTCGCTTCCTCTTCCTTGCCGGCTCCCAAAAGTCTGGAGATCAAGGTGCCTCCGCCGATACCTGACAAGCCTGCCACCGCAAGGCTCACATTAAAGATCGGCAGCATCAGCGACACGCCAGCCACCATATACGGATTATTGGTTTTACCGATAAAAAATGTGTCCGCCAGATTATAAATCAAGATAATAATCTGGCTAAAAATCGTCGGTACGGCCATCACCCGCAAGGCCTTTGCCACCGGCATCTCCTCAAATATTTCTTTCGTACCTGCTTTCGCCATACGATCTTAACCCCTGTCTTCTTTCATTTACAAATCGCACTAGGCCTGCACTTAGTCCCAGTCATCCGCGGGGAAGCTGTAGCCGCCCTGCCTGCGGATCTCATCCATCATCTTCATGGCGGCAAAGGAACCCGCCTTGTATTCCTCGACAGACTTCTCTCCCGCACATATCGCAAGGAACTCTTCCACTTCGTAGTTCATCGCATAATCAACGGTTGGGAAGTCCAAAATTTCCTTCTGCCCGCTGATCTGACCAGAGAACCACACCTTATCAAGATCTCGCCAGAAGACTTCCACATGATCAAACGAGCCGATCGGAGAAATGGATACGGTCGCATATTCGCCCTGGATCACATTTGCAATATGGTCACCAGAGACCTTGGAATAGACCACTTCGCCGATCATATCGTCGTATCCTGCGAGCATCGCGCCGTGGGAATCAATGCTCCCTGGGATGATGCGAAGGAGAGACTTCACTTCCTTAGGCTCGCCGAAAAGCTTCGCTAGTGCTGCCACCGCATAGCAGCCGACATCCATCAGTCCACCGTTTGAGAGCTCCCGGATGAAGGCATTTTCCACGATCCCCGCTTTGAACTTGTTGTAGCGGCTCGAATACTGGCACATGAAAAAGGTCGCGTGATGGATCGGTCCGATCTTGGGAAGGAGTTCTTCGACATACCGAAATCCCGGGCAATACCACGGCCGCATCGCCTCTAAAAGAACCACATGATTACGCTCTGCCGCTTCGTACATCTGCGTCAGTTCCTGGAGATTCGAGCAGATCGGCTTCTCGCAAAGCACATGCTTTCCGGCGTTTAACATCTGGATCGCCTGGCCGGCATGGCAATAGGTTGGACTACCGATGTAGACTGCATCGATATCAGGATCATTTGCCAAATCATCTAAAGAAATATAGATCTTTCTAACCCCTTGTTTCGCGGCATATTCCCTCGCCCGCTCCTCGGTGCGCGAATAGACAGCGGCGAGCTCAAAGCCCGCCACCTTGCGTCCATTTAAAATCAGACGATCCGTAATAAAATTGGTTCCAATGGTTGCAAATCTCATTCCTTATTCCTCTTCAAACAAGCTTTTCGCGACATAGAGACCGATCTTATCGTTCTCTTCCGCGCACGCCATCACGGTCTCAAACAGTTCCTCACCGAACTCACCCAGTTTTTCCATCATCACCTCATGATGCAGCCAGATGATGTCCATCGGCACGTCGATAGAAGAAAGAAGGTCCTCGACTTCCTCGAGTTTCCCCTTGTAGCCCGCCGGGAACTTTAACACCCGCGCCAGATACTGCATTGCACCCTTCTCATCCTTCATCTGAGAACCATCCAAAATGACCTGCTTTTTCATTGCCAAACCTCCAAGATATTACATTATAACTTGCCCGAAAGCACCAAAATCACAACCACTGCGGTCGCAATCACAAAGATCGCACCGACGACCATCGCGAAATTGCGCTGCGTCTTTCCTTCCTGAGCCGAACTCTTCTCCACGAGACCGGATCTGCGAAGCGCGCTGACGACCGGCTTATAAAGCAACAACGTGATAGCGGAATTGAGCGCTGCCTTGACAAGGTTAAAAGGCAGAAATGCCGGCAGAAGCATCGATGTCACCGCTTCTCTCGGATACCCCATGTAGATCGGTGTGATCAGGTAATTCCAAAGAAGCATGACGGCTGTCATCAACACCGTACCGGAGATCAGTCCGAGCACCGCACCTTTTAAGGTATGATTTTTCTTGTAAATGACTGCTGCCGTGACGCAAAATGCCGCCGAGGAGATCACGTTCATGATCATGCCAATCCACCCGGTGTCACTGACCGTCACCATCTCCACAATGCCTACAACGATCGAGATGATCAGTGAGGAAACCGGCCCGTACAAGAAGCCCGCGATCGTGATGATCACGTCCTTCGGCTCATACTTTAAGAAGAGCACGACCGGCACGCGGATCACTACCATCACCACATACGCAAGTGCGGCCATCATCGCCAGGGTTACCATTTTCTTTGTTCTTGCATCCATAAAAAATGCACCTCCTTAAATCAATTTCTGAAAAACAATCGTTCTTCAGGTGTTACATTCAAGTCGGTGTTTCGCACATCATGTATCACATCTTCTCTCATCCAGACTATACTGTCGGTTTTGGAATCACACCAAATCGGCCCGAAGGCTCGCGGACTATACCGCCGGTCGGGAACTTCGCCCTGCCCTGAAGATTGCTTTTCAATTGGCTGCAGAACTCCTCTGCACATTTCCTATCATAACGCTGGGAATGGATGGTGTCAATCCCAGGAGTGCCCTTTGGGAAAATAAAAACGCCCCAAAAACTAATTTCAGAAAAATTTATTTAACCTATTGACAAAGTAGGTTTTTAGGCGTATCGTAGACGCAACGAACCAAAAGGATTCGTTTTTGGAAGAATTGGGGAAAGGAGACCTGCACAGATGACGAAGTTTATGATGTGTATGCGAATGTTTGACATGGCATGGTCCATGGGACGCTCCCGGGCATATGAAGATGGCCAGGTAGATTTCGCATGCAGTGAAGTCATCTGATAGGTTCGATGTAATCTTGCCATAATGCCCGGGAGATACCTCTCGGGCATTTTTTGTACGCAAATATCACCAAAACTTTTATCAAACAGAATTCGGAGGAAATGATCATGGCTAACTATAAATTTGAAACCTTACAGCTTCACGTAGGACAGGAACAGGCAGACCCGGCAACCGATTCCAGAGCTGTCCCGATTTATCAGACAACATCGTATGTGTTCCACAATTCCGCACATGCGGCAGCACGTTTCGGCCTGCAAGATCCCGGCAACATTTACGGAAGACTCACCAACTCCACGCAGGATGTGTTAGAGAAGCGTCTCGCAGCCTTAGAGGGCGGCGTCGCAGCTCTGGCGCTGGCTTCCGGTGCGGCAGCGGTCACCTATTCGATCCTTGCGCTGGCACCGAACGGCGGCCACATCGTCTCTCAGAAGACCATTTACGGCGGCAGCTATAACTTACTGGCTCACACGCTTCCGCTCTACAATATCACGACATCCTTCGTGGATGCACACAACCTCGAGGAGGTCGAAGGTGCCATTCAGGAGAACACGAGAGCCATCTATCTTGAGACGCTCGGCAATCCGAATTCTGACATTCCGGACATCGATGCGATCGCAGAAATCGCGCATAAGCATGGCATTCCGGTCGTCATCGACAACACCTTCGGTACCCCTTATCTGATTCGTCCGATCGAGCACGGTGCTGATATCGTGGTTCATTCCGCAACGAAGTTTATCGGCGGCCATGGAACAACCCTCGGCGGTATCATCGTTGATTCCGGCAAGTTTGACTGGAAGGCGAGCGGCAATTATCCGCAGATCGCTTCCGCAAACCCGAGCTATCACGGTGTTTCCTTCGTGGATGCGGCAGGCCCTGCTGCCTTTGCCACCTACATCCGTGCAATCCTGCTTCGCGACACCGGCGCTGCGATCTCTCCGTTTAACGCCTTCCTGCTTCTGCAGGGCGTTGAGACGCTCTCGCTTCGTCTGGATCGCCATGCAGAGAACACCAAGAAGGTCGTCGAATTCTTAAACAATCATCCGCAGGTCGAGCATGTCAACCATCCGTCCCTGCCGGATCATCCGGATCATGAGCTCTATGAGAAGTATTTCCCGAACGGCGGCGGCTCTATCTTCACCTTTGAGATCAAGGGCGGCCAGGCAGAAGCACATAAGTTCATCGATGCATTGGAGATCTTCTCCCTTCTGGCAAATGTAGCCGATGTCAAGAGTTTGGTCATCCATCCGGCAACTACGACACATTCCCAGCTCTCCGAGGAAGAGCTGTTAGATCAAGGCATCAAGCCGAACACGATCCGCCTCTCCATCGGAACCGAGCACATTGACGATATCATTGCAGATCTCGAAAAAGGATTTGCAGCCGTGAAATAATCTCTCTCTGAATCGAACACAGCGCTGGCACGAATGCCAGCGCTGCGTTCATTTTATGAGTCTTTTTATTTATCCCATCAGATCCTTCGTTCTCTGATACAATTCTCTAAACTTCCGGTATCCTTCCTCATAGACCGCCTGATGCTCCGGAATCGGATGATAGACCTTCTCTCTCATCTTTACGAAACGCGCACAGCCTTCGTCAAGCGAAGCAAAAATTCCAGTCGAAGCACCGGCAAGCAGGCACGCACCGAGGCACGCCTGTTCTTTCTCTGCGCAGGCCACCACGTCTTTACCGAAGATATCCGCCTGGATCTGCAGCCAGATTTCAGAAGCTGCCCCGCCACCGGAGGCAATGATCTGATCTGCATCCACACCGAGCTCTTGAAGCAGGACAAGACAATCCTTCAGGCTGTAAGTCACACCTTCCATGACCGCACGCAGGAAATGTCCCCGCCCGTGGCCGAGCTTCATTCCAAAGAACATGCCTGTCGCATCCAGATTCATGTGTGGGGTGCGCTCACCGGATAAGTAAGGTAAATAAATCAACCCTTCCGACCCGGCAGGCACTGCGTCCGCCAGCGCATTTAGCTCTGCGTAGCTATCCACCTTTAAGATATAATTCTTCGCCCAGTCCATCGACTTGCCGGCCGCTAATGTCGCGCCAAAAATCGTATAACCGCGATCCACCGCATGGCAGAACGTGTTCGTACGAAGCTTCTCATCATAAATCGGCTGCTTCACAAACGCGCTGATCTGGCCGCCGGTACCGATGTTGCTGATCAAGTACCCTTCTCTTGCCGCTGCATTGCCGATCGCCTGAATCGGCTGATCACCGCCACCGTAGATTACCGGAATCCCTGCAGGCAGTCCGGTCTCATTTGCACATGCTTCGCATACAACGCCTGCGAGATCCGAGGATTCTTTCACTTCGGGGAAGATCTCTCTCGGAAGCCCAAAGTGGTCAAGCACCTCCCAGGCCCAGTCGCGATGCGCGGTATCAAACATACCCATGGAAGAAGCATCCACCGCTTCCGCCCCGGCTTTCCCGGTAATCCGAAGCCTCAGATAATCCTTCGGGGAGAGCACATGCGCCGCACGCGCAAACACCTCTGGCTCCTCTTCCTTGACCCAAAGAAGCGAAGGGAAAGCAAACCCGGCACTCACACGATTTCTGAAAATCTCGCCCATCTGCTTCTCATCATACGCCTCCGAGATCTTCGCGAGCTGCTTTTTTGACCTCTGATCGAGCCAGATAATCGCAGGGCGAACTGGCTCCCCTGCCGCGTCTACCAGAACCAGCCCATGCATTTGCCCGGAAAAGCCGATCGCTTCCACCTTTGCAAATGCTTCCGCCTGCTCTGCCTTTAACGCATCAAACACCTCTAGCAGCGAACTCCACCACATCTTTGGATCCTGCTCGGCAAATCCAAGCTGCGGAATCGAGACGCCGTAGCCCTTCGCATGTACCGATAGAACACCCTTCTCTGCATCCAAAAGCATTGCCTTAACGCTTGTCGTACCGATATCAATTCCTAAAATAACTGCCATAACTCTCTCCAATCCTAACGATATCATCTCAAAAAGGGCAGCCTTTTGCTGCCCTCTAAGTTACTCTGCCTTTTCAAACCATCCGTGTTTTACACACGCATTCCAGATCCCGTCCTCATAGCTGGCATCTGTGACATAATTTGCCATCGCTTTGAGTTCATCGGTTCCGTTGCCCATCGCGACGCCGTAGAATCTGGGATCAAACATGACCATATCGTTCGTGTCATCGCCAAAGACCACCACATGATCGAGCGCTGCATCATCGCCTCCGGTCACAAGTTCCATCATCCGAAGGATTCCGCCCTTTTTGTCGTCCGGCTGGAACATCAGGTATTCCTTGACAAACCGCAGTCTGCCAACCGTATCGCGCAGGGTCAGCCGCTCCTCTTCCTCTTCCGGAATCGAGACGTACATCTTGTAAATCTTATCGATGTTTGCCGGGTCAAAATCCGAATCAATGATATAAGTCGTCGGCTCTTTGCGCTCGCCGACCTGATCGTAGAACCGGAAGCTGTTCGCGTACACCTTTTTAGAGTCATCCGCTGCCACCAGCACACCGTAGCCAAGCTCCAGTGCCTGGCGGTAGATCGCTAGCGACTTCTCGTAATCGATCGGCCGGTTCTCCTTCATCTCACCGTCAATGTAAATGCCGTGGCCGCCGTTGCAGACCATGTTGCGAAATCCGTTCTCTCTGGCAAATGGAATGCATTTATAAGAAGCACGTCCCGTCGCAATCGAGACAAAATGCCCTGCCTCCTGCAGTTTGTGAACCGCTTCAATCGCGGACGGAATGGTCCGGTTGATTCTGCGGTCAGTTAAAGTTCCGTCAATATCGAAAAAGAAGTATTTCTTCTGCATCTATCTCACTCCTAAAACTTTCCTCCGCCGCCTCCGTGGAAGGTACCGCTGGAACTGACGTGGCCACCGCCTCCGCCGCCACCACCTTCGTGGTGCTCGCTTTCGATGCGCACCGTCGTGTGCGTATTATACATGAAATGATCCGCTCTCCGGCTCACATTCATGCTGCCCTTTTTGACATAATTTGCCGCGCCGTACTGGCGTTTCACGCTCTTATTCTTCCCCTTCATCGCACGCACCGGAAGTCCCGCGGTCACAAAACCGCCGAGCAGACAGCCGAGTGCGGAAAGCGGCCCATACGTTCTCGGAACGAGCTCATTTCTCGCATCTTTAATAAAGACTTCAAAGCCACCGGCATAATCACCGTAGCTTAAATACTCCACCATGTCGCTGCCGATCCGGTCTAAGTCGCTCGAAGAAAACTTCTCATACGCTGCGCCACACGTCGTCATCCAGTAATCTCTCGTACTCATGCAAAGCAGAAGCATGATCCCGGCCCGATCGTCTCCGACACCGTATCCATAGGCATCATACCAGTCATCTGCAAAATCCATCGCAGATTTCCCGCCCATATCGAGAACGGTAACGATACTGATGTCTGCATTTGCCTCTTCACTCGCAGAGACCGCCAGCGCTTCTAATTCACTCTTCTCGGACGCGGTTAAAAGGTTCGCCCCGTCATAGATGTGATCGTATTGTCTTGCCGCCTGCACGCGGCTTCCGCCCGCGCAAATGACGATGCCGAGGATCAAAAACGTGCAGATCAGAAGGCTGTAGATTCGTTTCATCTTCTTCAAATTCTTCATGAAACGCACCTCCTACATCAGCGTGGTCAGCCACAGGATGCCGTAGAGTGCAGCCCCGATCCCCAGTCCGTACAAAAGCCGATACTTCCAGTACAAACCGTTGTCGGTCGGCAGCTCATCACCGACAAACTTGCCCGTTTGACCATTCATCGCAAAGACATATTTCTTGCCACGCCAGGTAGTGTTAAGAAGCCACACCGGATATAAGGCGTAACTTGTCTTTCCGTTCTTAATCTGCACACGCTGCGAGACCGGATTGGCGGTCGCATAATTCATGACCGTCTCCGAAAATGCCTGCACCGTGCTGGTCTTAATGCGTTCATTTGCCCGCGCCACGCTCTCTTCCGCGCTCACGTCGTAGCGATCCGCCATGTAACCGGATAAGTAGCCGGTCATAAACGGAACCGCCTGAGAGAAATCATACGGCTCTAACGACTCCATCATATCATCGGGAAGCTTCGACGCACCGTCCACAGGCACATGCTCAAACTCCATCGTACCGCCGCGCTCCACCGCAAAATGCGAGGTCTCCGTGACCATATACTGACCCTGACGCCAGCTGCGCACCTGCGTCGCATCGAAGTTTAAATCTGCCTCCGCCTCGCCGCCAAAGAGCCAGAAAGGCACATACAGGCCCTTGATCTCATCCAGATGATTCTCCGAAGCAAAAACCTTCGGAAGCAGCTTTTTGCCTTTAAAATGATTTCGCAGGGCAGACTTCGCGGCCTCCTTATCCAGCTTAAACGGAACAATATAGTCCGGCTTTAAGTCCTGGGCAAGGTTGCCGACCATCACCACCGGATTATCGCAATACGGGCAGACCGTCGCAGCCGTCGTGGCATCCACCACGATCTCACCGCCGCAGGAATTGCAGCGGTACAGACGCATCCCTTCCATCTCATTCTGCGTCCATTCTTCTTCCGGCAGCTGCCAGTTGATATCATCCGGCTCTGTGTTATTTAAAGCCTCATCATGCGCCGAGAGGGCTTCGACATCGAATTCCGAGTCGCAGTATGGACACTTCATCCGCTGCGAGGCACTGTCAAATTCAACCCTCGCGCCGCAATTGGGGCACTTGTAATCCAGTAAAGCAGCCATTTCTTTCTCCATTCGCCGCAAATGTATCCGCGGCACTTATTCTATTCCGCCATCTCAGGCGTCAGCACCAGCACCGTTCCTTCTTTCAGGAAGTCATTCGGATAGGCAAAGCTGGAACCCTCTGTCACCACCACATTGTCATAATAGTCGGTAAACTCTGAGAGCTCCCCGATCACATCAAACCCGAAGCGCTCCGAACGGTAATGCATCGGAAGAATCACCTTCGGATTTAACGTGGAGGCAATCTGTCTTGCCTTTGCGGCATCGATCGTGTAATACCCACCGACCGGAATCATTAGCACATCCGGCCGTCCGATCAACCTGCGGTCCATCTCTGTCAGATCGCAGCCAAGGTCGCCCAAATGCACGACGCGGATTCCGTCGCTCTCCAGCACATGAATCTTGTTTGGACCACGCTTCGCACCTTTGACCTCGTCGTGGTAGGTCGAAATCTCCGTGTGATGGAACGGCGATCTGCGCTCTTTTTCCACCCTCTCCACATTTCCTCTGGCGTTGTGATCCCCGTGTTCATGCGAGCAATAGACTTTATTTGCCTGCAAATGAACCGGCGCAAGGCCAGGCACCGAACCGTCACTGTAGGGGTCGAGCACGATGACATAGTCGTCCTTCTCAACCATAAAACAAGAGTGTCCCAACCAAGTGATCTTCATCTGGATTCACCTCCAAACCTTCTCATAACGCAGCGTCTAATACCCTGCGGATGTTCTCCTTGCACTCCTCATAGCTCTCGCCGGGATGCGCCTCATAAAGCTTCTCGTCCCCGATAAACATCGTCGGCACATGATAATAATCGTACTGATCCGCAATGTCCGGGCGAAGCGTCTCATCAATCTTGTCAAACTCAATCGCCTGATACGCCGGGTTCTCGCTAAAAAGCTCCGCAAGCGCTCTCTCGCCCTGTCTGCAGTACGGGCAGCCAGCCATATAAAAATGTGTAATCTTCTTCATAAACGTCTCCTATCTTGCTTTCCCATTGTTCACCGTGCAACCATTTGTTACTGCTATTCTACCATTTTCATTTGCAATAGAAAAGCACAAATTTAACGTCTGTAATACGGGGCGATCGCGGCAAAACATGCCCTAACCGCCGCCTGATTGTTAACATTCTTCACGCCTTCCGTCATCCTTGTAACAAATCCTTCCAGTTTCGTCATATATTCCTCCGGCGTGATGCTTCCCTCAGAGACATAGGTCAGCCCCTTCTCCCAGCTTGCCGTCAACTCCGGATTTAAGAGCGAACGAATCGAGAGGTTGACCACGTCAAAGATCATCTCGCCAGTCATCGAAGGTGTCACAATCTGCGTCTTTTTATTTAACACCAGGTAATTGTTCTTGATCAATTTGGAAATGATCTCGGCGCGCGTTGCACTCGTTCCAATGCCGCTGCCTTTGATCTGCGCGCGCAGCTCTTCATCCTCGATCAGCTGCCCGGCATTCTCCATCGCCAGGATCAGCGAACCGGAATTGTAGCGCTTCGGCGGCGTGGTCTCGCCTTCCTTCACCGCAATTTCATTGACCGGCAGCTCCATGCCTTTCTTGAGCTTTGAAAGCTGCTCGTAGAGCTTCGCATCCTCTTCCTTCGTCTCCTGCATACCGGCGACGACGAGATATCCCGGCTCTTTTAATACACGCGTATTTGAGAAGAAACTCTCTTCCTTGATCTTGACCGTCATCCCGACCTTCTGATAAACCGCGGCCGGATAAAAGATGCTAAGGAAGCGCCGCACAATTACATCATAGACGCTCGCCGCGGTGCGATTCACACTGCCCAGTGCACCAAAGCCCTGGCCGGTCGGAATGATCGCATAGTGATCGGTGATCTGCTTATCATTGACATAGCGCGTTCGTGAAAGTCCCTGGTAGCTTTTCTGCTCCAGAATCGTCTCTGCGAATGCACGGCAAGGCTCGTAATTGCGCAACCCGCCGATGTTTTTCGCAATTTCTTTTGCGACAGCTGTAGAAAGCACTCTTGCATCGGTTCTTGGGTAAGTCACCAACTTTTTCTCGTATAATTCCTGCACAATCGAAAGCGTCTGATCCGGGCTGATCTTAAATCGCCTGGAGCATTCATTTTGTAGCTCCGCCAGGTTGAATAAAAGCGGTGCCGCCTTCTTCTCCTGCTTGCGCTCCAGTTCTGCAATCTGCGCCATCACCGGCGGATTCTCCATCAAAGCATCCGCAAGCGCTCTCGCATCCTTCTCCTCTTTGAACCCATTTTCCTTATAAAGCAGGGGCGAATTAAAGTACCTAGAACCTTCCACAGCCTTCCATTCCGCCTCGATCAGACCGCCCTCGCCCGCGTCAAGCGACGCCAGCAGCCGGTAAAACGGCGTCTTTACAAAGTTTCTGATCTCGCGCTCTCTGCGCACCACCATACCGAGCACGCAGGTCATCACGCGGCCCGCCGAGATCGACACCCACTTGCCATCCCCGCGAAAATCCATGACCATCCGCCCGTACTGCAAGGAAAGCACCCGTGAGAAATTAATTCCCATCAGGTAATCCTCTTTCGCACGCAGATAGGCCGCATTTGCCAGATCATCGTAGGCCGAAAGCGGCTTCGCCTCGCGAATCCCGCGCTTAATCTCCTCCTCGGTCTGCGAATCGATCCAGACACGCCTCTTGTCCTTGTTCGGACTCACCTTCGCCATCTGATCCACCAATCGGTAAATGTATTCGCCCTCGCGCCCGGAGTCGGTGCAGACATAAATCACGTCCACATCCTCGCGGTTTAAAAGCCGGCTTACAATATCAAACTGCTTCTTCACCGCAGGGATGATCTCATACTTGTATTCCTTCGGCAGAAATGGCAGCGTCTCAAACGACCATTTCTTCAGCGCCGGATCATACGCTTCCGGATAGCTCATCGTCACCAGATGTCCCACGCACCAGGTCACGATCGCATCCTCTCCCTCCAGATAGCCGTCCTGGCGCTTCGCGGTGAGTCCCAAAACCCTCGCAAACTCCTGCGCCACACTCGGCTTTTCTGAAATAAATAACTGTTTTCCCATAAAAAAGTCCTTCTATCTCCATCGGGTCGATTTCATCACAATCTTAGATTTATACAAATTTAAGTATACCGAATGTGGCGATTCCTTGCAAGGTATGATATACTTGCGAACGTAGAGGTTTTTACCAAATGTTTTTCAAAAAAGGAAAGACTGTGATGAGGATTTCATCACGAGATAGGGATAGATATGAGAAAATTTCAGATCATCAGTGACAGTGCCTGCGACCTGCCAAAAGAGCTTGTCTCTCGGTATCGCATCCGCGTCATACCGTTTTATGTTTCATTTAACCAGAAGGTGTATCTAAAAGAAAGCGAAGAGATCGGCATCACCGAATTCTACAGCATCTTAAACGAAGGAAAGACATTTCCCAAGACGTCCCTGCCCTCCGTGCAGGATTACATCGACTGCTTCGAGCAGTGCATTGAGCACGGCGAGGACGTCCTATGCTTTTGCATCACGGACAAGTTCAGCGGCTCTTACGCCTCCGCCGTCAACGCCAGAGAGATTGTCTTAGAAGATTATCCCGAGGCGCAGATCTCGGTCATGAACACCAGCCTCGTCACCGCCGCACAAGGCCTCCTCGTCATCGAGGCTGCAAAGATGCGCGAAGCTGGCTACACAATCGATGAGATCCTGCCGAAGATGCATCAGCTCAAGGAAACCGCGCGCATCATGTTCACGGTGGACACCCTCGAATACCTGCAAAAAGGCGGCCGCATCGGCAAAGTCACCGCCCTCGCAGGCAATATGCTCAACCTAAAACCCATGATCGTCGTCCGCGAAGGAGAATTAAACCCCTACAGCAATGTACGCGGCCGCAAAAAGTCCTTAAAAAAAGAAGTCGAGATGGTCGAAGAATTCTTCACGGAAAATCGCTTAAACTACGAAGACTATGAATTCTGCATCGACTGCACCGACTTCGACAGCCCCGACGTCGCCTATGTCAAAGACAAGCTCGAGAAAGTCATCGGACGCGAACTCTCCCTGCCACTCTTCCACATTGGCGTCACCATCGGCACCTACACCGGTCCCAACACCGTGGGCTGCTGCTTTATTCGGAAGTTTACAAGATAAATTTATCGCCTGTTTTTATCGCCTGCAAAAAAGCAGGCGATAAAAAACAGGCGATAAAAAACAGGCGATAAATTTTCTAAACTATTTTCATTATGCCAAGAAGCGATTTTCTAGCGGCCTTTCTTAAAACCCTTTCACTGCTTCTTTCTCTACGCCAAACGCCTTCTGATACCCAGCCAAGAACCGGTTGAATCCTTCCACATCCGCTTCCTTCGCCATCAGCGTCTCACAAGTCGCTCCAGCAAACACCTTCTGATCCAGATAATCCGGCAGGCTCTCGCCTTCCTCTTTCCAGAGCATGTAAGCCGCCAAAAGTGCCATGCCGTAAGGGCCGCCTTCGCCTGCGGTGGTCATCACAGAAACCTCAGAATTGACCGCTGCAGAAAGCATTCTCTGTCCCACGCCCGGGGTCTTAAAGTAGCCGCCGTGTCCGTAAAGCTTGTCGATCGCAACCTTCTCTTCGCCGGTCAGAATATCCAGACCGATCTTTAACGTTGCAAGTGCCGAGAGCAGGTGCGTACGCATGAAGTTTGCCAGGCTAAAATGTGCATCCGGTGTGCGCAGGAAGACCGGACGTCCCTCGTCCAGATCCGTCACACCTTCGCCGGAGAAATAATTGTAACTTAACAGGCCACCGCAGTCCGGATCGCCTTCCAGTGCTTTTTTAAACAGCAGCGTGTAGAGCGCACCCTTGTCCACCGGCGTTCCGATCGCGCCTGCAAACTCCGCGAACAGATTTACCCAAGCGTTGATATCGGACGTGCAGTTATTGCAATGCACCATCGCAACAGGCGCACCGTCAGGCGTGGTCACCATATCAATCTCACGGTGTACACCAAGCTTGTGATCCACAACCACCATTGCGAAATCCGATGTGCCGGCGGAGACATTTCCCGTACGGACACGAACCGAATTGGTCGCTGCCATACCGGTTCCCGCATCACCCTCACAAGGAGCTACCGGGATGCCTGCCTGCAGCGTTCCGGTCGGATCTAAGAATCTCGCACCTTCTTCGGTCAGCACGCCTGCATGCGCGCCAGCGGGCAGAACCTTCGGCAGAATCTCACGCAATCTCCACGCATAGCCAGCCTCAGCGATCAGTGCATCAAACTTCCCAGCCATCTCTGCATCGTAATCGCAGGTCGCAAAATCGATCGGGAACATGCCGGACGCTTCGCCGACACCCATGACCTTCTCTCCGGTCATGCGAAGGTGAATGTAACCTGCAAGCGTTGTCAGATAAGAAAGGCGTGGCAAATGTTCTTCCTTCTTTAACATTGCCTGGTACAGATGCGCGATGCTCCAGCGCTGCGGGATATTAAATCCAAACAGAGCCGTCAGCTTCTCCGCAGCTTCGCCTGTCATCGTGTTTCGCCAGGTACGAAACTCCGAAAGAGGCTGCTCATTTTCATCCAGAGGCAGATAGCCATGCATCATCGCAGAGACGCCAAGCGCACCCACGGTCGTCAGCTCTTCGCCAAACTTCTCCTTCACGTCGCGCTTTAAATCTGCGATACAGTCCTGGATTCCCTCTGTCACTGCTTCCATCGAATAGGTCCAGACACCGTCCACCAGCTGATTCTCCCACTCATGGCTGCCACCGGCTACCGGTACATGATTGCGGTCTAAAAGCACCGCTTTAATTCTTGTAGACCCCAGTTCCAGACCAAGTACCGTCTGCTTTAAATCAAGCTTCATCGTTTTTCTCCTCTTCTTCCTTCTCCAGCTTGATCACTGTCTCGAATTCGCCGTCACCCGTTGTATCCACGAAAATCGTATCAATCTCGCCATCTCCGGTGGTATCAGCACGGATGATATCCGGGATCCCGTCACCGTCTAAATCTGCGGCGATCGCATCGATCTCACCGTCATCGTCTAAATCAAGCTCAAACTCTTCTACGTCAACGCCTTCTTCGTCAAGCTCGAGATCTTCTGCAAGGTCTGTCACCTCATCGTACACGCCATCTCCATCGGTATCCACCATCACAGTATCAAGCTCGCCGTCGTGCGTGGAATCCACGTAAACCGTATCAAAGGACCCATCACCGTCGGTATCCATAAAGACCGCATCCACCGTGCCGTCGCCGTCATGATCCACTTCCTTGATGTCAACAACGCCATCACCGTCCAGATCGGTCTCTACAACGGTATCATCCCAGCTTTCCAAGAGCTCATCCAGCTCTTTCTCTTCCTTTTTCTGCTTGCAGTAGTCCAGAAGCTTCTTTACCCCATAACCGACACCAACTGCTGCCACAACACATCCACCAACGATTAACCATTTCTTTGTACTATCTTTCATTTGTCATTCCTCCGTGAAACAAACTTGTTTGTTAGATCCATTATACGACAAATCCATCTCCTGTGGTACCATGGATTCCTTAAATTTATCAAAAATCTGCTCTCTGCTTACTTGTACGAAAATCCGCTCGGCTCTCCCAAAGGCTTCTCAAGCACCTCCGGATGCGCAAATACATACTTGATCAGCTTGAGGCTCTTTGCAAAATAAAATCCGTCCGCAATTCTTTCATCGAGCGTCGCGCCGACATCGATCACATCGCGAATCTGCTTCGTGCCATCTGGCATCAGCACTTCTTCCTTGTGCAGCGTACCGATCGTAATCATGATCGAATTGGTCCCGTAATTATTCAAATGATGATACACCGCCGGGCACTTGATCGAGCCTAAATTGCTCGCAAGAATCGTGGTGTAGTTCGGATCCCCGTCCGTTAAGAACTTCGGGTTGACACCCCAGAAATCCAGCCAACGGATGATGCGGATGACCGGAATCAGCACCAGACGCGGAAGCGCCGCAAACTTATCCAAAAGCTCATCGATTCCACCCGTCGCATGCTCGCTCTTTCTCATCTCCTTCACATCACCGACGATGTGGCGGCTGATCGAAGAAAGGGTATCCGTATCCTTCGCAGTGATAACCATGAGAGACTCCTCTGCACCGTCCTGAAACTGGCGCTTCGCCACGAAACTAATCGTGATCTCATCACGCTCATACATGCGGTAGCCTTGGATAAAGCGATTCATTAACGGCCGCTCCTTGACCATTCTTGCAAGACCTGTCACCGCTGCATGGAAAATGGTCGTCTTATAATCCTGGTTCGCATTTTTCTCTTCCAGATACTTCACAAGCTCCGTCGCATCGATCGTATCGTGTAAGTAGACCTCACAGTCGGTTCGCTTGGGCAGCAGATAACACATGACCGTCTGCAGGCCTGGCGCCTTTACCCATCTGCCATCACGTCTATCCCCGCGTTTTCTTTTCTCTGCCATACTAATCTCCATTCTATTCAGTTCTGATGTTATCCTTTTGGATTCTCTTCCTGGCCTTCTTTGTTGGCCTCGTCTTCAAGCACACGGAAGGCCACCTTCCCCACGAGGGTCTTCGGCAGTTCTTCCCGGAAAATGATCTCCTTCGGCAGTGCGTATCTCGCGATCTTTTGCTCCAGTGCCTTCATGATCTTTTCCTTCATCGCATCCGAGGCTTCATAGCCTTCATTTAGCACAACGTAAGCGCGTACGCGCTGCATCCGCCTCGGATCCTTCACGCCGATCACGCAGCTGTAAGCGACTTCCTTCATGCCATCCATTACATTTTCCAACTGACCCGGATACACGTTGTAGCCGTTGGTGATGATCATTCTCTTGATTCTCTGGCGGAAATACACATAACCGTCATCATCCATCCAGCCCTGGTCGCCGGTGTAAAGCCAGATATTGCCATCCGCGAGTCTACGAAGCGTCTTGTTCGTCTCCTCTTCGTTATCGAGATATCCCTTCATCACCGAAGGACCGCGAAGAATGATCTCGCCCTCTTCCCCGTTCGGGAGCACCTCATCGGTGTCCGGCGTCACGATCGCATAGACCGTATCCGGGAATGGCAAGCCGATGCTTCCCTCTTTGTACGTGTCCTTTGGGGTCAGGCAGCTTGCAGTTACACACTCCGTCAAGCCGTAGCCTTCACGCACCTGGATCGTCGCGCCATGCTCTTTTAAGAACGTGTCGATCTTCTTCTTTAACTCGACCGTTAACGAGTCACCGCCGCAAAACATACCCTTTAAGAAGCTCAGGTCCGCATGCTCCAGCTCCGGCGTGTGCAAAAGTGCATCGAAGATCGTCGGCACCCCCGCGATAAAGTTCGGATGCTTTTTGATCAACATGTGCGCATAGCTTTTCGTGTTAAATGTCGGCATCAGAATACAACAAGCCCCGTGAATCAACGCGGTGTGGATGTTAATCCCCAGGCCAAATCCGTGGAACAGCGGCATGCAGCTTAAGATGCTTAGGCCATTGTGAAACTCCTGCTGAATCGCCTCTCTCGCCTGCAGCGCGGTCGCATTGATGTTCGCATCGGTCAGGCAAATGCCTTTGGGCACCCCACTTGTGCCACCACTGTATAAGATCGCCGCTGTGTGATCCGGGTCGAAGACATTTGCTGGAAGGGAGATGCCTTTCGCGCCTTTTAAAAACTGCTTCCAGAGCACCTGATTCGCCGTATTCGGAAATTTCAGATAATGACGCCCGGCCTTCGCGATGTACGCAGCCGCCAGATGAATCGGCAGCTTATCCTGCATTCTCGCCACCAGAATCGTCACCGGATGATTCACATCTGCCAAGGACGCCTGCACCTTCTCCGTGAACATATCCAAGGTCAGGATCGCCTTACTCTTCGATACATTTAAGTAAAATGAGATCTCCTCCTGCGCAGACTGCGGATGCACCATGTTAGCTACCGCGCCGATACGGTCCAACGCATAAAAACAGTCCATCGCCTGCGGCGTGTTCGGCATGCAGATCGTCACGCGGTCATCCCTGCGAATGCCCATCGCAAAAAATGCCTTCGCAGTGGTCTCGATATCTTCATAAAACTTCGCATAGGAAGTCTTATTGCCGTAAAACTCATACGCCGGCTCATTCGGATACTTCTTCGCCATACGCTCCACCATCTGCGCCATGGTCAGTTCCGGATATTCAATATGTGTACGAAATGGTACTTCCATAGGTTTGATTGCCTCTTTCCGATTGATAAAAACTATTCTTATTATACCAGAAAATGAAGGAAAGAAAAGAGGATATCGATTCAAGAGGAGAAAACACATTTGACAGAAATACAGATTTAGAAAATCTTTACAAATCCAGCCTAGACTTTTGTGTGGATCCGTGTATAATAAAACCAAGGTTCGATGAATCTTGTGTCAGCATTTCTTCCGCCATCAATTGGCGTTTTTGGCCGACAAGGCCGCTAAGTCATGATAGTTTGACCGACGAGGTCACTCTGGTTATCCAGAGCAGGGTATGGTTAGCGCTATACCCTTTTTCATTTCTATAGGAGGTGTCCCTTGAACGTATATCTGCAAGCACAAAACAGGACAAATGAAGCAATTCTTTCTGCACAGTTCTCCCCAGACGAACTCCAACGATTTTCAAAATCAGACATTCGCTGGGTTGATGGGCGGCGAAAAAACTTCACGCAAAAAGGAGTTAAGAAGGGAGAAGTTTATCAGTTTGAGTTTGGGAAAAACTATATTCCAGAGATGTCATATGAGCATCGAGGCTTAGTACTGGGTGTGAAGCAGCGTCTTCTCTATGTTCTTCCCATTTTCACTTATGATTCTGGGAAGCATAAAGAAGTATATCATCCTGTTGACTTCCCTTCCTCAAGAAGCGATTTGTTTCTATTAAAAAGTAGCGAATATGCTTTTATTACACATGATTCCGTCTTAAAACTGAACGATCTTCGCACGGTCAGCATAAATCGGATTCTCTATCAACAGAATGGTAGGATTGCACCGAATTCTGACACATTTCGTATCATTGAGACGCTTGTTCTCAAAAAATACTTTCCTTCTTTTTTGTACGATAATGAGAAATGTACGATGCAGCGGGATGAGCTTTCAGAGGAATTGGCTGAGTATCAATCCAAGCTGAAATGTCTGGAATCAGAAAATCAACAACTACAAGACCAGATCCTCTCGCTCGAGAGTCATATCTCCACCTAACAGAAAACCGGCGCCCTAAAGCGCCGGTCATTTCCTATTTTCTCTTTACTTCTCCGCCAAAATCTGCAGCACTTCGTTGCTTCTCTCGACAAATGCACTCATCTCCTCCGGAGAGAGCGGATGATGCGAAAGCAGTGCCAGATCATAAAGCTGCTTGCAGATCAAGTCATTGTTCTCTTTCTCCGGATGTTCGGTCAAATACTGCACCAGCGGATGATTGGTGTTGAGCACAAGTGTCAGATCCTGGTTGTTCGTGCCGCCATCGCCCATGCCGTACATCATCATCATATCCTGCATTCTACGGCTCTCTTCAGACATCGTCACCATCGCGGCAACTTTATCGTTCTTTAACTTATCCACCGTCACCTTCAGGTTCTCGTTGTCCAAAGCCTTTTTAAAGAGCTCCGTCAGCTTCTCGGTGATATCGCCAGCCTCTTCTACGGTCTCATCCTTAAAGACATCCGACAGATCTGCATCGATTCTCTGGAACTTCACATCCTGTCTGCGCATCTCCATGTTCTGCATGAAAGGAATATCGATCGATGCCTTCATCAGCACCGCGTTCATCCCCGCATCCTTGAACATCTTGATGTACTGGCTCTGCGTCGTCTCATCAGTTACATAATAGATGGTGTTGGCCGGTTCCTTCTCCTCGGTCTCGACCTCTTCGCCATTCTCATCTACAACTGTAGAATCATTATTCTCTGCCTTCTCCTCTTCTGTCTTTTCCTCTTCTGGCGCAAGTTCCTTGATCGTCTGATACTTGCCATCGAGATCCTTATAGAGCACAAAGTCGCTCATGCGGTCGAAGAACTTTCCGTCGCGGATGCAGCCATACTTTATAAACGGATGAATGTCATCCCAGTACTTCTCGTAGTTCTCACGGTCGGTCTTGCACATACCGGAGAGCTTATCCGCCACCTTCTTGGAAATGTAATCCGAGATCTTATTGACAAAGCCATCATTCTGCAGTGCGCTTCTGGATACATTTAACGGAAGATCCGGACAATCGATCACGCCCTTTAATAAGAGCAGGTACTCCGGAATGACCTCCTTGATGTTGTCCGCGATGAAGACCTGGTTGTTGTAAAGCTTGATCGTGCCTTCCACGGACTCATACTCGATGTTGATCTTCGGGAAGTACAAGATACCCTTTAAGTTAAACGGATAATCCATGTTCAGATGGATCCAGAACAAAGGCTCTCTATAGTCGTGGAATACGTGCCGGTAGAACTCCTTATACTCTTCCTCCGTGCAGTCGTTCGGATGCTTCGTCCAGAGCGGCTTCGGATCGTTGATCGGCTTCGGAAGCTCTAACGTGACTTCCTCGTCCTCTTTTGCCTTCGCCTTCTTCTCCTCATAATCCTTCGAAAGGCGCTCCGCTTCCTGCTCGTAGTTCAGATAAATCTCAACAGGCATGAACGAGCAATACTTCTCGATAATCCGGCGTGCTTCCCATTCATTGCAGAACTTCGTCTCATCCTCTGCAAGATGCAGGGTGATCTTCGTACCAACCTCAGTCCGCGTGCCTTCCTTCATCGCAAACTCGGTACCGCCGTCACAGTTCCAGTGCACCGGCGTCGCATCCGGCAGATACGATAACGTATCGATCTCCACCTCATCCGCGACCATAAACGCGGAATAAAAGCCGAGGCCGAAATGTCCGATGATCTGGTCATCATTCGTCTTGTCTTTATACTTATCAAGGAAATCCGCAGCGCCAGAAAATGCGATCTGATTGATGAACTTATCCACTTCCTCGAAGGTCATACCGATACCGTTATCCTCCACGGTGATCGTCTTCTTCTCCGCGTCCGTCGTCACCAGAATCCTCGGCTGATAGCCGTCAGCGAACTCATACTCGCCGACCGCCTCCAGCTTCTTTAACTTCGTAATCGCATCGCAGCCATTACTAATCAACTCACGGTAAAAGATATCACTGTCGGAATACAGCCACTTCTTAATGATCGGGAAAATGTTCTCGCTGTTGATCGACAGATTGCCATTCTTACTTGCCATACTATCAACTCCTTCTCTATTGCATGTGCCAGAGCGGCACCATTTTTCACAAAGAACATTGTACTCCGGTGACAGGGAAATGTCAACGAAAAATTAGCACTCGTTTGATACGAGTGCTAATAACATTGGTCTATATCATTTTTCACGCCCACACAAGCCACAGGAACACATATCCTGCAACCACCGCCACGAGTGTAAACGGTACGCTGATCTTCATAAACTCTCCTGCTTTCACCTCGTAGCCTTCTTTTTTAAGAATGCCGAGCATCGTGATGTTCGCGGAAGCGCCGATCGGCGTGATGTTACCGCCCAGTGTTGCACCGGTTAAGAGTCCGAAGAACAGCAGGTACGGGGAGGTGCCCAGAATGCTTGCCACGCCTGCCACAACCGGGAGCATCGTCGCCACATAAGGGATATTATCGATAAAGGCAGAGGCTGCGACAGAGAGCCACACAATCAAGGTATAAAGCACAAACAAGTTGTCTCCGCCAAGCTTCACGATCAGGTTTGCGATATCATTTACAATGCCCGCCTGCGTTAGGCCTTCAATCACAATAAAGAGTCCAAGCAGAAGTCCAAGCGTCTCGAAATCAACGCCTGCCAGAGCATGCTTTGCTTCTTCCGGTGAGCGATCCTTGATCCAGGTATAGATCGCGCCGATGAGTGCGAAGATCATGCAAATGATGCCGTTGGTCAGGGCAGGCTTTCCCTGGAAAAACGAAGCAAAAATCAAGGCGAGCACGGTTCCTAGAAGCAGGTAGCTGGGGACATAATCTTTGACTTCCGTAAGTTTCCCTGCATCGACTTTTTGCTTCTCCTTGCGGAACAGATACATCATCACAAACACGGTTCCGATTGCGCCGAGCTCCACTGCCCAGAAGATACCAGGCTTTCCTAGCATCCAGAAGAAATCCGTAAAGTCCATACCCGCGTAGCCGCCGAGCATAATCGAAGTGGTATCACCGACCAACGTCGCAGCACCCTGAAGGTTCGAAGAAACCGAGATACAGACCAGCATCGGAACAGGAGAAATCTTAAGCTTTTTCGCCACGGATAAGCCGACCGGCGCAAGCATCAAAACAGTCGCCACATTGTCCATAAATGCTGAGACAACACCGGAAAACAGAGACATAAAAATGATCACCCACATCACATTAGGCGCCTTTTGAAGCAGCAAATCGGCGATCCGATCCGGCATCTTCGAGTCGATAAAGTAGACGACGGTAATCATCGTGCCCGCAATCATCAAAAGCACGTTCCAGTTGATTGCACTCCAGGCCTCCAACGGTGTGACAATCCCTACAATCAAGAAAATCGCCGCCGAGATTAGGGCTGTGTAGACACGTTTTCCTGGGATCGCCACCAGAAGCACATACGTGATGAGAAACAACACGAGGGCAAAGAGTTTCATGATAAATGTTCCATCCTTTCAAAAAGTTAGCGCTGCGGGAAGTCTCTTTTCGATAAAAAAAGAGACTCCTACCGCAGTTTCCTACTGCGATAAAAGTCTCACCATCTCATTTGCACCGGGCAAAAGCCGTACTGACGATCACAAATCCACCCTCGCGGGTGATTGGTTACTCCCTGTTATCGATTTCCAGGCGCGCCTTGCGCCGAAAATGATTATAACATAGCCCATCTGTAAAAGACAAGCGTTATATAATTAACAAAACATTTCCCTTAAAAAGAGAAAATCCCCGGGACAAGCAACCCGAGGATCTCTCCGAAAAGATATCTTATGAAAACTTAACAGCAAATTTAACTGATTATGAAACTAGTTCTTACGAATTAGTTGTCATAGTCATAGTTCTTCATTGTAGCTGCGTTGTCGATGTTCATCCACTGGGTCGGGATCAACTGCTCAGCGTCTACAGTACCACCAAGTAAGAAGGTGTAAGCAGACTCAACAGAAAGTCTTCCCATCTCGCCAGGGAACTGAGCGGAAGAACCAAGCTGCTCACCAGCCAGAACCAGCTGCTTCGCTTCCTTGGAACCATCAACTGCAACAACCTTGATCTGCTCGATCTTACCTGCGGACTTGATTGCGGAGATGCAACCCTGTGCAGAAGGATCGTTCAGAGCGAACATACCAGTGATATCAGGGTTAGCCTGAAGGATGTTCTCCATGCAAGGAAGAGCTGCGTCTGCAGAACCTGCAGTACCTTCCTGCTTGTTTACGATCGCCATATTCGGATAATTTGCCTCAATGGTATCCATAAAGCCGCTGCCACGAAGAGCTGCAACCTTAGAAGTGGAACGAAGGTAAGCGCCGCAGTCGCCGGTCTCGCCAAGAGCCTCAGCAAGCTTCTCTGCGCAAAGAACGCCAGCACCGTAGTTATCAGAAGCAACGGTGGAAAGGAGCGGTTCCGGGTTATCCTGAGGAGTATCGATTGCGATCAGAACCATACCAGCCTCTTTTGCCTTCTTTGCAGAAGCATCGATACCGGTGGAGTCTGTGGTGTTAAGGAATACAACGTTGGTACCAGCAGAGATCAGGTCCTCAAGGTCGTTGATCTGCTTAGCGATATCGGTGTTGCCATCCAGGGTCTGGAACTGCTTGGTAACGTCTACACCCTTCTCGGTCAGAGCATCCTCGATACCTACGCGGATCTCAGTAAAGAAAGGATTCCAGGTGTTCTGAAGCATAAGAGCGAACTTATACTCAGCAGTGATCTTCTCTTCGGTTAAACCATCATCAGCAGGCTGTGCATCGTCAGCGGGCTTTGCGGTTGTGGTCTCAGCTGCCTTGGTTGTGGTCTCAGCGGGCTTATCTTCTTCTTTGCTTCCGCAGCCTGCTACAACGCTAACGCACAGAACGAGAACCATAAGTAAAGCTAATAATCTCTTTTTCATTAAAATCTTCTCCTATCGAGACTTGTTTATTGTTTTGTTTTGCCGGCATTTCTTAATATATACTAAATGAATATACTTGTATCCCATTATATTTTTATTTTTATCACGATCTTTTTCTTGTGTTAAAAAATATAATAAAATTAGAAAGAATTTACTCTCAACTCTCCATCATTTCGCTCGCAGCATGAAATTCATCCCGATACTGCTTCGGCGTCATATGGTATGTTTCCCGAAATACTTTTGTGAAATGGCTCTGCGAACTATAGGCAAACAGATCCGAGATCTCAATGATCGAAAGATTCGAATAGCGCAGCATTCCCTTGGCACTCTCCATCTTTTTCTCAGAGACATAATCCATGAGTGTCATGCCGGTCTCTTTCTTAAATTGCGTCGCCAGATAAGAAGGACTCACCTCGAATTTCTCCGCCAACACCGCCAACGAGATCTTATCGTGCAGATGATAGTGCACGTAGTTGATACATTTGACGATCCTTGCAGAATACACTTCATTGATCTTCTCTTTGTTTTCCTGCATCAAAGTGACGCAATAAGAGACCAACTCTGCCAGAATCTCCTCCACTTCTTCCGGAGAACGTGTCTGTTTGATCTTTTCGGTATAAAAAGCATCTATGTCGTATCCGATCCCCTCATCCAGGCCGCCGGTCATCACCGACCTTGACACCATAGTGATCACACTGATCGCGCCAAACTGCTCGCCAAGAAGCGATCCATCCCGCTGCGGTGCGAGTTTTTTCTTCTTCCACATGCAGCGAAAAGAAGACAACGCCTCAGAATCTCCTTCTTTGATGCGATAATACAGACGCTGTTCATTTTCAAAACTGGGAATCACTTTATCCTGTTCCAGATGCAGTCCAGCCTGATAGCTTAAAAACCTATCATTTACGATTGGCATATGGATTACCCCCTTTCCATACAAAGCTCATTATATCTGAACTTCTGAGGCAACTTCTATCAAAATTCTCATTTTATTGACATCATTTTTTGGGGGAGCAATGAAAAAGGCACCTGCCTTTTCCACAGGTGCCATACGAAAAATGGCTGTCCGAAGACAGCCAAGATAAGCATTTTTTACAGTGCCGCTTTATAAATGTTGTAGACATCCTCTTCGTAGAGAACCTTCGCTTCGCCCTTCTTGCCACCGGAAGCAACCATGCAGCTCTTTGCCATTTCTCTGCACTGCTCATCGGTCGGCATGATGCCAAGGTCACGGATACGGGTCGGCATGCCGATCTCTTTGTAGAAGTCTTCCATCGCCGCAATGCCGCGAAGTGCGGTCTCCTCATCGGTCTCGCCAGGCTCGACCTGCATAACCTCGATTGCATAACGGACAAAACGAGGCAGGCAGTCTTTGTAGACATATCTTGCCCAGGTGCTCCAGATCGCTGCCAGGCCTGCACCATGGGTGACATCAAACAAACCGCCAAGCTCATGCTCGATCAAATGGCAAGCAAAGTCACCTGCGTGAATGCCGCAGCCGGTCAGACCGTTGTGTGCCAGCGAACCAGCCCACATCACCTCTGCTCTCGCATCATAGTTCTGCGGATCCTTATGCAGAATCTTCGCGTTCTTGATGACCGTACGAAGTAGTGCTTCAGCGATCGTGTCGGTGATTTCCATCGTATCACCCTGCACGAAATAACGCTCCATCGTGTGCATCATCATATCTGCGCAGCCGCTCTCGGTCTGCCAGTCGGGCAGGGTCAGCGTGTAGGTCGGATCCATGATCGCAAACTTCGGACGTGCAAGCTCAGAGTTATAACTTCTCTTGATGCCTGTCGCCGCATTGGTCAAAACGGAGCTGTTGGAAGTCTCAGATCCCGCCGCCGCAATGGTTAAGATCGCAGCCACCGGGTAGCAACCGGAAGGAATTCTCTTGACCGCATCGTCATAGAGCTCCCAGACATCCTTATCCGGGTCGGTCATGCCGTAAGCGATCGCCTTTGCGGTATCAATCGCAGAACCACCGCCGATACCGATGAAGAAATCGATGCCTTCCTTCTTCGCGATCTCCATGCCTTCTCTTGCCTTCTCGATGTGCGGGTTCGGCACCACGCCGCCAAGCAGCCAGTAAGGAATCTCTGCCTCTTTCATCGAAGCCTCGATCTGATCGAGCAATCCGTTGGTGCGGATTCTCTCACTGCCGTACACAAAGAGCACCTTCTTGCCGCCGTACTTTTTCACAAGCTCTCCGACACGCGTCACAGTGTCCTTACCAAAAATAACCTCTGTCGGTGCATAATAGAAGAAATTATACGCCATGATCCTACCTTCCTTTCACTTCATTTAAACGCTTTATTCCTCTTCAAGGGCAGCCGTGATCGCCGCAAGCAGCTCATCAAATTCCTCAAATGCTGGAATCTCCGGATGATCTGCGATGATCTGCGGGGTGCTCTTAAACAAAAATCCATGCTTGCCGGCCTTAATCATACCCAGGTCGTTAAAACTGTCTCCTGCGGCAATCGTCTCATATCCGATCGACTGCAAAGCCTTCACTGTTGATAACTTAGACTGCGCACAGCGCATCTGATAGCCCGTGATCTCGCCGTTTTCTCCGACTTCCAACGTGTTGCAAAACAACGTCGGATATCCGAGCTTCTTCATGAGCGGAATTGCAAACTGCGTAAATGTATCGCTCAAAATCAAGACCTGTGCCTTGCTGCGAAGTTCATCCAAAAACTCTTTCGCACCCGGCAGCGGATCGATCGTGGCGATCACGTCCTGGATCTCTTTTAAGCCCAGTCCGTGCTCTTTTAAGATGCCAAGCCGCCACTTCATCAGCTTATCATAATCCGGCTCATCGCGGGTCGTGCGTGTAAGCTCCGGGATACCGCTTGCTTTTGCAAATGCAATCCAGATCTCAGGTACCACGACGCCTTCCATGTCCAGACAAACGATCTTCATGCTCATCGGATCATCCTCAGCCTTTGTGCAGAGGATACTTGTCGGTCAACGACTTCACCAGTGCCTTCGCTTCTTCCGACTTTCCTTCCGGATCCGTCACCACCAGATTGATTGCCTCTGCAATCACATCCATGTCCGCAGGCTTCATGCCGCGGGACGTCACTGCAGGCGTTCCGATGCGCACACCAGAGGTCACACCAGGCTTCTCGGGGTCATTCGGGATTGTGTTCTTGTTGCAGGTGATATTTGCCGCATCAAGCGCGATCTCCACTTCCTTACCGGTCTTTCCTTTGCTGCGCAGATCCACCAACATCAGGTGATTGTCCGTGCCGCCGGAGACCAGCGCAAAGCCACGGGAGGTGAGGCCATTTGCCAAAGCCTGTGCATTGTCAAGAATCGTCTGCTGATAAACCTTAAATTCCGGCTTGAGCGCTTCCTCAAAGCAAACCGCCTTCGCCGCAATCACATGCATCAGCGGGCCGCCCTGGATGCCAGGGAACAGAGACCGGTTGAGCTTATGCTCCACCGCAAATGCCTCGTCCGCCATAATCATACCACCACGAGGGCCGCGCAGGGTCTTGTGCGTTGTCGTCGTCGTCACATGCGCATAGGGGATCGGGCTCTCGTGAAGGCCTGCTGCCACGAGGCCGGCGATATGCGCGATGTCCGCCATCAGATACGCGCCCACCTCGTCCGCGATCTCACGGAAACGCTTAAAATCAATCGCTCTCGGGTACGCGGACGCACCAGCGATGATCATCTTCGGCTTGCATTCCTTTGCAATCCGCTCCACCTCATCGTAATCGATAAATCCATCATCATTCACACCGTAAGGCACGATGTTAAAATATGTTCCGGAGAAATTCACCGGGCTGCCATGCGAAAGATGTCCGCCGTGGCTTAAATTCATGCCCATCACGGTATCGCCGGGCTTTAAAAGCGCAAACTGCACTGTCATGTTCGCCTGCGCGCCGGAGTGTGGCTGCACATTTACATAAGTACAACCAAAAATCTTCTTCGCACGTTCTCTCGCCAGTTCCTCGACGACATCCACGTACTCGCAGCCACCGTAATACCGGTGTCCCGGATAACCTTCTGCATATTTATTGGTCAAAGGGCTTCCCATCGCAGCCATCACAGCCTTGCTCACGAAATTCTCCGAAGCAATCAGCTCAATATGGCTCTCCTGACGGGTAATCTCATCCGCCATCGCCTGCGCAACCTGCGGATCTACCTTCAAAATCTCTTCAAAATCGTACATCGTGTCCACCTCACAGATACAAATGTCTTTAGTCAATCTACATCAAGTGACACTATATCACAAAGTTTCAAAGATTGCCATCACTTCTTCGCCAGTTGCAAGATTTTCTGAAAATGCGCTCGCACTCCCGGCAGAAACGCCCATCTTAAAAGCCGTCTCATAGTTTCCGGTCTTCGTATACCCCGCGACAAATCCGGCCACCATCGAATCGCCCGCGCCGACCGAATTGACAAGTTTGCCCTTCGGTGCCTCCGCACGGTACTCCGAGCCATCTTCTGCGACCAGCACCGCACCGTCGCCGCCCATCGAGACGAGAACATTTCTCGCACCCATCTCCTGCAGCTTTTTCGCGTAAACCACGACATCATCCTTGTCCTTGATCTCCACGTCAAAGATCTCCGCAAGCTCGTGATTATTCGGCTTGATCAAGAACGGCTGGTACTTTAGTACATTTACCAAAAGCTTCTGGGTCGCATCCACCACAAAGCAGATCCCACGCCCCTGCAAACGCTCCAGAATTCTCTCGTACGCGTCCGATGGCAGACTCGCCGGAATGCTCCCAGACAAAATCAGGATATCTCCCTCGACCAGCGTCTCAAGGAACGCAAACAGCTCTTCCACCTTCTCCTCAGGAATGTCCGGCCCCTGCCCGTTAATCTCAGTCTCGATCCGCTTTCCGTTCTCATCCTCTGACTTGATCTTGACATTGATGCGGCTCGCACCCTCAGAAAGCCAGATAAAATGCGTCCCGCAGCCCGCAAGCTTTGCCCGGCGCTCCAGCTCCTCCCCGGTATAACCCGCAAGAAAGCCCGACATCACCGAGTCCACGCCGAGATTTTTAAGCACCACAGACACATTGATGCCCTTGCCGCCCAGAATCATCTTCTCAAACTTCGTGCGGTGCAGCCCGCCAAGCTCAAATTCTCCAATCCCAACATTGTAGTCTAATGCAGGGTTAAAAGTAATCGTGTAAATCATCCGTTTACCTCCTCGCGACTTTGAGCATCTCCTTCAGCTCATCCTTCTCAAACAAATAATGCGAATTGCAGAAATGACAATTCACTTCCACCGGCTTATCTTCCGCAATCAGGCTCTCGATCTCCTTTTTTCCAAGGCTGATCACCGCCTTCGCGACGCGCTCCTTGCTGCAATTACAGTGAAATCTCGTATCCAACGTATCGATAAATTCCAGTCCAAACTCACCAAGCAGCTCCTTAAGAATGTCCTCCGGTGTCATCCCACGATCCAGCATTGTCGTGACAGGGTCACAAGCACGGAGCTTCTTTTCCAGCCGGTCCACCGTCACATCATCCGCAAATGGCATGAGCTGGATGATGAATCCGCCCGCTTGTTTGACCGTATTGTCTTTATTCATCAGCACGCCAAGGCCAACAGAGGACGGAGTCTGCTCTGACGTTGCAAAATAAAACGTCAGATCATCTCCGATCTCACCTGTGGTCAGCTGTGTCTGGCCGATGTAAGGATCCTTCAGACCCAGATCTCTCATGACGCTTAGCACGCCCATATCGAGCGCTTTGCCGACATCCAGCTTCCCCTTCGGGCTCGGCGGCAGATCCACCTCCGGATTCTTCACAAATCCCTTTACATTTCCGTGGGTATCCGCAGTGACGGTCAGTCCTCCAATCGGGCCGGAGCACTGAATCTGCAAAGTCAGTAGATCCTTATCTCCCTTCATCATGCTTCCCATCATCGCACCAGCGGTTAAAAGTCTCCCAAGCGCAGCCGTCGCCACCGGGTAAGTCTGATGTCTCTGTCTTGCTTCTTCCACCAATTCTCTCGTCGTAGCTGCATAAGCACGAATCTGCTCATTTCCAGCCATTGCACGTACAATATAATCTCCCATTATAATTCCCTTTTACCCTTTCTTGCCGCGAAATGAATTCGCTCCGAGTCTTCTTTTGCATCTTCATCGGTAAACGAGTCATATACCCGCATCACCTCAAACCCAGCTAGATCAAGCATTTCCTGAATCTCCGCCACATCATACGCCCGCTGATAATGAAACTCCTCAAAACGATCGTAGTGGTCCCCATTTTCCAGGAACAGATTTAGATCATATTCATTGATGCGCTCTTCGGGGTCATAATAATTCTCCCAGATGAACGCACAATTCTCTCTCGTCTCCGCGAAGGTATTCTCCGCGAGAAGCGTCTCATACTTCCACCGCGTATTCAGGTCGAAGATAAACAGCCCACCCGCATCGAGATACTCGCTTGCTTTATAAAAAACAGTCTGCAGATCCTCTGGATCGGTGATGTAGTTTAAGCTGTCTCCAATCGCCGCGAATGCATCCACAGTCCCCGGAAGCTCCAACTCACACATGTCCTGCTGCACATAGAGAATCCGCTCGCGGATCTCCTTTTTTAGCTCCATACGCTTTCTCGCTGCGATGCTTAACATATCACCCGACAAATCAATCGCGGTCACCTCATAGCCAGCCTTCGCAAGCCGCTCCGTCACACTGCCCGTGCCACAGCCAAGCTCCACAATGCTGCCTTCGTTCAATCCATACGTACGCAGCAGATGAATCAAATAGCCGCCCCACTCATCGTAATCCACATTATCCATGAAGGTGTCGTACACCTCCGCAAAACTCGTGTAAGCCTCCAAAATATGACGCTTCCTTTCTCTATGATTCCTAGCTTCAAGTGTAACATAAGAAGGCAAGATTTACAAATGCAGAGTATGAGGAACTACCCACACAAAAAACAAGTCGGACAGAGCTTTCCGCCCCATCCGACTTATTCACCAGTTTTCAAAAATTAGTCGGACACCTCCGACTCCTCTTCCTCCGCACCTTCGTGCTCTTCTTCTCTTCTTTGCTTCCTCGAATAATAGATCACAATTCCAAAGATCACTGCGATCACCACCATCGCGATCACCGCCAGCACCGTGTAAAATGTATACGACTTCTCGCTGGTTCGTACCGTGACGGTAAGCTCTTCTCCGTCCCAGGCTTCCGAGAATGTGACGGCTTCGCCTTCGTCCGATGCAAGCGCATCATCCTCATACGAGGTTTCTCCTAGCTTCACCAGATACGGATGCAAGTCGGAATCCACCTTCACACTCACCGACATCTCTGCCTTGTCCGAGGCAATCACCTCGTCTCCGACCATCGGCAGGAACTCCGCGGCACGGATCGTATCCGTGAATTCTTTCGCGTTTTCTTTCAGGTTATAATTCTGAAACTCATGGAAAGAAAGTGCTTGTTCTTCTCCGATCGGCTCGGTAAATGTGATGACAATCTCCTCACCTAAATCCGCAGCCGACCCAGTCTTCCCGCGTTCCTGCATCGCGCCTTCCAGTGCTTTTTTCGTCAGATCGCAGCCGTTCTTTAAAAACTTTGCTCGCACGACGCGGGAACCGCTCTCTCCGAGATCCAGCGCATACTCAGCCGTCAGGGACACAAGCGTCGCCTTCTGATCCGACGTCACGTGCAGGTAATACGCACGGTCCAGCCGGTAAGCGCCTTGATACTCGTAGCCCTCTTTCGCCTCGTTGTTCGTGATCGAGGAGAGATGCTCTACATTCGCCGTCCCCAGCTCGGGCAACGCCAGATAGTCCTTGACATACTGAAAATCCGTCAAAAACGCGGCATAAAACGCGGTCAGATCATACTCTTCCGCCAGCTCCACGTGCATCGCGAACGGGCTTGTCTCCATCATGTAGACGAATTTCTTCGCATCGTACGTAGCATCTGCCTTGCGCACAAATGCCTGAAACGCTTCCGCATTCGAAAACTTCAGCGTGATCACGCCGTTGCCACGGTCGATCGTCGTGTCCTCGCACCATAAGGAAAGCTCAGCTTTGGCACGCTTTAAATCCATCTGCTCCAGCTTCTCCGGCTCGGCCGTCAGCACCAGTTGATGCGTCACACCGCCTTTGTCATCGAAGGTGGTATACATCGTCGCAGAGGATACAATCGGCGCCATCTCCTTTGTAAAAGAAGGATCGCCTGTTCCGCGAAAGACCTCTTCACCGGCCAGATTGATCACGCTTTCGCGTGCCGTTTTACTGTCAAATAAGGTCGTAAACCGCTTGTAATTCGAGTTTTGCAGTGCGCTAACCGCCCAGGAAGCCAGGTCATAACTGCAGTCTTTTTCCGAGAACTGGATGTTGCTTAAGAACACACTCTCGTTCGTAAACCACGTTGCATCATGCTTCCTGCCAATAAACCTGCTGACCTTCGCATTGTAGTCATCGATATCAGAAAACGAGAACATGAAGTGATATTTCAACTCCCCATTTTCTTCAATCGACCGCGCGTAGTTCATCCCTTCCGGCACGGCTGCCTTCAAGATATCGTCGATATTTTGAAGGTCATTCTCCGAGACTTCATTTACAATGTCGGAAATGTAGATCTCGACCTCACGGGTCCCGCCGCCTCCATAATCAAAGTTGGTCTGCGAGACCACCCTCGCACCACAGCCGGTGAGAAGTATCATTCCAAAGCAGACCAACAAAAGCAAGTATTTTTTCTGATTCATCACTCCGCTAGATTCTTCACAATCGCAATCAGCACGTCCGTCATCTTCTCAAGCGACTGGACACTGACATACTCTGTTACACTGTGCATGTTCTCTCCGCCTGCGGAAAGGTTCGGGCAAGGAAGACCCATGAAGCTTAACGTCGCGCCATCGGTACCGCCGCGGCAAGGATTGATAAATGATTCCACCCCACAGGAAGTAAACGCTGCCTTCGCCGCATCAATGAGCTCAATGTGCGGCAGGATCTTTTCCTTCATGTTGTGGTAACTATCCTTAAATGTCACCGTCACACAATCGCCAAACCGCTCATTTAATACCTTCGCGGCATTTCGCATGAGCTCTTTTCTCGCTTCCATGCCTTCGAGTTCAAAGTCGCGCATAATATAGTGCAGCTTCGCCTCGATCGTCGTGCCGCTCATCTCCTGCAGATAATAGTAGCCTTCGTAGCCCTCACTGGTCTCCGGCCGCTCCGACTGCGGGATCATCCGGTCAAATTCCATCGCGATCGTGGATGCATTTTTCATGATGTCCTTCGCAGAACCGGGGTGAATCAGAAAACCCTTGACCGTGACGTCCGCAGAGGCTGCGTTAAAGTTCTCGTACTCAATCTCACCGATCGTACCGCCGTCCACCGTGTAGCCAAAGTCCGCACCAAACGTCTCCACATCGAACGCATCCGGGCCGCGGCCAACCTCTTCATCCGGTGTAAAACCGATGCAGATCTTGCCATGCTTGATCTCAGGATGTGCCAAAATGTACTCTGCCATCGCAAGAATCTCTGCGATGCCGGCCTTATCGTCCGCGCCTAAAAGCGTGTTGCCATCCGTTACGATCAGGTCCTCCCCAATGTAACGTGTAATCGACGGGCTGTGCTCCGGATCCAGGGTCACGTGATCATTTAGCACAATCGCACCGCCATCATAGTTCGACACGATGCGAGGTTTCACAGGATAGCCAGGCGCATCCGGCGCGGTGTCCATGTGCGCGACAAAGCCAACCGCCGGCAGCTTCTCCTCTGTATTGGCAGGAATCTCGCCGTAGACGTAGCAGTTCTCACTAAGCGTCACATTCGAAATCCCCATGGTTTGCATTTCCTTCATGAGAAGTCTCGCCAGGTTCCACTGACGCGGCGTGCTGGGAATCACCATGACATTCTCTTCTGACGTCGTCCACACCACCACATAACGCAAAAACTTCTCAGCTGCAGATTCCAGTTTCATTTAAATCAACACTCCATTTTCCCTAAATTTATGCCTCCAGTGCGGCAGTAATTGTCGCACGAATTGCCTGAATAAAGTCCTGGCTGTTAAGCACGGTCACATTTTCCTTCTTCGTGATCAGCGCTAGATCCTTCGTCATCTTGCCGGACTCGATCGTATCGATCGTCGCCTTCTCAAGCTTCTTTGCAAATGTAATCAGTTCCGGAATTTCATCCAGTTCGCCACGTTTTGCCAAAGCGCCGGTCCACGCAAAGATCGTCGCCACCGGATTCGTGGACGTCTCTTCGCCCGCCAGATATTTGTAATAATGTCTCTGTACCGTGCCGTGGGCAGCCTCGTACTCGTAGACGCCAGAAGGGCTTACGAGCACAGAAGTCATCATCGCCAGAGATCCGAACGCGGAGGAGACCATGTCGCTCATCACATCACCGTCGTAGTTCTTGCAGGCCCAGATAAAGCCACCCTCGACCTTCATCACACGTGCCACCGCATCATCGATCAATGTGTAGAAATACGTGATTCCAGCCTCTTTAAACTTCTCCTTGTACTCCTCATCATACATTTCCTGGAATACATCTTTGAAATGATGATCGTATTTTTTCGAGATCGTGTCCTTCGTCGCAAACCACAGATCCTGCTTGGTCGCCAGTGCGTACTCAAAGCAGCTCTTCGCGAAGCTTGTGATCGAAGAATCCAGGTTGTGCATGCCTTGCACCACGCCGGGCCCTGCAAATGTATGCACCAGTTCACGTGTCTCGGTGCCATCCTCCGCGGTGTAGACAAGTTCCACCTTGCCCGCACCAGGGATACGCATCTCGGAAGCCTTATAGACATCACCGTACGCATGTCTTGCGAGCGTGATCGGCTTCTTCCAGTTCGTCACGACAGGCTCGATTCCGTCCACCAAAATCGGGCTTCTAAAAACCGTACCGTCGAGTGCCGCACGGATCGTCCCGTTCGGGCTCTTGTACATTTTCTTCAGATGATACTCTTCTACACGCGCTGCATTTGGCGTGATAGTCGCGCACTTCACCGCAACCCCGTACTTCTTCGTCGCTTCCGCAGAATCGATCGTCACCTGATCGTCGGTCTCATCGCGGTAAGGCAGTCCCAGATCATAATACTCTGTCTTTAGCTCCACAAATGGCAGAAGAAGTTCCTCCTTGATCCACTTCCACAGCACACGCGTCATCTCATCGCCGTCCATCTCCACAAGCGGTGTTGTCATACGAATCTTATCCATAAATGCCTCCCATTTCATCATCACCCGCAAATGTCTTCCTCACGGACACATTTGTTTCTATTCACAACACAAGTAACTATATCACAACCCAGACTCATTTATCAAGATAAGCCTGTCAATCCGGCGCAGCCGTGTAACTTCTCTTCACTTCCAACCGTTCCACCCGGTAATATTCTCTTCCAAAGAAAAACCATTGATAGATCAGGCAGCGTTTCCTCCGGAAATAATCTGAGAGCAACGCATCAGAGATGGTTCGCTCTACTGTTTTCGGAATCACACGTGTGGCTCCTCTCATATCATCGAGATTTGTGATGCGAAATGATCCATCCTCCGTGGCAAACTCGCTCCATTCAGGAAAATGCAGGTCGTAGAGCGTATGGATCTTGGCGGCAAGACTTGAAAACGTGGCATTGGCTTCCATCTCTATGATCTTCTCATCCCCGGCTCGTTTCTCTTCCATCGGCGCAATCCGAAACACATAGGTAATTCGTTCAAACAAGTTCTCGGACAGCTTCGGATTCTCCTTGCCAAGTTGAGATAATACCTTGCTCAGATGCACCAACGGCGCCTGATCATCCTGAAACATAGAATTTTGGTTTGCGATCACGGACAGGGTTGCCTGAACTTTACAGTTATATGCCACATGGGCTTTTCTTATATAGACATAATGTTCTTTTGCAAGGAAAAGCCACGCCAGTTCCGGTGTGCAGACGGCATCGTTTTTGAGGATTCTGTGCTCCTTTGAAAGGAATCTCTTTGTCACCTCTTCTCTGACAAATAAAGCCGGAAAGACTTCATTGATGCAGGATCTTAGAATCCCTCCCAGACTGAGATAAGCATCCTTTTCCTCGCGCAGATAAAATAACAGAAGCCCGGACTGATCATTACGAAAGATCAGCAGCGAATCTGTGTGAGGGATCTCTTCATATTCCTGCGCAGCCCAGTAACGGTAAATGCTAAACCGATCATTCTCATCGATTTCATAGGGATTTTCTTTTTCAATGGTCTCTTCCCATGTGAAAAACTCTTTGATTTCCCAGACGCGCCAAGTAAAGTAATCTGTCTTTTCATCCGGCATCGTTCTCTGTGCAAGATCTCTTAGATAAGCCATGATCGCTTGATACAGGTGCCCACTAAAAATACGATGCAGTGGGTCATCTTGCACAAAACGCACCAGAAGATCACACAATCTCTGCGCTTCTTCCGGTGCAAGAACACTTCCCTCTTCTAATTCCTGATTCAGTTTTTCTATATTGGCAAATGGATCAAACGCTCGTACTTCAGCCATCTATATTCCTTTCTGGGCATCGTCTGTCGCACACCTAGCTTCTTACTCATTTGCTCCATCTTACCACAAATCGCCCTCTTTCCACAACGAACATTCTGCAATTCCAAATTGCGATTCTAAGTCGGATATGTTACACTTAAAAACGTTGTTTTAAGAAAATGATTGGGGAACCTAATATGTTTCAACTACTTTTAATTGTGATCTATCTAGCTTTTATCAGCTTAGGCCTGCCGGACTCTCTTTTAGGCTCCGCCTGGCCGACGATGTATCAGGAACTTGGCGCTGAGCTTTCCTACGCGGGCATTCTCTCCGCGACGATCTCCGCAGGAACGATCATCTCTGCGCTTTTGAGCGATCGCCTCACGAGGCGTCTCGGTGCCGGCAAGATCACCGCCATCAGCGTCGGTATGACAGCCGCAGCCCTCTGGGGCTTTTCCGCAAGCCATTCTTTTCTCGCGCTCTGGCTCTGGGCGATCCCTTACGGTCTTGGCGCAGGCAGTGTGGATGCAGCCCTCAACAACTACGTCGCCCTTCACTATGAAAGCCGCCACATGAGCTGGCTGCACTGCATGTGGGGTGTCGGCGCGGCAACCGGTCCGGTCATCATGGGACACATCTTGACCGCAGGAGGCACATGGAACACAGGCTATCGCACGATCAGTATACTTCAGATCGGGCTCACCGCGATTTTAATCTTCTCCCTTCCGCTTTGGAAGAAGCCGGAGAATCAGGAAGCAGCTACCGGAGAAGGCGCAAAAGCCCTCTCCCTGCCGCAGATTCTTCGCATTCCCGGCGCACCGCAGATCCTCTTTGCTTTCTTCTGCTACTGCGCACTCGAAGGCACGGCAGGCCTCTGGGCAGCAAGCTTTCTCGTTCGCGTTCACGGGGTCGATGCAAGCGTTGCAGCTTCTTATGCGAGTATGTTCTACATCGGCATCACCGTCGGCCGGTTCCTCTCGGGCTTCATCACGATGAAACTAAATGATCCGCAAATGATTCGCCTAGGCTATGCGATCCAGGCCATTGGTATTCTGATGGTGCTTCTGCCCCTCGGCAAACTGACCGCCATCATCGGCCTGATCGTCATCGGTCTTGGCTGTGCACCGGTCTATCCCTGCATCATCCACTCCACGCCGACCTTGTTCGGCGCCGATCGCTCCCAGGCACTCATCGGGGTGCAGATGGCCTCCGCCTACATCGGCACGCTCTGCGCACCACCGCTTTTTGGCCTTTTGGCAAATGCGATCTCGGTCCGTTTGTATCCGTGGTTTATGGCGGTGATTTTGGCCTTGGGCGCGACCGCTTATCTTACATTGCTTCGCATCATTGAAAAAGAGCGCGATGACATTTGACACAGCAGAAGAAAAAGCTTACAGTATACCCATGCATTTGCTTGGATTCAAGTAAAAAAGCGCAGAAAGGATACCACTGTTATGGGAGATTTTGAACATAAAGTTGTCTTCATCACCGGTGCCGCCAAAGGGCAGGGACGCGCTGCCGCTCTGGGGCTTGCCGCGGAAGGGGCTGATATCGTCGCTTTTGACCTTGGCGAACCGATCCCTTATCCGGCTTACAACCGTTCTTCGAATGAAGACCTTGAGAAATTAAAAGATGAGATCGAAGCGATGGGAAGAAGATGCCTCATCTGTGCGGGCGATGTGCGCGACGAAGCCGCGGTGAAGCTCGCCGTTGACAATGCGATCGCTGCCTTCGGCAAGATCGATGTCCTCTTTTCCAATGCCGGCATCTGCGCCTACGGCAATTCCTGGGAGCTCCCGACGAGCCAGTGGGAAGCCATGATCGGCATCAATCTGACCGGCAGCTGGAACGTATCGCGCTTTATCATTCCACACATGATCGAGCAAAAAAGTGGCGTGATCATTTACAATTCCTCGATTGCAGGCCTTCGCGGTGTTAGGCGCCTTGCGCACTACAGTGCGAGCAAGCATGCGCTCGTCGGACTTGCCAGATCACAAGCGATTGAACTCGCGCCTTACAACATCCGCGTGCTCACCCTCCATCCGACCGATGTCAACACCGACATGAACAAAGGGATGGCTGCGCAGGAAGGGGAAACCCCCGAAGCCATCGCAAACCGCTCCGGCGGACAGCTCCTTCCGGTTCCGTGGATTGAGTCGGAAGATGTCGTCGAGGCACTGAAGTATGTCGCCAGCGACCGCGCACGGTTTGTCACCGGCTATCCATTTGTGATCGATGCCGGGATGCTTACAAAGTAAATGATTTTGCAAAGGAGAAGAATACGATGCCTTACATTTCACAGTTAAAATACGAAGATGCAAACGAAGAAACCAAGAAGGTGATCGATGCTTGGGTCGCCGAGCACGGTCCGCTCACCAACATGAAGGAGACCTTAATCCACTCCATCCCCGCGTTCCACGCGCTCATGGAATGGTTCCCTCTCGAGGAAGCCTGCGAGTCGTTCCTTGGAGAACGCGCCGTCAACTTCTTCTGCTACGCGATCTCCACGACCAACGACTGCCTGCTCTGCTCCATTTTCTTTAAAAAGATTTTAGACGATGCCGGCATCGATTTTGCGACATTCGATTTTACCGACGAAGAGCGCGTCCTTGTTGACTATGGCCGCGCAATCACCGCAGATGCAAACCACATCGATCCGCAGATCTTCGCCCGCATGAAAGAGTTCTGGAACGAAGAACAGATCGTCACGATCACCGCATTTGCAACGCTCATGATCGCAACGAATATCATCAACAAGTCGCTGCAGATCAATCTGGATGAAGAATTGATTCCGTATACAAAGAGATAAAAAGACAAGGCGAGAGGATTTCGGTTCTCTCGCCTTTTTCATCATACTTTTCGTGGAAATGTCTCGATATGCCTCAGGAACCCTTCCAGCCCTTCCTTGATCTCCTCGTACGCGGTATCGAAATCATCCGTATACCACGGATCTGCAATGTCCCGCGGATGATCTGTAAAATCTAGCAGTCTGCATATCTTCTTCTGTGGATCCTTCGGAATGATATAACGCATGCTGCGCAGATTGTAAGAATCCATCACGATCAGATAGTCGTACTTTTGATAATCCGCGATCGTGACTTGTCTCGCATACTTACCGCGTGGATCAATCCCGACAATTTTCAGTTTTCTGCGGGCGGGCGGATAGACAGGATTTCCAATCTCCTCCCTTGTCGTCGCAGCGGAAGCGATCTCAAACTGATCTGAGATTCCAACCCTCTCGACCATGTCCTTTAGCATAAACTCTGCCATAGGAGACCGGCAGATATTTCCCGTACAAATAAATAAGACTTTGATCACTCTTACGCCCAAACCTCGCTTCCTTTTCCGGAACCAAGCTCAAAATGACACTTCACAATACCAAGATCCACCTTCAGATACATGCCGATCGCCGGTGTCTGCGCCTTGACCTTCTCTCCGTTCCTCACAAAGGAGAACTTCTGCTGGTTGGTTGCTGTCGGTGCCAGAAGTGCAGCCTCCACGCCTCTCTTGTACCACTCCGGTGCAGATGCATCGATATCGCTGACCGTCTCAGCGGCTTTACTCTTTCTCTTGGCACCCTGTGTCTGTCCGTAGCCTAGAGCAATGATGATGACTTCTTTCTCGCCCGGCTGCACAGAAGCTTTGCTCTTTCCATGCGTCAGTGCAACCCAACAGGTATTCAGCCCCAGTTCCTGCGCTTTCAGCACGAGAAGCTCTCCGTAATAGCCGCCGTCTTCATCCAGATGTGCAGACTTCTTGCCCACCACCGCGATGTAGTTCTTGCAGTTGACAAAGTTCCCGTAATGTGCCATCCGCGAGTTAAAGCACTCCGGCTCATCGTAAATGATCTGCATGTGCAGTCCGCCCTTCTCGTTGAGCTCCTTTGCGCATTCGTCAAGCTGTGCGCGAATCTCTGCCGGGATCGGCTTGTCCTCATACTGTCTCACACTGTGTCTTGCTTCCATTACTTCCCAGATATCCATTGTCCTAATCCTTTCACTACGTTATATTTTACGAAATCAGATTCATTTTCATTATAACACAGAAAAGACAAATGTCATTTCTTTTTCTGTGGAGGCCGAATGAAACATTTACATCTTCCAATCGCTCTTGTTTTATTTCTGAACATCACAATAAGACAGACGAAAGTCTGCCAAAAAATGTATTCAATTCAGTGCTATTATGCTACTCTGTATAAGAAGCCATGAAAAGTCTTTACAGTCAGATTTCGAGTCTTCTTCTGCTCTGGTACATTAAGGGTTTTCGAGGCCGATCCGGGTCGAACCGTCCGGGCCTTGAAAATCCTCATTTTTTTGCGCAATTCGAGGGCAATCCGGAAGCCCTTGAAAATCAGTACGAATCGGGCAAAAAACCGCTTTTTCTTGCCAAATTCCGCTTCGTTCTTGCCAACGTGCAAGGCAAGAACTCTGGAAAGAACCGGTGACATTTTTACCAAGCATACCTCAAAACCCGTTGGAAATCAATACTTATTGGAAATGAGGTATTCCTATGATCTATGAGCCTTCCGAGTTCGAATCCTTTCCCGCGTGCATGACTTTGGAACAGACGCGCATCGCCTGCCACATCGGCAAACGCACTGCCGCCTATCTCCGGTAGTTTGCAATGTCTGCTTTTAGTTTCCCATATATCACTTGCCTGCGAAATTTTGGCGCAAACACAATGTGATACTTACATTCCCACGTTGTATGTGATAAAGTATTATTTGCCATTTGGCTACCTCCTCGCTTTGATGCGGTTTGAGACCCTCATCATTATAGCACTGGAGGTATTTTTATCTAGGGCTTAAAGCCGGTCGGGGGACACACCAGCATAGCTGGTGGTTTTTTAGGTTATGAACCAAAAATCCCTCGAAGGCAACCGCCTTCGAGGGGAATGGACTACCGCTCATTGCCTCCGCAGCACATCCCGGTTCAGCATCCCGAGATTCTCTGCCTGCAAGACCAGCTCCATATGCCGCATACCGAGTCCGAAGCCAGTTACGACGAAATCCAGGATCAGTCCCAGTGCGCCGGCAATGCCAAGTGCCTGACCGGGGATGCCCAGCTGGGAGAGCAGCACGCCGATGCAGGCGAGCGACCCGCCTGCATCGGGCGGAACGGCAAAGCTCACGATCGTGCTGACGATCCAGATCATCACAATCCAGTCTGCGCCCCCGCCGACGCCGAAGGCTTCCGCTGCGGTATAGGCCGTCAGAACGAACAGGGTCGAGAGACACACGTTATACATCTGGCTTCCGATAGGATAGCCGATCCGTGTAAGGTGCGGCGCAATTCCCAGCTGCTTCTCGTTGATCTCCGCACAGAGGCTGTATGCAGTAGAGCCGGAGGCTGTGGTGAAGCCAACCAGCATGCCGGGAAAGATCTTGCGCAGCAGCACCGGCGCGCGCGCCTTCAGCCGCGTACAGACATAGACCAGCTTCACAAGCAGGAAGATCGTACACAGCGCGACGCTGATAACGATCGGCTTCCAGAGGGAAGTGATCGTGTCCATGCCGCTGCTCCAGATCTGAAGCGTGAATGAAGAAAAGATAAACAGCGGCAGCAGCTTGCAGACTGCACGCACAGCCTGCATCACAAGCCCGTGAAAGTCCTGAAAGAACGTTTTGATACGCGTACTGCGCTCGCCCATTCCAAGAAGGATCACACCAAGAAAGACCGCAAGGAAAATGATCTGCAGCGTGTTGCCGTCGGAGAAAGGCTGGATGGGGTTCGACGGCAGGATGTTCAGCAGCAGCTCCAGAATTCCGCCGGACTGCGCCGCGCCGCTGTTTGCCGTACCCGACAGCGAAAACAGCGGAAGGGTCATGACCGCCACGGCAGACCCCAAAAAGGAGAAGCCGAGATAGCGCGTGAGCATCTGCTTTCCGATTCTGCCGAACTCCGCCGCGGTTCCGATCCCGCAGATACCGGTCACAATGGAGAGAAACACCATCGGCCCGACAAAAGTATTCAGCAGGCGCGTGAAGACCTCGGAGATCGGCGTCAACACAAATTGCGAAACCGCATCCCGCGCCGGTTCCGGGAGCGCGGTACCGACCAGCCCCAGCAGCACAGCCAGAATAAACGCAATGGGCAGCATAGCCTGAGAGATTTTTTTCGGCGCGTTGATCGTCTGTATCAGCTGATTTCGCCCGAAGCGGAAGCTCCAGGCGGGAGAGAGGCCCATATTGGCAAGGATCTGTTCGGTCCACCCGCTCATTTCATCACTCTGCTCGTGGATGGGATCAAAAGCCTCCCCCGAATAACGAAAGCTGATGAAGGAAACGCCGAAATAGCTCCCCATGCGAAGTGTGACGTCAATCTTCTCGTCGTAATGCTCGCAGATGCGAAGGAGCAGTTCCTCCATTGTCAGCCGAATGCGTATTGCGTCCCGTCTCGGCACGCCCAACTCCGCGAGCCAGGCAGCCATCTCCTGCGACGCCGCATCCACGCCCTCGCGATTCAAAAGCAGTTCTGTTTGTTTCATGTCAGGTTGAGGCCCCCCTGTATATCCAGATTTGTCTGCATCATACCACAAAAAGAAAAGCACGGCAATTTCTTTCAGAAATCACCGTGCTGTGTCTATGGGGTACGTAAAAGATGGATTTGCGTTTTTGATAGATGGATTCGAACCCTCGAAGCCTTTTTTGTCTCGATAAAAGGGATTTCCGCCCCGCCTTATGACGGCAGCCATAAGGCGGGGCGGTATGTGTGTGAAAGGGATTCTATGAAACAGTCACATGGTTTGAGTTATTTCGAGACCGCCGACGAAGACCACCTTGATCTTCTCTTTGGATTCGACGATCACGCTCTCGAGAATCTGTCTTACGATCTGATCATCATAGCTGATCGGGTGATTTGCCAGAGCTTCAATAATTGTGAAGATCTCATCGAGTCTGGATTTTGCGTTTTCACGTTTTTGCTTTGTATCAGCAATGCGGTCAAGCTGAATCTGGAGTTTTGCTTTCTCATCCATGAGTGCCTTTGCTTTTTCTTCGTCGAAGGCTTCGACATTAACCTCTGTCAGCTATAACAAGAGCCTTGGAAATATGATGATTCATCCTGTGGATTTGTTGGTATCTGAATGTCAGAACCATCAACTGTCAGGATTATCATTTCATCAGACGGCGTTGTCAGAAATTTTTGGGTAAACCCATCAAAAACAGACTTCAACGCTTCTGGTTTGATTATTGCTCGTTTCTGCACAAATGCCGAAGCTGAAGGCATCTCAGAAGAAGCCTGAAAGAAGTCAATCATCTCATTTGTAATGCTTTTACTCCCCATTCCAATGATGGTTTTTAACATGGACTCAAATGAGAGCTTTCGCTTACGCGAGAAATCCCGCTGGGAATTGTAGCAGTATTCTTCGGATTTAACTGCCACAGCATGAATCTCAGATAACAACGCATCTTTAATGTGTTTCGGTTTCATGTATTGCCTCCTTGTAATCAGTTTTTTTCTAATTACAAGGGCCGCTTTCGCTGCCTCTTAAATATAATCAGTAGCGAAAGCGGCCGCACATTTGAGGATGCTTGTCAAGTGTATTTATAAAAAAAAGAGTCCCATATCACTTATGATATGGAACTCTATTTTCTGTCATCTTAACTTAATGACATTGCGCATGGACGGCCTCTCCGAAAAGGAAACCCAAAACAATTACTTGTTGTCAGCTTCTGCATCGCTTCCTGCCCAACGGCCGGCTGCGAGATCCTCAACAACCTTGTCATATTTCTTCTCGATATCGAACAAGAGCAGGCATACCACGCTGATGACACCGATAATCAAAGGAATCCAGATAACTGCAACATTGATGGAAGCAACTGCTGCAGCACTGGTCGGATCCGCATCGAATCCACCTGCAGAGAGGATCCAGCCAAGTGCGGCAGTACCGATACCGGAACCGATCTTCATGCAGAAGGAAGACGCTGCATTACCCATACCGGCAGCCTGCACATTGCTCTTCCACTGGCCATAAGTGATGGCATCCTGCAGCATACCAAACATGGTTGCTGCACCGCAGCCAAATCCAAGACCCTTTAAGACGTTGCAGGCAACAACAAAGCCGATGCTTCCCGTGGGAACTGCCACAGCGGTTAAAATGAATGCCACGCCAGAAGCGATCATGCCGATCAATGTCGTCCATCTCTTGCCGAGCTTTTTCATGATAAATGGAGTGAGAAACATCATACCCATCTGAGAAAGGCTGAGCGCATTCGCAAGGATAGAATAAGCACCTTCATTTTTCAGAACATACTGTGCAAAATAGTAGTTGCCGCCAAAGAACGTGGACATCATAAAGTAAAGGACGAAGAGGAAAACAACCATCAAAACCCAGTACTTATTCTGAACCAGACTCTTTAAGCACTCCATCACGGTAGGGCCTTGTGCCTTTGTAGACTGTGCACTCTCATCCGGCTCTTCCACGACACGTTCCTTGCAGACAAAGAACATGATCAGGTTTAACAATAAAAAGCAGACCATGAGGACGATAAAGGTTAATGTCCAGCCTTTCTGGCTGTACTCATCTCCACCAAAGTATTTCACCAGAGGCGTGACAACAGAGTTAACGGTCATCGTTCCAAAGGTTGCCAGGAGCATACGGAAGTTTCCGAGAAGTCCACGCTCATAGGAGTTGGTTGTCATCAGACCCTGCATCGTCGCATAAGGAACGTTGAGTGCGGTATAGAACACGGTCGATACCAGGTTGTAGGTTAAGAACGCATAGCAGATCTTTAAGGTTGTGCTAAATCCCGCCGGCACTGTAAACATTAAAACAGTACAAATCGCAAGCGGAATGCTGGCACGTAAAATCCACGGACGCGCCTTGCCCCACTTTGTATGGGTCTTGTCAACGATGCGGCCCATGATCAGGTCAGACACACCGTCAAAGATCTTTGAAATTGCCATAATGCCTGCTGCCGTTGCACTGGGCAGGCCGACAACGCTGACATAGTAAACCAATAAGAATGCAGAAATCGCGGAATAAACCAGGTTGCCGGCATAATCGCCGATTCCGTAGGCGATACGCTCCAGCCAGGATAATTTTGCATTCGGATCAAGTGTATTAGTATTTTTTCTCATGATAATCTCCCTTAGTTATCTTTCTGTTTTTCATAATGATTCATTTTATTACAGGCTTCTTAAAAGACAGTGATGTCTGCTTAAACGGTCGCCGGGAACCAGCCCTCGTCAACACTCTTTGCGACATCCCAGCAATCCCAACCACGCCAATTTGGCTCATTTGCGGTATCCAAAAGAAGCTTGTAATTCCAATAGAAGTATCCGCTGCCTTTTTCCCAGGCAGCAAGCTGTGCCTTTGCGATCTCCTGGTAAATGTACTTCTTCTCTTCTGCGCTCATTCCTTCGGTTTCGGTAAAGTCCATGCCGTTTAAGGATGTCTGTCCGCCCTTGGTATCTATGCCGACAGCTGCGGAGTTAAAGATGCACCATTCACCGCAAACCACCGGTACGTACGCCTGCACCTCAGCAAGATCTGCTTCATAGTGTTCTTTGATGTACTTTAGATATCCTTCTAACGTTTGTTCGCAGCCAAACGCTTCCGCCACCATCAGATACTGGTGTGTATCCAACATGACATTCTTAAACTTCTCCTGCGTGACAAAGTCTTTCCAAGCCTTTAACATAAAGCCGTCATGGAAAACCACATACTTATCTTCCGCCACATGCCTGCGGATTCGTTCATATGCATTCGTGTAGAATTCCCGCAAGAACTCCAGCGTGTTCGGTGCACTTCCCTCCGCCAGTTCTTTGTCTACTGCCGGGTATCTTCCCGGGACATTCATGATCGTCCACATCTGCTCAGTGATCGGCTCGTTGATCGGTGTGATGCCAAAGAGCCCTTTTCTCTGTCCGTAACGCTCTGCCAGCTTTTCAAGGACATTTAACACGAACTCGACTTCCTCCGGGGTCTGGCTCCACTTGCAGACACCGCAGATGCCGCCGTTGTCAAATCCATTCTGGCTCAGCGGCGCAGTATGCAGGTCGATCAGGATCTGGATTCCATACTTCTCCGCCCACGCAAATGCCTTGTCTAACTCACCGATGCATCCGATGAACGGTGCGCGGTCACCGAAGATAAAGTAGGGAACCGGGATGCGCACGGTATTAAACCCGATACGCTTGATGGTTGCAAAGTCTCTCTCGGAAATGTACTCGCTGCGGTGCACTTTGATGCGTGCTTCATAGACCTCCGGAGAAAGCTGTCTTGGCAGATAATACTCATCCTCTGCCGTTGTCCCGTCAAACAAAGCCGGGCTCATCCATTTCTCCAGAACCAGCCAGTTGCCAAGATTGACACCTTTGATAAACATAGTCTCTTCCTTTCTGTTTTGTAATTGTTTTCGGTTTCTGATAGCTACAGCTTATAAAAAAAGAAGCCCGGAATCTATCATCATTCCGAGCCCCTTGACACAATTTCGGGTTTTATTTTTTATTCATCATGTATTCCATAAAGATCACGGTACTGTTTTGGTGTCCTTCCGGTCCATTTCTTAAAACTTTTCCCAAAATGACTTTGGGAAGAATAGTTTAAAGAAGCCGCAATATCGCCAAAAGACTTATCCGTATACAGAATTTCTCTGGCGGCTGCCCTCGCTTTTTCTCTGCTGATATAATCAGAAAGTGAGACCCCTTCCTCCCTGGAGAACACTTCTGAGAGATAATCTGCACTCACATTCATTTTCTCTGCGAGATCTGTTACTTTGATCTTCTGATGGATTTTCTTATTGACAAGATCTCTGCATCTTAGCACCAGAGGATGGTCTGTATCTGCACGGTTCTTCTCCCTGACAGCGAGGCAAAACTCATATTCTGCTTTTCTGGAAAAAGCCAGTAGCTCTTCGTAAGTATCATGCGATTCTATTTCACGTATAAATACATCCGACATAGAAAATGCGACTTCTGGAGACACTCCTCCTGCGATTGCAGAACGACAAGAGAGTGTTACAACCACGATGGCGAGATCCTGCATGTTACGCACAGGATCTAAGGACAACACTCCCACCTTCTCCATTTCCAGCTCTTCGATCGCTTTCTTTAATCCTTCCAGGTCACCAGTGCGCACACACTCCTGTTCTCTGACTTCCTGCGCGTAAGAGTTGTGCTGACGCTCTTCATCTTGCCAAGCAGCACGAAGAGATTGCACCTGTTTTCTAAGTTCTCTCTGCATATCATCAGCGTAAACGCCTTCCCGGTTGCTCGTCTTTGCCCCGATCAAAAGCTCCGGCTCTTTGTCTCTATATTCAAAGAAATCAAAGTCCGCACATTTCTCATGAAGCATTCGGTCTGCGCAGGTCAGGCCGACAAAGGTACCGGTAAACTCTCCATAATTGGAGTATTCATCAGAGAATTCACTCGTGTCAAATGCAGGTCCAATCTTAATCCACTCTTTCCCGTCCGTTGACCAGGAAAACTGCGATTCTCTGCCCTTGACGCGCAGTTTCATAAAGACATCGCCTTTCGGCGCAAGCGTTTTTGTAGAAGCTAACTCCGTCTTTTCTCCGTTATTAAGCCTTAGAATGCCAAGCACCGGTGCGTCCATGGATTCACTGTAAAACTTGCGCAGGTAGACAAAATTCATGTTGTCATAATAGAGAATCAAACCCGCGCTCTGCTGCGGAATTTCCGGTGTAAAATCAAGCTTTGTCACCACTTCTGCATTGACACCGGTAAGCTTTCTTGCCAGGAGACTGACGCGATTTAGCGACGCACCAGACTCCTGACCGCGCATGCGAAGCCAGCCAGGCCTTGCTTTTAAGTCGCAGAAGGATGCCGGAGAAATGCGCGGGGCATAGTAGCAGATGGAGAGCTCTTCGTCATCAAAGTCGTCCCGCTCTGGCAATTTCATCCCTTCCCAGTCTGGCAGGGCACTCCCGGAAAACGTGGCTCTGGCCAAGTTCCCGCCATCTGCAATGTGAAGCCAACCATCCTCTGTCCAGACCATTTTCTGAAGCGCGGTTTCACGTCCGAGCGTGCAGCGAAGCTCCGGCATAAAAGGTCTTGCACAAAGATGTGCCAGGTACACTTCCCCCAGACTCGTCTCCACATAACTTCCATGGCCACATTTCTGCAGATAATTCTCAGGATTATAATAATGCGGCTTTAAATGATCGGTGTCCGCTCTCTCATCGTGATTTTCCGGCACAGCCGTCACAATCGGATTTGCAGGATCCGCCTCATAAGGTCCCCGGACATTCTTCGACCTTGCCATGGTCACACTGTGATAATACCCGGTGCCGCCCTCCGCACACATTAGATAATAGTACTCGCCGCGCTTTGTCAAATGTGGTCCCTCAAGGCACCCTCTCTGCGTTGCGCCACGCCAGATTCTTTTCGGATAACCAGTGACTTTCTTTGCCTTCGGGTCATATTCCACTAAGCAGATCGGACCCGGCTTTTCATAGTCACTTCTGGTCTCCCACTCCAGCGAAACGATGTATTTCCGCCCATCGGTATCGTGAAGGATCGAAGCATCAAATCCCGCAGAATGCAGATAAACAGGTTCGCTCCACGGGCCGCGCACGTCTTTCGCTGTCACCAGATAATTGTCCACATCAAAATATCTGGCATTCATCGAATTCATCACACCGTAGATCACATAGAAGAGATCTTCCTCTTCACAGTAAGTCAGGCACGGTGCCCAGATGCCCTTCGCTGACGGAAGCTTCGTCAAGTCACAACGTTTTTCATCTGTCAAAACGTGCGCATACAGCTCCCAGTGCTTCATATCACGCGAATGGTAGATCGGGATGCCCGGAAACCATTCAAAACTGGAAACTGCATGATAATAATCATCGCCTTTTCTGCACAGACAAGGATCCGCATGAAATCCTGTCAAAATTGGATTTTTCATCTCCTGATTCATAAGTCCCACACCTTCAACCATTTTCCTTAAAGATCAATTTCACCCTTTACGAAATCGCGCACCGCATGCATCATATCGCGCCAGTCATCTGCCTCCATCCGGATCGCATCGAGCCACATGTCACGCTCGGAAGCCAGATTACTTAACATCTCCTGGCCGTCATTTCTGACATTCTTGGCCCATTCTTCACTCTCATTTCTGACGTTTTTGACCCACGCTTCGCTCTCATTTCGCAGGTTGCCAAGCAATTCCTTTCGGTCCTTCTTCACGCCATTCATGAAGTCTAAACGGTCACTTTGCAGCTGGCTGAGCGCCTCTAAGACGGCTCCCTGGCCTTTGACAAACTCGGAAAGCGACGTCTGTCTGTGGCGATACTCGCCGGCCTTGAACTTGTCGATCACGATCTCATAGCGCGCCTGTGCGCGTTTCACCGCATCCTCCCACGAGAGATAAATCTCGGATCCAGCGCAGATTCCGACCTCCTTCATCTTCTCCGGATGCGCGCAGAGCACTTCCAGTTTCGCGGCCATCGCGTCCGCATTTTCCTCGATCAAGAAGCCGTTCCGGTCATCGGTCACGCCTTCCGATGCGCAGCTGTCCGCGATCAGGATGGACGCGGTATGACAAGCAGCTGCCTCGCGCACGACCAGGCCATTCGTGTCAAATGTGGACGGGAACAGAAAGAGATCCGCGCGACTATACCACGCACGCAGTGCATTACGGTCACGCACCGCGCCTGTGAAAATGACGTCGCCCGAGAGCCCCAGTTCTTCCGTGTAGGCACGCACTTCTTTCTCATCACCGCCCCCGCCGACAAAGACCATGCGAAATACGTATCCCTTGGTCTGGATCGTCTTTAAAGCATCTAAAATGATCCGAAGTCCTTTATACCACATCAAACGGCCGACAAAGAGAAAGACCGGCACGCCTTCCGGCAAGTCATAGGAAGCGCAGACGGATGCGACATCTGCTTCCGGCGCAGGGCCAGGCGGCAGATCCACACCGTTATCCATCACGATATACTCGCCTTCATATCCCAGAGAGCGCAGGTTCTCGCCCGCACCGCGGCTCACCGTCCACACCTCATCGCAGGCATTGACGTTCTGGATCAGGACGCGGATCGCCTCCTCCTGCAGCACTTTGCTGTGGATCGCGTTGGCGATATCAATGTCATACTTTGTATGCCAGGTCAGAATCAGCGGCAGATCGAGCGCGTCACGCACCTGTCTCGCCAGGAAAGCGGACGTCATCGGACAATGCAGATGCAATAGATCCGGCTTCTCCTTTTGAAGCCTCACCATCGTCTCCGGTGCAAACGGAACCCCTGCCACATAGCCGACCATCTTCCGTGTATCAATGCTCGGATACCGAAGCACCGGGAAGGAAAATTCACTATCATCCGCGTCGGGCACATGCGGAGTCACGACGATCGCATGATCCCCCGCAGCCTCTATGTTCTTCGCATAATTGACGACCACATTTGACACACCGTCGATGAGCGGCGGAAATGAATCGTTCAATAAACAGATCGTTTGATTCTTCATCTTCTTTGCCTCCCAAAGTCAACTGTTACTCCCATCCTTGCATCCTGTCCATGATCTCATAGAGTTTCAGATATGGCTCATCGATCATACCCACATGCGCACCAAACTCATAAAGCTTGGTCGAATCCACATTTTGGGAAAATGCCCCACCATTTGCCCCATTCGGGTCACCGGAGGCTACAAAATTCACCCACGCCTGATGCATTGCATCGCTCAGCGCATAATCGCCCTCGTCAAAAAGCCTTGACTTTGCCGGCAGATTGCCGAAGACATAAATCATCTCACCGCTGTGCCAGCTGCCAAGCCTTCCGTTATCTTTGGAGAAATAATACTCCCAGGCCGGGATCTCCTCTTTTACTGCCAGACGATTTAAGCAATAATGCGGATAGTTGAAAAAGACCGCACCGTAGATCTGCGCCCAGTAACTGTCCGCCTCCTCATCCGTCGTTGCCGGATAAAGTGCCAGAATCTCGTCCGCGTACTCTTTAAAATACGCGCGCACCTTCTGTTCATAATTCTTCAGATTCGCGTGACTAAAGAGGATAAACGGGCCACTCTCCTCTTTGTTGTAGCCGTGCAGAAGGGCTTCTTCATTGTGCACGCCCTGGCTTCTGAGTTGATAAGGATCCTCGGGAAGCACCGAGCCATCCACGGTCATGTGATGCTGCGTGTTCATTTCTCCCACCAGTTTCTCGGCGGGCAGTGCACGCAGTTCGCTGACGGAACTTACACCGTATCTTTCTTTCAGCTCATTTCCCGAAGCAAATGCATCCGCAAGCGACCGATACGAATGCGGCGGCTTTACCGGCGAAACTGTGCTGCTCTCCAGAATTGCACGGTGGAACAGGCCTTTTGCGAGAGGCGAGACACAGAGCGCATCCACGCAGGCCGAGCCCGCGGACTCTCCCGCGATCGTCACATTGTTCGGGTCTCCGCCGAACGCTTCGATATTGTCCCTGACCCATTCGAGGGCTTTGATCTGATCGAGAAGGCCATAGTTGCCCGTGGTTCCGTCCTCCGCAAGGAGCTCTTCATCCGCGTAGAAACCAAAGATACCGAGCCGGTAGCCCATGTTCACGGTCACCACACCATCCGCAGCAAAGGCCTCCCCGTTATAATCACCGTAGGAAGGCTGTCCGGTCTGCAGCGAACCGCCGTGGATAAAGACCAACACCGGCAGATTTTTCTGCTCTCCCGCGGGCTTCCAGACATTTAAGTACAGGCTGTCTTCGCTCGCAGCCTCCCTGAAATTATCGCTCATCGAGATCTTGTAATCGTGATAACCGACGATCTGTGCGAGGGAAGAATAGATCGTAGAATTTCTCACCTGCATGGACATCGGGGCAAATGTATCGCAAAGCAGCGGCTCCGTCCAGGCATCCGGATCCTGCGGCGGACGCCACCGAAGCTCGCCCACCGGCGGCTTCGCGTAAGGAATCCCCGCAAAGACTTCCACGGTGTGTTCCTCGTTATAAACACCGATCACCGGCCCTTTCTGTGTCTGTATGACCTGTGTCTGCTCCGGATGTTTCATGGAGACTGCAGGCATACACTTCTCGGGCGGCCAGGTCACAAGCAAGATCACCGCAAATGCAGCGAAGAGCCCCAGCCAGGAGAGCCACTTCATGCCTCGCGTCGCCTGCTGGATCTTTGCCGCGTAGAGCCACACAAACCCTGCAAACACTGCGATTAACAGCGCCCAGCCTAGAATCGTGTTTTGATTTAACTCCAAGACTGCCAGCATCAAAAGTACAACAAACACAAATCCGATCCAAAAACCAACGCCCATCTGTTTCCTCTGTTTCTTTTCCTTTTCCATCATTACCCCTACTGCGCCTATCAGCGCTTCCTTTCATTTCCCTTATTCTATCACAAAGGCAATCTCCTCTACAACGTGCAATCTGTGAATTCATTTTTATATTAGAATTCTCCCTTGCGCGATCGAAAAAGCCGTGTTACAATCAGACAAGAACATCAAAGAAAGGGCACAGTTGTGCAGGGGTAAGGCCATGTTCACAAGATAATCATTCCGCAACGCAACAAGTTTTATGACCCATCAGGGTTTTCTTTGTGCGCACGGAATTGAGATCTGGGACTAGGCTTTGTCTATTCTTGGGTGTTTTTTTTGTGCGCGCGTTTTGATAAAGGACGGTGACTTTATGTTACAGATATCTCATTTGACTCTAACGCACAGGAAGGATCTCCGGACGATCCTCTCCGATTTTACTTTTGTTTTAAATGCAGGCGACAAGGCCGTGATCATCGGCGAGGAAGGCAACGGAAAGTCCACGCTCTTAAAGTGGATCTATGATCCGGAACTGATTGCAGATTATATCGATGCCGAAGGGACCCGCACCGATCAGGGCGAGAAGCTCGCGTATCTGCCGCAGGAACTGCCGGCTTCCGAGCAAGACTTGTCGGTCTACGAGTATTTTCTAAAACATGAGACGTTCGAGGTTTGCGATGCCTCGGAACTTCGCGTGATGGCCGCAAAACTGGGTCTGCCTGCTGACTTTTATTACTCTGAGCAGCGCATGGGAACCCTCTCTGGCGGGGAACGCATCAAGGTGCAAATGGCTGCGCTTTTGCTCGCACGCCCGGACATCTTGCTTCTCGATGAGCCCTCCAACGACATCGATCTGGAGACGCTCTCCTGGATGGAAGAAATGATCCTTTCTTTCCCCGGTGCGGTGCTTTTCATCTCCCCCGATGAGACGCTCATCGAGCGCACGGCCAACCGCGTCATTTTGTTGGAACAACTGCGCAGGAAAACACTGCCGCGGGCTACGATCGCGAATGTCCCCTTCTTGCAGTTTCGCAAAGAACGGGCGGATGCATTTGCCAAGCAGGCACAGTTAGCAGGTAGCGAAAGGCGCGAAGAAAAGAAAGCGATGGAGCGCTTCCAGCGCATCGAACAGATCGTGGAGCATCAGCAAAACACGATCTCACGGGGTGACCCACACGGCGGCTATCTCCTAAAACGCCGCATGGCAAAGGTCATTGCCCTGGAGCGACGCTACGAGCGCGAGCATGCGCAGATGACCGAATATCCCGAGGAAGAAACTGCGATCACGATCCGTTTTGACCGCCAGATCGCGATGCCTGCAGGCAAGACCGTCATCGAATTTCAGGAACCGGTTTTGACCGCCCCGGACGGTAAAACTGTGCTTGCCAGAGACATTTTCCTGCAGGTGCGAGGCCCGAAGAAGGTCTGCATCATCGGAAGAAATGGGGTCGGCAAAACCACGTTTTTAAGGCAGATTGTCGAAACCTTGCACGAGAAAGACAACCTAAAGGTCTGCTACATGCCGCAAAATTACGAGGATCTGCTGGCAATGAACGAGACCCCGATCGACTACCTCGCGCCTTCCGGCGACAAAGACGAGATCACGATGGTACGCACCTATCTCGGTGCGATGAAATACACGGCCGATGAGATGCTGCATCCGATCGCAGAGCTCTCCGGCGGGCAAAAAGCCAAGATCCTACTTCTGAAAATGAGCCTCTCCGAGGCAGATGTCCTCGTCTTGGACGAGCCGACGAGAAACTTCTCCCCGCTCTCCGGCCCGCAGATTCGGGGCATATTAAAAGACTTCTCCGGTGCGATCCTAAGCATCTCGCATGATCGCAAATACATCGAAGAAGTCTGTGATACGATTTATGAACTTACCCCGAACGGGCTTATCTCTCGAGCGTCTGTTCAATGATGCTCCACATGATGTCCTTGGTGATCCCTCCGGTGACATAGCCGTAGAGATTGCCATCGACATCGATCATAAAGGTGGTCGGGAAGGCCGTGATGTAATAGTCATTCATCGCGGTCCATTCCTCATCCATCAGGCAAGGGTAGGTGTAGCCGTTCTCCTCCATGAACGCCGCAACTCCTGCCGTGTCCACTTCTCTTCCCCAGCCGGGGCCAGCTACGCTTAAGATCACCACGTCCTCTCTGCCGGACTCTAAAATCTCCTCATAGATTTGCTGAATGTAAGGCATCTCCTCCCGACACGGCGGGCACCAGGTCGCCCAGAAGTTCAGGAAAATGACCTTGCCCCGGTAGTCTGCGATGGAATGCGTCACACCGTACTGATCCACCAGCGAAAATTCAGGCGCAGCGTAGACCTGCGCTTCCTCCGATTCTTCTTCGGTTTCTTCTTCGGTCTCCGCCTCCTGCTCGGTGGTTGTCTCTTCGCTCTGTGTCGTCTCTGTCTCTTCGCTCTTCGTGGTCTCTTCTTCCAGGATCGTCGTCGTCTCCTGCGTCGTCACTTCCTGTTTCGTACTATTCCCGGAGATCTCCGACAGATACGAACTAATCGAATTCATTTTCCCGGTCACCATCATTAGACCCATGATGATCAACAAGATACCGCCAATCTTTGCGGTGTAGCGCACGACATTCTTATGCTTCCCGAAAAAGCCTAAAATTGCGGTCGTAAAGAAGCCTGCTGCCAGAAATGGCAGGACAAATCCGAAGGTGTAGACACCGATAAGCAGAAAGCCTGCTGCGCTCGTCTTGGCCGTCGAAGCCATCAGAAGGACACTCGATAAGACCGGTCCGACGCACGGCGTCCAGCCAAAGCTAAACGCAAAGCCCATCAAAAGCGCGGTGATCGGAGACATGCCTGCCTTCTCCACCGAGATCGGCAGTTTCCTCTCGCCGGCGAGCGCGCCGATCGTGCCAAAGACACCCAGCTGGTACAGCCCAAAGAGAATCACGATCACACCGCCGATGCGTGCAAATAACGTCTGATTGCTGCGAAAGAATACGCCAAGAGCCGAAAATCCCAGCCCAAGAATAAAGAAGGCCGCTGCGATTCCAAGCACGAAAAAGCATGTATTTAGCATTACTTTTCTACGGTCGTAGACCATCGTTCCTTCTTCATTTCTCGAAAGTGTTCCACCAGATAAATATCCGATATAAACCGGTAATAACGGAAGCACGCAGGGAGAGAAAAAGCTCAAAAGCCCTTGTACAAACACCGAAACCACCGAGATTCCGGTACCAACATCTAAACCATTCATATCTTCCCTATTTCAATCCATTCTTTAGGAATAGGCACGAAGTCCATCCTCGATGATGTTCCAGAACTTCTCCACATCCACATCGATCGCAACATCCGCATTCGGCTCTTTTCCCTTCGCGGTTCTGCCGAAAAAGTCACAGTTGGTGCGCCCGTAGCTCGGTCCGTAGCATCCGTGGTCGATCTCGACATACATCGGCTTGACCGTGAGCACGGACGGATCGATCAGATATGCGATCGTCAGCGGATCATGTAATGGACCGCCTTCCCAGCCGTACACCTCTTTCTGGGTCTTTGAGAAGAACCGCATCAGATCCACGAACAGCTTCGACGCCTTGTTGTCGATCTTCTCCATCCGGTCGATGATCTGCGGCGTGCAAAGACATTTGCGCGAAACATCCAGACCGATCATCGTGACCGGGCGTTGGCAGGTAAAGACAACGTGCGCGGCTTCCGGGTCATCATAGATGTTAAATTCCGCTGCCGGGGTGCGGTTGCCCAACTGATAGCAGCCACCCATAAGCACGATCTGCGCGATCTTCGGCAGAATTCTCGGCTCCATCCGGATCGCCATTGCGATGTTGGTGAGCGGTCCTGTCGGCACCAGCGTGATCGGCTCCTCCGCTTCCAACAGCGTATCCACGATAAAGTTCACCGCATGTTTTCTCACGATCGCACGTGTTAACGGCCCAAAGACCGGACCGTCCATACCACTCTTCCCGTGAATGTCGCCCGCCGGAATGTGCTTCCTGACCATGCCCTGCGCACAGCCGCGGTACACCTTCGTATCCACATCCAGATACTGTACAATATTGAGCGCATTTCTCGTGGTGTTCTCAAGCGTCTGATTGCCCGCCACCGTGGTAATGCCAAGCACCTCAAACTTCGGGTTTCCCAACGCCAGGATAAAGTTCACCGCATCGTCGTGTCCGGGATCTCCGTCCAGAATAATCTTGATTCTATCTTCCATTATGGTTTTCACTCCTAAATCTATGATAGTGTATATCATACCATAAAACTCTCGTTCGCACCACCATTATACTTTCAAGTTCTTGCAAAGTTCCGGGCAAATGAGTATGATAAAACAAGAAATCATCTACGGAGGAATACACTTATGTTATATACATCTGCTCAGGCAAATAAACTATTAAAACAGCTGCAGGAAGACTACCGCCTTCTGGTGGCAAATGAATCCATGAGCCGCACTTTTATCGCTGCGACCAACGAGGATCTTGAGAGCGCGCGTCCTGCCTACGACTATGATCAGACACAACAGGCACTTCGTGATCTGCAGGCTAAAGTGCGCAAGATCAAGCACGCGATCAACGTCTTTAACACCACACACGTGGTAGAAGGCTTTGATCTGACCGTCGATCAGATGCTTGTCTACATTCCTCAGCTTTCCGAATGCAAGAATCGTCTCGCCTACATGGCAAATGTACTCCCGAAGAACCGTCTTTCTACCAACGGCGGTGCCCTGATCGAGTACGAATACACCAACTACGATCCGGAGAAGGTCAAGGCAGACCTCGCGGCGGTATCCGATGAGTTAAACCGCGCACAGCTTGCGCTTGATAAGCTGAACCAGACGGAACTGATGGAGATTGACCTGTAATGGAATTCATTCCGTCAGCCTTGTTTGCCATCGCTTTTTTCGAAGTTTTGTCCAAGGATTGTCCGTTATTTGTTATTCTATCTGTTATCGGTTATGATAAAAAGTCCAAGGTCAGACAAGGGTGATCTAGTTTCTGTGATCGGAAACATGGCTGAAAAAACTTTCCCTGCGAAAAGTTCGGTTAAGAAGCAGGAAGGGCACGGAGCGCATCTGCACTTCGTGCCCTTTATGATTCATTACGGTCTGTGCCCTCCGCCAGGACGGCCCATGCCACCGGGATTACCTCCCACACCTCCGGGCATTCCTCCGCCGGGGCCGCCAAAACCGCCTCCCCAGTTGCCGGAAGAGCCTTCCAGTGATGAGCTCTGCGTCCAGGATAGCAACTCACTTCCATTATAAGTTACTGCATAAAAATCACCCAGTGTAAGCTGATCCGAGGCGATCCAAATCGAGCTGTAAGTTTCCTCCGTTGTAAACACCCAAAGTACTTGATTGTTGCTATCGACTAGGGCATAACTACCCGCAGCAAACTGCGTTCCGCTGCTTACATAGGTATTGACCGAGCCGCTCTCCGGCGTCTCGCAGATTCCTCCCAGTGCAACGATCGTACCACCGGTTACCTGAATCGTCCCGTCCACATCGACAGAGCCCGCCATATTGCCGGAAGAAGAGCCGCCTAACACCAGCACATCTCCACCGGTCATTACGAAATTCCCGTTCGAATCGATCGCGTCCGTATCCCCGGAAGGCGTCCTCACGGTCACGGTACCGCCATCGATCTGAATGAGTGGCCTGCTATCCCCGGCACACGCATTCATCCCGTCGTCATCTCCGTAGACACTTACCATGCCATCCACGATGTGAATTACATTTGCCTCAAGGCCCTCGTGAGAATCCACGATCTTTAAAGATCCGCTCTGCGCAAGATCAATCGTGAGTGTATTGTCCGCGTGAATGCCATCGTCCGCAGCCGTCACTTGCAGTTTCGTCGTGCCAGATACCGTGACATTGCCCGCGCCTTTCTCACCGTTATCGAGGGCATCCCCCTCATTCGCATGCACACCGTCATCCATCGCATAGATCGTGATGGTTCCTCCGCAGAGCAGTACCTCGTTCGCAGCTTTGATGCCTTTCGAAGAGTACGATGTCTTATTCGAACTTGAGCCGCCGCGTTCGTCATCATTCGTCAGCTGTGCCCAGTCTCCGGAAAATGTATCCCCGGACTGCCCCGTGATGACAAATGCATTCATTGAGGCATTGATCGTCTCGCCTTCGGTGCTTGCAATAAAGCTCTCAAAACTAGGTTCCTCACCACTCTTGACTGCATAAACCGCAAGGGAAGCATAGCCTGCCGGCTTCTTTAAGGCCATGCCATAGTAGCTTGCATTTCTACCGCTGTAGACCATTGTCTCATAAGTGCTTTTTATCCATGTGCCATCAGAATCATGATAGAAATAAGCATAATAGTCATATTGATCAGAATAGAGACTCTTTGGAATCACAAGATAAAAGTCTTCCCCGACGGAGACCTCTCCACTCTCCGAAGAGTAGCTCGCTGTAAAGATGTTGAGGGCGGTATCTTCTCCGCTCACGTTGACATCATAAGCCGCGTCGATCCCGTCGCAGGCTGCATAGAGATCCACTTGTCCGCCCTCGATCGTGATGCTCCCCTTCTGATTTCCTTTTTTAGACACATCCGAATTGGAGGTCTTAATCGCATCGGAACCCGTGGAAACCAAGATCACCTTGCCGGACTTGATCTTCACGGAATCATTTCCCTTCACCGCATTGCCAGGTGCGGTCACCTTCAGTGTCAGATCCTTGATCGTGACATCGTCCTTGGACTTCACACCGTTCTCATAACTACTCGTTACCACCAGCGTCCCTGCTCCGGTGAGTTTCAGGTCGCAATCCGCATAGATCGCCCCGTCATAATTCTCTGCATCGGCCACGGATGCATCTCTGGCATCTGTCACCTCATTGTAGCTTCCTTCTGCCGCAGACACTTCCACCGTATCCGCACTGACGGAAAGAATCGGTGCACCCGCCGCAGACGTGATGCTCGCGCCGTCAAGCACCAGGACGACCTTGTCATCCTCTCCTGCCTTCACGATCACCTGACCGTCTGTGAGCGTCCCTGTCAGCGTATATTCACCCGCTGATGTGATCGTAAATGTAGAGCCATCCACACTCACAGTCCCACCGCTGATCATAAAATCACCGGTCGAGACGCTCTGTCCCGCAGAAGGATCCGCAAGCGTCGTCACTTCCTGCTCTGTCGTCTGCTTCTGTGTGGTTGTCTCCGTCTTTGCCACATCCTCGCCCGTAGCCGGAAGCTTTGTTTTGCCACACCCGGAAAGTACCAGCACTGCAATGAGCACCACAGTCATCCATCTCTTCTTCACGTTTCTATCTCCTCCGTCTTCATCAGAACACCCCTCACATTCAACGTCCTCATTGTACGCAGGAAATGTGTGCGAAACGTGAACAGGACCGCCCGAAAAGACGGTCCCGGCACAAAATTCATCAACTTTTCACAAACAGACGCAGCACCGAAGACTCTCGCACTTATCTCTTTCTCGCCTTGTGATCCGCCTCAATGCGTCTCTTCCAGCTTCTTCCGATCGGTGCCTGCGCCCTTCTCATCTCGGCCACGGTCTCAGAAATCACCTCATAATTGAGCGCCGTTCCCTCACTGTCGCAGACATAATCCACCGCGCGGTCTTCATGGATACCAAAACGCGCCGCGGTCTGGATCGCATCGATGTTCGCACCGAGGAAAATGAACTCCCAGCCGTACTTCTCCTTCTCATGCTCCACCATCTGCTTCACCTTCTCATAGGTGTACTGACGGCTCGCATTCTCATATCCATCGGTTGTGATGATAAAGATGGTCTTCTCCGGGACATCTTCCTCCCTCGCATACTTGTGTACATTCCCGATGTGATGGATGGCTCCGCCCACCGCGTCCAAAAGCGCCGTGCACCCACGCACGTAGTACTCATGCTCCGTGATCGGCTTCACTTTATCGATCGGCACGCGGTCATGAATCACTTCCATCCGGTCATCAAACAGCAAGGTCGAGACGAGCACCTCCCCGTTCTCCTTCTTCTGCTGCTCCAGCATCCCGTTATATCCGCCAATCGTGTCGGCTTCCAGTCCTCTCATCGAACCGCTGCGGTCTAAAATCATCACAAGTTCTGTTAAATTCTTCTTCATCTTCGTTTTCTCCTTTCATTAAGAAAAGCTTGGTTTCATCTGATGAACCAAGCTTAACAGAAAACAAATTCGATATGGTCGCTTGTCAGGCGACATTTTCAAAAAGGCCAAAAATGCATTTTACGCACCTAAAAGCATCTCATCGTACTCAAATAAAATCGCATTGATTTCATACATGTCATAGATCTCATGCTCGATGCAATACCGGATAATCAAGTCGAACTTGCTGCTCGGGGAAAATGCAAGCTCTGCCCGGGAGAGCAGATCCACGGTCTCATCCAGATTTAACTCCAGTGCGATCGCAAGCGATACCGCCGTGCGCTTCCCCGGCTTATAAAAGCGATTGCTGCGGATCTTTGAGAACAATTTGCGGTCAAGATTGGCTCTTTTATAGACCTCCACATCCTCGACACCGCGGTCATTCATGAGCTGAAACAGCCGTTCCTGGAACGTCTCACCCACCCGCAATTGAAACGGATCCTCCGAAGGCTTTTTGGCTTTACCCGTAAGCTTTGGCAGGTGAAACGCAGGTTTTTTCTTTTCCGCCGATTTGGCCGCTGCATCATTTTGCGCCATGTTAGGCATACTATAAGGGGCAGAAGAACCCGCGGAATGATAAGGAATTGAAGACTCGGCAAGCTCATCCCACCTGCGCCTCTGATACCCCTCCATCTCCTCATAGTGGAGCCAGTCTTCTCGCTTCTCCCTGATATAATTCTCATCGATGTACGCCCGCACGCCGGAAACCAGTTCCTCTGAGAGCTGGAACGCGCGCTTGTCATAGACAACCAGCGTCACCTGCATCTCTGCGTCATCTTCCTTTAAGAAAGCAGAAATCTCATTCAGTGCAATGCGAAGCGCCTGATCCTTCGGAAATCCATACGTTCCGGAGGAAATGAGCGGAAATGCGATGCTTTCACATCCAAGCTTCCTTGCAAGCAGAAGCGACTTTCGGTAGCAGGATGCCAAGACCGCAAATTCGCCTTCGGATCCGCCTCTCCAAACCGGTCCCACCGTGTGTAAAATGTATCTCGCAGGCAAGGCAAATGCAGGCGTCGCCGCCACCTCGCCGCGCGCAATCTCACCAATCTTCTGCCGCGCCGCAAGCAGCTCCTCGGCCCCGGCCGCATGATAAATCGCCGCATCTGTCCCTGCACCGATCACTGGTTTGGGATTTGCGGTATTCACGATCGCATCCGCCCGCACGCGGATGATATCATCTCGAATGATCTGAAATGGCATAATCCTCCCCCTTTCCATCATTTTACATTTCAAAAACTACCTTGCCTCCAGTATAACACAGGATGGCAAATAAATCAGCAGGATGTATGACGTCTTTCCCGCCTGAGAAGAATTTTAAATTGCATCTTCCATTTCCGAAGAAAGTGTGGTATATTAGTCGCATGGAGTTATAGCTCAGCTGGGAGAGCACTTGCTTGACGTGTAAGGGGTCACAGGTTCGAGTCCTGTTAGCTCCACGAACTGGGGTCATCGATAAGCGATGACCCTTTTTGTTACTGTAAATGTTCTCGCAAGGAAAAGAGGTATCCATATGTCCATCACGAAACTTGCCATTCGCTTTGCCGCGCCAGTTCCCAAAGTGGAATCCTTTACGCGTTATCTGTTCATTGGACCGCACCCGGACGACATCGAAATCGGTGCAGGCGCAACGATCTCACGACTTGCAAAAGAAGGCAAGCAGATCCGCTTTTTAATCTGCACCGACGGCCGCTACGGTGACGGTCATTCCGGCGGGATTACCGGCGATGATTTGGCCGCGCTTCGCAAAAAAGAATCGATCGCATCCGCCGCTGCCCTCGGGGTAGAAGACGTTCATTTCCTCGATCTATGCGACGGAGGATTCTACAAGAGTAGAGAACTGATAAAACAAATTGCAAAAGAAGTTGGCAAGTATAAACCTGACATCATTTTTGCCCCTGATCCGACACCCACGAGCGAGTGTCATATTGACCACTTAAACGTCGGAAAGGCCGCGAGACAGATCGCCTGCTTTGCGCCTTATCCGGGCATCATGGAACGCTACAAAGCTGAAGCTGCACCAGTGAAGGCGATCGCATTTTACATGACTGCAAAGCCCAACCGCTTTGTAAAAACCGGACAGGAACACCTAAACCGGCAGCTAGCCGCGATCTTTACTCACCACAAAAGCCAGTACCCCGAAGGGTCAGCGGACGCCTCCTCGATCAGGCTCTACTTAAAGCTTCGCGCCGCGGACTTCGGCGTCAGAAGCCTGCATGGCTGCGCGGAAGGATTTCGCGTTCTCGGACAAACACAGATGCACTGCCTCCCGGAGGCCGGAGATTAAAATTGGCGTGGGCTTTTCGCTCACGCCATTTCATTTAAATATGCAGCTATTTTCTCCATCTGCGCATCCTCAAATGGAAACTCTTTCATGGTCTTCTCTTCCTTGGTCGTCTCCTCGTTGTAAGGCCCCTGCCAGGTGATCACTTCAAAAACCGCATCTCCTTCTTCCGGCTGTTTCTTTTGAATCTTAAAGTTCAAATTTCCGATGTTTCCGTAGTAAGGCTTTAACTGATAAAAATTTGTCTTAAATAAATCCTGTGTCCTAAGCATTTCTCTTCCTCATCGCTTTTCGCGTCAGTGCAGCACCATTTTCCCAGTCAAAAGATCCTTAAACAGTACGATTGCTTCGCGCGTGATATTGTTTGGCTGATAAAGAGGTGTCGAGCCCGCTGCCAGGCCGCAGACATTCTGATATCCGGCTTTCTTCGCAATGCCGATCGCGCGGTAGACATGAAAATCATTGGACACGATCCCCACACGAGCGGTCTCTTTGTCCAAAAACTGTGCCGAAAACTCCAGATTTTGTGCGGTACTGACCGACCGGTCTTCCTTTAAAATCCTCTCAGGATTTACACCTACGCGCACTAGGTAGTCATACATTCCTTCCGCCTCGGAAATGTGCTCGTTATCCCCTTTTCCACCCGAAACGATACAGATCGTATCCGGATTTCTCTTCAAGTACTCTGCCGCTGCATCCAGCCGGTACTTTAACACCACGCTAGGGCCATCCGGCTTGACCTGTGCGCCTAGCACAATCAGGTACTCCAGGTTCTCCTCACCTTTATCATGATAGTCTTTGAAAATGAGTCCGACCCCGCAAATAAACACGACAAGTCCCAAGGCGACAAGCCCTAAAAAGACGCCCTTGCACCAGCCAGGCAGTTTTCCCCACAGGTTCGTCTTTGCTGCCCAGGCAAAGAAAAAGAGTACCGCTGCAAGCGCAAACCACATCAGATAGGTGCGCGACCCGGAGTTGATCCCCCGGATCACAAATCCGTAGCAAAGGGAGATCACTCCGAGTATCACCCAAACGATCATCATTCCCACGTTCATTTTCCCCGTCATCACTATCGTCTTTCTTACGGAATGTAGGCGTAGAACACATCTCCCGCGCCGTCAAAGCTTCTCTCCGCACGGCTTTGCAGGATGATCTCTGTCTTGTCTGCGTCCGGATCTGCGTACTTGACATACGTTCCGTCGTAGCCGTAGAGCAGCACGTAATGTGTCTCATCTTTCTTACAGATCACCGGGTAATCCCTGCCGACATAGTAGAACATCTCCGAGAGCGGTCTGCCCGTCAGGTCCATCACCGTCACACCGTCAAGATGCGCCTCCAAAAGTTCCTGCGGGGAACTCTCCCCGACAAGCGCTTCGTCGGCAACGTCCTCTCGCTCCCAGGCAAGGATCATCGCCGCACACGTTGCTAGCGTGCTCTCTCCGATCTCATCGTAACGTACCGCCATCGTATTGATTCCGTGCTTTGCCGGCTGATCTGCGCGCGACCACAAGATCTTTCCTTCCGGCGAGACTACCGTGCCTCCAGTTTCAGAAGCAAGCGCAACCGCCTTGACCGCAGACATCTCATAGCCATACAGGCCGCCTTTCGCATAGACGTAATAGCGCTCCTCCGAGAGAGTCTCCGGCTCGAGCTCAATCGTCGCACCGGCAGAAACCGTCTGCGGCATATTTCCTTCCACGCTGGGTCTTAAATTCTGCGGAATCTGGCTGCCCACCGGGGTGGTCTGCTGCGAAGCCGTACCGATCGAGATATAGTATTCCGTAAACGCCGTGTCAGTGAATGCATTTGTCAAATGAATCCGCCTGGACTCTTCTGAAATCTGATTGATGATGTAATCGTCATCAACAGTTTGCATCTGGCCATCCACCATGTGCAGCGTCACGATATTATCTTCCACAGAGATCCCCGTCACATACCGGTTCTCTCTCTCATATTCCTTAATCACATTGCCCGCAGTATCTAATATGAACACGTGATGCGCTGCAGCCTTGTAAGAGCCATCTTCCGCGACCTCAATCATGCTGCGTCTGACATACCCATAGATCAGGTTTTCATAGCTCTTTCCTAAAATGATCACGCACTGCCCGGTCGGTGCATCAATTTCCTTCGTCTGCCCGCTCTCCAGATCCATCACAAAAAGCTTGGTGGAACGGTTCGGATTATCCGTCTCCTGCCATGCCACATAATGGCTGGCTTCCGAAGAAACATAGCTCTGATCACTGACCTTCTCTGCGATCATGGTCAGTTTCCTTGCACTCAGATCATAGCTGTAAATGCTTTCATTTAATGCAAAGAAAAACATGTCTGACGCATTGACATAGGCAAAGTTACCGATATCGAGCTCAATTCTCTCAAAGGGAACCGTCATCGGAATCATGACCTTTTCGCGCAGCATCTCTTCCTGCGTATCGTAATGATAAAGCACAATCCCGGTCTTTCCTTCCTGCGCTCCGGTCATCAGATAGCCCGCCACCATGAAGTCCACGTTGCCGGCCTTATCGATATCAAGCACCTTCACATCGAACTGATCGTAGTTCGTGTGGAGAGGATCCAGTTCATTTCTCACCGCATAAATCTTGCGCAGGCGATTTGCAGACACCTGGTACAGCCACAGTTCGCGGTTTTGCACAAATGCGACGTAGTCACCGCTTTCATTGGTAAAGAGCGAAGCATTTTCCCCGTCTCTAATTCCCAGCTTTAGGGCAGTCTCTGAATTGCCCGCATCCGCAGGGTCAAAGATCTGCTCAATCGTCCGGTCAAAGTTTAACAGCCAGGTGCGCTCCGGCGTATACCGGATGCGGTAAAACTCCTGCACTTCATAAAGCTCCGTTCCATCGTCGGTCACACCGTCCACCAAAAATGTCAGCGCCACCGACATGGTCTCCTCACTCATTTCCAAAATGCGAGGGATCACGCCGATCGTTCCGACGCCCTTGATCTCCTGCATGTGAAGCTGTGGCATCATGCCGCCCCAGCAAACCATACCCACAGATGCATTGTCCGTCACATGCGCGAGCGAACGCGAGACCGCACTCGCCAGCGTCTCCAGGTAAGGGCTCACCTTGCTTCTGTTCCCGCTCATCGTGTCCGATAAAAATGTGTTCACGAAAGAAAGCTTCTCCGTAAAGGAATCCTCCTCCAGAAGCCGCACGCGAGTGTAATAATGGATTTTTTTGTTGGTCTCCGTTGTCACGGTAAATGAAAGCGTGTATTCCTCGCGAAGTGAAAGATCCGGGAAGGAAAGATTACAGTACTTCCTTCCGTTGTCCTCGTTAAAGGCCAGAATGGAATCTTCCTGCACTACTTTCCCGGAAAGATCCGCCACCTGGTACTCCAGGCGTCTGACCAAAAATCCGTCCTCCGCGATGATCACTTTGATCTGACTCTCATCCTTCACAAGCGGTGTCAGGCTGTCACGGATCGTCTCCGTCTGCATCGACGCCGCATAGCCGTGTAACGGATTGATCAAAGCCCCGCGGTCCTCCAGAAAAAGAACCGGGAACTTCGCGCCCGTCATCTCCACCGGCTTCTCCTGCTCCGCCGTCAGCTCTCTCCCGTGCAGGGTAAAGAAGACAACCGCCCCGCAAAATGCCAGGATAAAAATCAGTACTCGAACCACATGTTTCATAAAACTTAAATCCACCAAATAAAGCAAGGAAACCCTGCACTAAAAACGTGCAGGGACCCCAAAAGTTATTTACGATTCGCAAGTTGCATACGGATCAGCGATCTGCGAAGCTGTGCTCTCGCCCTCGCCTGATCCCAGTTTTTATCCGCCAGATGACGTTCCGCGCGAATCCGTGCTTCTTCCGCACGCTTCACATCGATCTCCTCCGGCCATTCCACGACTTCAGCAAGCACTCTCACCTGGGTCGGCAGGATCTCCACAAACCCTGACATCAGAGCTGCTTCTTTCACGCCTCCCGCCTCATGGAGCTTTAAAATCCCAGGCTCCACAATCGCGGTCAGCGGAATATGCCCCGGGCAGACCCCGATCGCGCCTTCCGTCGTATTCAGTTCGATCATCGAGACTTCCCCCTCGTAGAAAACACGTTCCGGGGAAATGATTCTCACCTTCATCTGCTTTTCAGCCATGATAATCTCCCTTTAACGAATTACAGCTGCTTCGCGCGCTCCACGACCTCATCGATCGTACCTGCATTTAAGAAGCAATGCTCCGGAATGTCATCGTGCTTGCCTTCCAGAATCTCGGAGAAACCACGAATGGTCTCGGAAACCGGCACATATTTGCCCGGAAGTCCGGTAAACTGTTCTGCCACGAAGAACGGCTGAGAGAGGAATCTCTGCACCTTTCTTGCGCGGGAAACCGTCAGCTTATCTTCATCGGAAAGCTCGTCCATGCCAAGGATGGCGATGATATCCTGCAGCTCACGGTATCTCTGCAGCACTTCCTGCACTCGTCTTGCCACGCGGTAATGCTGCTCGCCCAGGATTCTCGGATCCAGGATACGAGACGTAGACTCTAACGGATCCACCGCCGGGTAGATGCCCTGTTCCACGATTGCACGGGAAAGAACGGTCGTCGCATCCAGATGCGCAAATGTCGTCGCAGGTGCGGGGTCAGTCAAGTCATCGGCAGGCACGTAAACGGCTTGTACAGACGTGATCGAACCTCTCTTCGTCGACGTGATACGCTCCTGCAGCGCACCCATCTCGGTTGCCAGCGTCGGCTGGTAACCAACCGCACTCGGCATACGTCCAAGCAGTGCGGACACCTCAGAACCGGCCTGGGTGAAACGGAAGATGTTATCGATAAAGAGCAGCACGTCCTTACCGCCCTGATCACGGAAATACTCCGCCATTGTAAGGCCGGAAAGTCCGACACGCATTCTTGCCCCCGGGGGCTCATTCATCTGACCAAAGACCATGGTAGTCTTTTCGATAACGCCGGACTCGGTCATCTCATAATACAAATCATTTCCCTCACGCGTACGCTCGCCGACACCGGTAAATACCGAATAGCCGCCGTGCTCCGTCGCGATATTGGTGATCAGCTCCTGGATCAGGACCGTCTTACCAACACCGGCACCGCCAAACAGACCGATCTTACCACCCTTCTGGTACGGACAAAGCAGATCGATAACCTTGATACCGGTCTCTAAGATCTCTGTCGTCGTCGCCTGCTCTTCAAACGCCGGCGCGGGCGCATGGATCGGACGGTACTCCTTCACCTTCGGCGGCTCTTTCTCATCGATCGGCTCGCCAAGCACATTAAAGAGTCTTCCAAGGGTCTCCTCACCCACCGGCACCATGATCGGATGTCCGGTCGCAGTCACTTCAATTCCACGAATCAGACCGTCGGTCGGGCCCATCGCGATGCAGCGCACCGTATCATCGCCCAGATGCTGCGCAACTTCCGCCGTCAGCGTCTTTCCGTCAGCCTTGGGAATCCGTATAGCCTCATAGATTGCAGGCAAATGTCCCTCCGGGAACTTAATGTCCAGGACTGCACCGACAATCTGTGTGATCTTACCTGTAGTTTCAGACATGGTTTCCTCCGAATAAATCTCTCACAAACATTACTCAACCGCAGACGCGCCGGCCACAATCTCGGTCAGCTCCTGCGTAATCGCACCCTGTCTTGCACGGTTATACTGCAGCGACAGGTCCTCTATCATCTCTTCTGCATTGCTGGTCGCGTTATCCATGGCCTGCATACGCGCACCGTTCTCACTGGCAAATGCCTGGATCAGTCCGCCGTAAATCAGGCTGTTTAAGTACTTCGGCACGATCAGTTCCAGCGCACGCTCTTCCTTCGGCTCGAAGTTCATCGTCAGATCCGGCTCTTCCTCATCCGCCTCGAAATCCTCCGCAGAAAGCGGCAGGAGCTTCTCCATCGTCGGAATGTGGCTCACCGTATTTTTGAAAAATGTATACGCAATCCACACTTCCCCGATCTCACCGGCGTTGTAGGCCCCAAGCAGTTCCTTGCCAATCGCAATCGCATCCGAGTAAAGGGGCTGGTTGATGACATCCGAATAGTCCTTTGCGATCTCGTAGCCCTTCTTAAAAAGTGCATCCCTGCCCTTTCTTCCGATGGCATAGACGATCGTATCTTCCGGATTTAACGTGGAATCGACCAGCTTAATGATGTTATTGTTATAGCCACCCGCAAGTCCGCGGTTGCTCGTCATGAGAAGAACGGCCTTCTTCTTCGACCCATTTCCTGTAATGAGCGGATGTGTCGTGCTCTCCATGTGGGAGATCACGCTCTTTACCGTCTTATACATCGCGTTGAAATAAGGCTGCGTCTCCAGCGCGTGCACCCTGGCCTTCTGAAGCTTGACCGTAGCCACTAACTTCATCGCCTTCGTGATCTGACCCGTGCTCTTGACGCTCTCCCTTCTCCTCTTAATATCTCTCATCGAGGGCATTTCCCATTCCTCCTAGAACGAACTTGCCTTACTCAAATGTCTCCTTAAACTCCGCAAGTGCTTTCTTGAAGCTCTCTTCCATCTCGGCAGAAAGCACGCCTGTCTCGCGGATCGATCTCGGGATCTCCGGATACTTGGTCGTGATAAACTCAAACATCTCACTCTCGAAATCAGCGATGCGATCCAAGGAAACGTCTAACAGATATCTGCGCTCTGCCGCGTAAATGATTAAAACCTGATACTCTACCGGCATCGGCGCATACTGCGGCTGCTTTAAGATCTCGCGGATTCTCTCACCCTGTGCCAGCTGCGTCTTGGTCGCCTCATCCAGATCGGAACCGAACTGGGAGAATGCAGCAAGCTCACGGTACTGGGACAGCTCAATACGGATCTGTCCGGCGATCTTCTTCATCGCCTTGATCTGCGCAGCGCCTCCGACACGGGAGACCGACAGACCTGCATTGATTGCCGGGCGGAAGCCGGAGTTAAACATCTCGGTCTCCAGATAGATCTGGCCATCCGTGATGGAAATAACATTGGTCGGGATGTAGGCAGAGACATCGCCTGCCTGCGTCTCAATGATCGGCAGCGCGGTCAAAGAACCGCCGCCAAGCGCGTCATTTAACTTCGCTGCTCTCTCAAGAAGTCTGGAGTGCAGATAGAAGACATCACCGGGATATGCCTCACGCCCCGGCGGTCTGCGAAGCAGAAGCGAAAGTGTACGGTAAGCGGTTGCATGCTTGCTCAGATCATCGTAAATGATCAGGACATCCTCGCCGTTCTCCATCCACTCTTCACCGATCGCGCAGCCTGCATACGGAGCGATGTACTGCAGCGGTGCAAGCTCACTTGCGGTTGCTGCAACCACGGTGGTATAACCCATCGCGCCGTACTCTTCAAGTGTCGCAACGATCGTCGCAACGGTCGAAGCCTTCTGGCCGATCGCGACGTAGATGCACTTCACGTTCTGGCCTTTTTGGTTGATAATGGTATCGATTGCGATGGCCGTCTTACCAGTCTGACGGTCACCGATAATTAATTCACGCTGTCCTCTTCCGATGGGCACCATGGAATCAATGGCCTTGATACCGGTCTGCAGCGGGGTATCAACGGACTTACGGGAGATGACACCCGAAGCCACACGCTCGATCGGACGGAACTTACTTGTCAGAATCGGTCCCTTGCCATCAATCGGCTGACCCAGCGAATTGACCACGCGGCCAAGCATCGCGTCCCCAACCGGGACTTCAACGACACGTCCGGTCGTCTTCACGATGTCACCTTCGCTGATCTTTGCGGTATCGCCAAGCAGTACCGCACCGACATTGTCCTCTTCGAGGTTTAATACCATGCCGAAGATCTCTCCCGGGAACTCCAGGAGCTCATTCATCATTGCCTTCTCTAATCCATGGATACGAGCAATACCATCGGCCACCTGAATGACGGTACCAACGTCCGAAACTTCAAGTGTCGCACTATATTTCTGAATCTGTTCGCGGATGACTGAGCTAATCTCTTCCGGTCTTAAATTCATGATAGTATACCATCCTTTTTGTCTAAAATGCTTACAGCTTAATCGTCTGAAGTTCTCTCTCCAGTTTCTCAAGCTGAGTGCGGATGCTAGAATCCGCCACGCGGTCACCAATGCGGATGACCATGCCCCCAATCAGGGACGGGTCCACCTCATACGTCATCTCAAACGTCTGATACGGTGTCGTCTCGATCAGCTTCTTCTCGATCCGGTCTCTCTGCTCCTTGCGAAGTTCGGTGGCAGAGGTGACGGTTGCAAGGCCGATTCCCTTCTCTTCTTTTGCCCGGGAAATGAAATAGTCAAAGATCTCCGGCAGATCCTTCTGGCGATCCTTCTCGATGGTCACCACCATAAGGCCTACCAGATCATCACTGACGCGCCCTTTAAATACCTTCTCAAGGCAGGCGATCTTCTCCTCGCGGACAATCTGCGGATGGGTCAGAAGATCCATAAATGCAGGATTCTCTTTAAAACTCTGCGCCGCAAATGCAACCTCTTCGGTCAGCTGATCCAAGGTGTTCTTCTCTATCGCTGTCTCGTACAGGGCATCCCCGTAGGTCTTTCCGATCAGCTTTGCCATGTCGACTCACCCATTTCCTGCAATGTCTCATCAATCAAAGCATCCTGCTTTGCCTGATCCATCGATGATGCGACAAACTTGCCGGCCATCGCTGTGGCAACCGTAATCATCTCCTGCTTGACCTGATCGCGCACCTTTAACTTCTCAAGCGCAGCCTCCTGCTCGGCTCTGGCCATAATACGGCCTGCCTCTTCCTTCGCAGAAGCAATCACTTCGTCCTGGTGCTTGAGCGCCTTCTGTCTGGACTCGCTTAAGATACTCTCCGCCTCTGCGTCTGCATTCTGAAGGCGCAGATCGTACTCCGCCTTAAATGCCTCGCCGTCGGCTCTTTCCTTCTCCGCCTGATCTAAGTCCGCCTGGATCTTCTCCTGGCGCTTCTTTAAAAACTCGCGGGCTGGATTAAAGAGCAGATAAGAGAGCAGCACAAACATCGTAAACACCGCAAGCATGGTGATGAGTGCGTCCGCAAGCAGCTGAGGATCCAGGCCAAATACACGGTTCTCCAGCAGATATACGCCTGAATATGTAATCAGCTCTTTCACTGTTACTTCTCCTTTTTACGATTGGATATTGATACCTCTAAGGGCAATTACAGCATCTTTACAAGCGGGTTTGCAAAGATCAGGATAATTGCGATAGCGAAGCTGTAAAGACCGGTGGTCTCTGCGACAGCCTGGCCAAGAAGCATCGTCGGCATGATCTCACCACGAGCACCGGGGTTACGTCCAACGGCAGCTGCACCCTGTCCAGCTGCGATACCCTGACCGATACCAGGGCCAAGACCGGCAATCATACCAATACCAGCACCAAGTGCGGACATTCCTAAAACAAAAGCTTCACTTGAAATATTCATGATCATTCTCCTTTATGTGAAATAATAGGTTTCTAAGTAACATTTATTCTTCATCATCAAATGCATCCGAGATGTACACCATCGAAAGCATGACAAAGACGTAGGTCTGAATCGCGCCGGAGAACACATCAAAGTAAATGTGCAGTACGCCGGGCCATGCGATGAGCAGGAACTTCGGGATCAGTGCGTAAACCACCGCCATCATAACCGTTCCTGATAATACATTTCCAAACAAACGCAGGGAAATGGAGAGTGGATTCGCAATCTCACCGACCAGATTGATCGGGAACAAGATCGGAATCGGTTTAAAGAGTCCTGTGATGTGGCCGAACTTCTGGTACTTAAATCCATTGTAATGGATCAGAATAAAGGTAATCATACCAAGTGCCAGAGTCACACCGTAATCCGCGGTCGGCGGACGCAGTCCAAACAGACCTGCCAGATTCGAGCACAGGATAAAGATAAACAAAGTGCCCATGTAGTTGGCGAAGGAAGGGCCGTGCTTCTTACCGAGGCCTCCGATTGTCATACTGTCTAGGAGTCCGACAATAATCTCGATAAAGCAAAGGAACTTCCCGGGTGCCTTATAAGGATCTGCCTTCTTGATCGCCCGGTTGGCACAGATGCCAAAGACCGTCAGTGCAATCATAATAATCAAAAGACAGATATGGGTGGTCGTGATATAGAGCGTCTGGCCAAATAGATGATATTCCAGATACCCATTTACACCGATATCAAGATCCACACCGGAATTCACACTCTCACCGTCCTTTCATCTCTTCACTCTCCCGCTCTTTACGAAAGAGCCACTTATCTATGATCGGCTGTAAGTAGGCCGCAAACTTCAGGAAAAACAATCCAATCAGTGTTCCAAACAGGTTCACATAGGAATTCAGTTTCGCTGAAACTGCGAGCACTGCCATCATGATCAACATACGAAGCAGGCTTTGCCTGCGAGCATAGGATACCGCACTTTTCTCCGGAAGTGATATGGTCACATCCAAGGTTTTGTACATATGAAAGGCAAGTCCCACAGAACTGATCGCTCCAAAGGCAAGCCCCGCCATCACCGCAAGCGACTTTGGCAGGAAGAACAGGCAAATGATCTCGCCAGCCAAAAGGAACAGGCCGATCCCGGCAAACATCCCAAGCAAGGTTCTTCTCTCCGGGCTCATCATAACACGCCTTTCTCCTGATCCTGCTTCTTGATTCGGTCCACATAATCCTTCAGTAAGATGTAAGTGTTGCGGATCGCTGCCAGAAATCCCAGCGCAAGAAACACGATCTTAAGATAAGATGTCGCAAACAGCCCGTCCAGCCATTTGCCGATGAAAAAGCCGACAAAGACAGGCACCATCATCGAGATGCCAAGCTGCAGCACCAACGTCCAGGCCCGAAGCGTCTCCTTGTCCTTTCTCTTCATACACACCTCCTCGGTGGTGTACCTCCCGCGCGGCATCTTCCCCCGCGCCTTGGTATCCATAGCTAAACAAAACTATTATATCAGTACAAACGAGAAAAGTCTACGGAATAGATTGACAAAAAAATGATAAATCCATCTTCTCAAACGCTGACACATTTGATATACTGGAAACACCAAGCAGTGAACGTTTTATAATTGAGGGAACATCATGAATCAATTGCATCTTTACCGGAAGCGTTATATTCCTGACCAGATCAATGATTTAAAAGACGATAAGATTTTATACGCTTCCGACAACTGCCTCGTCACAGAATGGAACACGATCCATCCGCGCAAGGACATCGCCCGCGGCGTCTCTTTGTATGTCCTGGAATTTGGCTGGAAGATCAGCCATATGTTTGACGCGGAAGGAAACCCGGTCTACTGGTACATCGACATCATCGAGACCGAACGCAAGGAAGAAGAGAATGCTCTGATCTTCCACGACCTGCTCCTTGACGTCGTCATCTATCCCGACGGCGACACCAGGCTCTTAGACCTCGACGAACTCGCAGACGCCCTAGAGAAGCGTCTCATCCCCGAGGACTATGCACTCAAGGCCATGCGCCGCAGCTATGCGCTCCTTAAAGCCATCCGCAACGACGAAATCAAGCGTTATCTGGATGTGCTCAGCGCCTTCGAATGAAAGTTTTTTCATGTTGTTAGAAAGGCTTGCCTGATCAACTCGGGCAAGCCTTTCGTCATTTCTATATACTTTTGTGCCAGCCGTTCCATCCATTGGGGATCAAGCGATGCTAAACTGCACCCCACAAAGTGGACACGCCTTGTAAAAATTCGAGGTCTTTACAGCGCTGCAGCAATCTGTGCGGCAAGCTTCGCATTGTTAAACACCAACTGAATGTTCGAATCCAAACTATCCCCGCCTGTGATATCCTTAATCTTTGCGAGCAAGAACGGTGTGCACTCTTTCCCGTGAATCCCCAGCGCATTCATTTCCTCAATCGCTTCATCGATCGCTTTGTTAATCACCGCAGAGTCCATCGAATATTCTTCCGGAATCGGATTGGTCACCAGCATGCCACCGCCGAGTCCAAGCTCCTGCTGCGCGCGAAATGCTGCCGCAGTCTCTTCCGGGCTGTCCATCCGATAATCCACAGAAAGCCCAGACTTTCTGCTGTAAAATGCCGGCAGTTCCTCGGTCTGATAACCGATCACAGGTACACCGTGCGTCTCCAGATACTCTAACGTCAGCTTCAGATCCAGGATCGCCTTCGCGCCCGCACAAACCACCATCACCGGGGTCTGAGCAAGCTCCATCAGGTCTGCAGAGATGTCAAATGTCTCCTGCGCGCCGCGGTGCACACCGCCGATTCCACCGGTCGCAAACAGCTTGATTCCTGCCATATGTGCGATGATCATCGTCGTCGTCACCGTCGTCGCACCGTCCTCGCCCCTCGCGAGGAGCACCGCGAGATCACGCCTGGAAGCCTTTGCAATCGCGGTTCCTTTCTTTCCGAGATGCTCGATTTCTTCCTTCGTCAGTCCTGCCTTACATCTGCCGCCAATCACCGCAATCGTCGCCGGAACGGCTCCATTTTCCCGGATGATCTGCTCAACTTTCAGCGCAGTCTCCACATTCTGCGGATAAGGCATGCCATGGGAAATGATGGTCGACTCAAGCGCTACCACAGGTTTTCCTTCCTTTAATGCCTCCGCTACTTCTGGTTTTACATCAAGATACTTGTTTAACATCTTTCGTTCTCCTCCTCATGCTCTCCTCTGAGAGCTTCTCATTGATCGTCTCTTCACTCTCCACCGCAATCGCCGCGCAGGCAGCCGCCGCCTGAACAGTCTGTTTAGGGTCGCAATTTTTTAAATACGCCCACACAAGGCCTGCCAAAAAGGCATCCCCCGCGCCGGTCGTATTTTTTACTTCTGCCGGACAGCTTGTAAACCGGTGCACCCCGGTCTCATCTGCCATCATCACGCCTTCCTCTCCCATGGAAAGATAAACGTGTTTCACTCCCAACTCTGTGATCTTCTCAGCCGCTTCCAGCAAAGAAGCCTCATCTGTCACCTTGATGCCTGAAAGCAACTCTGCCTCTGCGACATTCGGTTTGATTGTATGTATTTTGGAAAGCAAAGGCAAGACTTTCTTTGCCTTCGTCACCGACACCGGATCCACAAAGATCGGTTTTTCACAATGCTCACACAAAAAGGCAAGCGACTCTGCCGGGATATTCGCATCCACAACCACCACGGCAGCCTCATTGATTGCCTCCAGGTTCTCCTTAAGATATGCCGGCGTGATCTCCTCGCAGATTGCCATGTCATTGATCGCCAGCTGCATATCGCCCTTCTCATCGTTGATAAAAAGGTAGGTAGACGTCGATCTCACACGCACCTTTTTTGCATGACGAATACTGATGCCAAGCATGCCACAGCTCGCCTCGATCTTTTCCGCGTATCCGTCATCGCCAAACGCCGTGAAAAATCGCACGCGAATCCCCAAAAGGCTCAAGTTATGCGCAATATTTCTCCCGACACCGCCGAGGCTTGTCCGCACCGTTCCTGGATTGGAATCCTTCTCAATCAGCGGGGCAAATGTCTGCCCACCGATGTCAATATTTACACCGACGACGACTGCGGCGAAGGGTTCCTTCGCCGCAGCATCCGCTGGTCTCATAAACTCATTTTCCCACATGAAAGATCACTCCTTCACAAACTGATCGTTCTCCCATCTTCCGGTCTCCGTCGTCCCATCCGCATGCGTGTAGACGCCGGTGCCGGTAAACGCATTCATCTTCCATTCACCGCTAAAGGTATCGCCATTCGGGAAATACATCGTGCCGGGGCCATCCATGATCAACAAGGTCCAAAAAGAGCCTTCGAAAATGCGCTTGTCTGCATAGTGGATCCATCCTTGCAGGTGCTCCTTCATCATTTTATTTTGAAGATTATCTTCATCTTCTTCTCCGGTTCGAATGAAAACGGTGGTTCCATTCTGGTAAATGATGAGATATCCCCATTCCCCGGTTTCTTCGATGGTACCAACACACTGATACCGTATACCCACTGCTGAAAACTGGGCATTCGATAAGCATCCTTCTGCGTAGCAAAATAGTGTTGCCTCGCCGGTACGGTCAATGTCGGAATAGACACCTTCTACAAATGCTCCGTTCTCCCATATTCCATCGCAAATGCTGCCGCCCTCGTAAACCAACCTGCCTTCGCCATGCCGTTTTCCTGCCAGAAACTCGCCCATATAAGCTTCACCGAGAGAAGGGCACTCTTCCACACCGCTTCCCTCTGCTTTGCCATTCACAAAGTTCCCGTCGTAAACCTTCTGGTTGATCATCAGGTGCCCTTTGCCGTTAAAACATCCTTCTTTGAATTCGCCTTCATAAACATACGGTGTCGTTTTCCCGCCAGAACCAGCATAAGGGAAATAGCCTTCTCCGTCCCAGATCATCCCGCGCCGGAAAACACCCTTTAATGTCTTTCCATTTGCAAAATAAACGGTTCCTTCTCCGTCACGCAGGAACTCTTTGCAGGCACCGATATAGTAATAATTTACTTTGGATGACAGCATTTCGGAATAGCCTTGTACTCTCAGGTTTTGAGGTCCCATATACCCATAGCCATTGCACTTTAATCCACTGACAAACTGTCCCTTCCAGGTATGCCCATTCTTATAGTAGAATGTGCCGTTTCCTGTAGACGAATCAGCCTTCCATTCTCCTTCGTAACGATCACCGTTTGCATAAGTCATAGTACCGAAACCACTTCGATTGTTGTTCTTGAATTGACCTATATAAACATCTCCATTCTGATAGTGGTAGGTGCCTTCTCCGTCAAACTGGCCAGCTCTGAATTCGCCTTCATAGAAAAACTCGGGCTTTGCCACATCAGGAATCCACTTGCCCTTCCCACAGAGCTTGCCATCTTCCCATTCACCTTCGTAACGGGTTCCTTTGGCATAGTCCATAATGCCATAACCGGTTCTTTTTCCACTCTGATATTCACCCACATAGACATTACCGTTAGTGAAATGATAGGTACCCTTGCCATCTCGTTTGTCATTTTTAAAATATCCTTGATAGGTGTTGCCGTTCTTATATCTTATTGTCCCATAGCCGTTGCAAATGAAGTCCGCCATTTCTCCGTCATACTCATCTCCATTTTTGAAAACAAGTTGTGCTTTTCCCTCTTTGAACTTATCGTTCTCCCAGACTCCTTCTGAACGTTTGCCATCAGATTCAACAAGGGTGCCTTGTCCTGACCGCTTATTATCTTTAAAACCGCCCGTATAAACAGAGCCATCCGCGTACCTCTGGGTTCCCTGACCGTTATACATTCCGCGGTCAAAATCGCCCTCATAGTAAAACTCGGGCTTTGCATCATTCGGATACCATTTGCCCTTGCCGCAGAGCTTGTCCTCTTTCCATTCACCCTCGTAGCGCATGCCTTTGGCATAATCCATGACGCCGTAACCACTTCTTTTGTTGTCTAAAAACTCTCCATCATAGACACCGTCATTGTAAGAGCGCTTGCCTTTAGCGGATAGCATCTTTCCATTCTTCCAAACGCCCTCTATAATATTGCCATCCACATATGTCAGCGTTCCATGACCTTCCCAGGTATTGTTAGCCCATTCGCCTTCATAGATGTTGCCATAGGTGTTGCTTCCTTTTCCTTTCCCGATTCTTAAACCATTCTTCCATTCTCCCTCATAGAACGTCCCGTTTGCATAATCCATGCGACCAGATCCGTGTCTCTTATCATTCTCCCAGTCACCGGAATACATATCTCCATTCGCATAGCGGGCTTCTCCTAAACCATTTCGCAAACCATTCTTCCACTCACCCGTATAGACATCTCCGTTCTTCCAGGTGTAAGTGCCTTCGCCATCAAACGTGTCGTTCGTAAAGTTTCCTTCGTAATGGTTTCCATTGATTAACACCAACTCACCATAACCGTCTCTCTTGTCTTCCTTCCAGCTTCCCTTGCAAGTATCCCCGTTATTCCAGGTAAATGTACCTTTTCCGTTTTTCAGGTTATTTGACCACTCACCCTCATAACGGTTTCCGTTTTTATAAACCATTTCGCCGTAGCCAGCGAATTTATTGTCTTTAACTGTCCCGGTATAGACAGTACCGTTTTCAAAATCTAGCACACCTTCTGCTTGAATCGGCTTATCTGCCTTCCACGTCCCTTCGAATCGCTCGCCTTTTAATCCAATGCGAACGCCATGACCTTCCTTTTTGCCATTAGCCCATCCACCTTCATAGATGCGTCCACTGGCATACGTCATCTTTCCATCGACCATCTGATCATCTTTCCAATCGCCGTAGAAGAAGTCACCGTTCGCATAATGATAAGCGCCTTTTCCGTTTCTCTGATCATTCTGCCATTCGCCGTCATAGAATTCATTTTCCGAGATGATCAGCTTGCCTTTGCCTTCTCTTTGATTGTTCTTCCACTCACCTTTGTAGATAGCTCCATCGTTGTATTGCCACTCGTGATAGCCGTCCAAAACCGATGCATTGGAGCCATCTAAGAGGCGTCCTTTGGCGAACGAAGCGATCTCCATGGAGAAGTCAATGACGTTAAATTGATTTGCAATCTGCTCCACCATCTTCGGGATATGTTTGTCATCAGATGCGTCCAAAGATCTGGGAATAAACGTCCCCGTAAATGTGTTTAACAACAGCGATTCGCGGTCTTCATCGTAGCCTTTTGCCATCAATTCTTCGTCCTCAAACTGACGCAGAATTTGTCTCTGAAGCTTATTGATGGTAAGGCCTCCGAGGTGAACGGCAAAGAATCCACGAGTGACTTTCAGACCTTCATCGTTGTCATCGGAAGCATTTTTCTCAAGCGCCATCCGCACTTCTTTTTCTACGGATTTGCTAAAAAACGTTGCCTCTCCGATGTAGAAAATGACACCGCTGCACTGAGGACTTAAGATCTTTTTCGCTGCGACATCATCCCAGTCCTGACCTGCCGGCAGACCTTCGTCGTACCAGAATCTGACGTGGTTTTCAAGGAGTTTTATTAAGTCCAGATAGACACATTTATAGTCGATATGAGAATAGCTGATAAAGATATAATTCTGGTCCTCTTTGCATGCCGGAAGCGGCACTTTCGGACAATCACTGATGCTCTCTGATGCGATAATCTGACTTCTTAATTCCTCAAAATTCATCTTCGTCCTCCTTGCAGCAACCACTTATGAGGGCAGCAAAACGACTCATCTTGCTGCCCCCGACAACTCATTTCACAGATCAGCCGATAAACTGATCGTTCTCCCACTTGCCTTCCTGTACAGTGCCATTCTTGTCGACATTTTTGCCCTGGCCGTGACGTTTGTTATTCTTCCACTCGCCTTCATAGGTGCTTCCATCCGAAGACTTACGGGCACCGTGGCCATTGAACATTCCAAATGCAAACTCACCCTTATAGCAGTACTGCGGGCGTTCTTTGTTGTAAATCCAGACGCCCTCTCCGCTTAACACATCGTTTTCCCAATGGCCCTCGTAGCGGGTACCTTTTGCATAGTCCATCACGCCGTAGCCACTCTTTTCATTTCTTACAAAATGGCCGGTGTAAACGTTGCCATTGTCGTAGTGATAGGTGCCTTCGCCCTCGATGTAGCCGCCGTGAAACTCGCCTTCATAGTAATAAGTTTCATCCGTTGCAACCGGATACCATCTGCCGTAGCCTTCCAGACGGTCGTTCGCCCACTCACCTTCGTAGCGGTTTCCCTTGGCATATTGCATCACGCCATGGCCGGATTTGACGCCTTCTTTGAAGCTTCCTTCGTAACGATTTCCTTTGGAAATCTCGACGCCAGAGCCATCCCAGAGCTGATCATCCTGCCAGATGCCTTTCTTCTCGTTGCCATCTTTGTCCGTCATGACGCCCTCGCCGCAGCGCTTGTTATCGACAAAACCGCCGGTGTAGATGGAGCCGGAAGAATACTTCTGGGTGCCCTGGCCGTTGTACATTCCGCGGTCAAACTCGCCTTCATAGTAGAACTCAGGCTTTGATGCATCCGGATACCATTTGCCCTTGCCGCAGAGCTTATCCTCTTTCCATTCACCCTCGTAGCGCATGCCTTTGGTGTAGTTCATCACACCATAACCGTGGCGATTATTTCCCAGGAACTCTCCGTCATAGACACCGTCGTTGTAGGAGCGTTTGCCCTTGCCGGACTGCATCTGACCGTTCTCCCAGACACCTTCGATCACGTTCCCGTTCTTGTAAGTAAATGTGCCAGAGCCATTCCAGTTTCCATCCAGAAATACGCCTTCGAACGTGTTGCCGTTGGTTAAAAGGCTCTTGCCATAGCCCGTCTTTTTATTCTGATTCCACTCTCCTTCATAGTAGGTTCCATTGGCGTAATCCATACGTCCGAAGCCATGTTTATTATCCTCCGACCATCCGCCGACATACTTGTCACCATTGACATAACAGTCTTCGCCCTGGCCATTTCTTTTGCCTGCTTTCCACTCACCGGTATAGACTTCTCCGTTTGCCCAGGTGTAGGTTCCTTCCCCGTCAAACTTATCATCTTTATAGTTGCCTTCGTAATGATTTCCACCGATTAAGACTAACTCGCCGTAACCGTTTTTCTTGTCATTTTCCCAGTGTCCTTTGAATTTATCTCCGTTTCTCCAGTGGAATTCTCCTTCTCCGGTACGTTTGTCCTCGACATATTTTCCGACGTATTCATCCCCGTTGGTGTAGAAGACGTAGCCTTCTCCGGTGTAGAGCAGATCCTTTCTCCAGAGACCTTCTGTCTTCTTGTGGGAGTAGGTCATACGGACACCATTGCCATGACGTTTTCCGTCCTTAAACTCGCCTTCATAGGTGGTGCCGGACGCATAGGTCATCTTGCCGTTGGTCATCTCATCATTGACCCACTCGCCGAAATAATAATCACCGTTTTTAAACTGGTAAGCGCCCGTACCGTTCTTCTTATCATCCTTCCACTCGCCGTCGTAATACTCGTGCTCGGAGATCGTAAGCTTACCCTTGCCTTCGCGCTTGTTTTCCTTCCACTCGCCCTTATAAACCGGGCCATCGTTGTACTGCCACTCATGGTAGCCGTCAAGCGTAGAGACATTGGAGCCATCTAACAGCCGTCCGGTTGCGAAAGAAGGACCATCCATCGAGATATCGATGACATTGAATTTGTTCATGATTTGCTCGAGCATCTTCTCGATGTGCGTATCATTTGACGGATCCAAATCACGTGGAATAAAGGTGCCACGGAATGCCTCAAACAGCAGATCATCACGGTCCTCATCATACCCTTTGGCAGCCAGTTCATCGTCATCATATTCGCGCAGAATTCGCTTCTGAATCTTCTTGATGGTCTCCCCGCCAAGGTGTACTGCAAAGAAGTTACGCTTAAATTCTGCGTTCTCTTCTCCATCCTCGCCGTCCCGTTTTTCCAGTGCCATATGGATCTCTTTTTCCACCGATTTGCTGAAAAATGTACTCTCACTGACATAGAAAATGAGGCCGCTGCAGTTCGGGCTTAAGATCTTACTTTTCGCTACCGCATCCCAGTCTTCGCCTGCCGGAAGACCTTCATCGTACCAGAAACGGACATGGTTTTCGAAGAGCCTGGTCAGGTCATGATAGACACATTTGTAGTCTTTATGTGCATAGCTGATAAAGATATAATTCTGCTCATCCGTGCAAGGCGGAAGCGGCACTTTCGGGCAATCTCCGATATTACTGGACGCTAAAATTTGCTCTCTTAATTCATCAAAATTCATTCCATATCCCTCCATGTCATTCAAATTCATGTGGTCATCAAGTTTCATCTATGACACTGACGGTTTTCCCATCAGCGATTTGTCTCATTGCCGCAAGGAATCTCTCCGGGGCAAAGATCGTCTCACGCCCGATTAAAGAGATTCCAAGGCCTGCTGCAAGCCGCAGGGAATTGACCGATGCTTCTTTGATCTCATCCAAATCAAAGGAGACAAAAAGCACAGGTTTGGCCTTAAAATGCCCCGCCACGGTTGCCAGTTTATAGAGCCATTCCGGCTTGACTTCTGAACCGGTTTTGCACTCGATAAAGATCGGTTGCATGCGCCGCATCAGGACGAGATCCATCTCATTTTCCACGGTTCTTCTGCCGCCGGCGCGAAAGACATCTTTGGCCTGTCCGAAGAACTTTCTGCCGATGCCTTCATGTGTCTCAAAATACTGTTTTAAGGTTTCTTTCAGATCCCAGATTCCGTTCTCATCCCAGGCGATCATCACGCCGGTCTGCACATCGGAAAACAGCTTGCACTCGATGATTTTTTTAGCAACAATCTGCTCAAAAATCTTCCCCTGCGACTGGAATAACAACATCGTCATCAGGTCCTCATAGGCAAATGTCACCTTCGCGCTTTCCTGCTGCGCAGTAGGCATCTGGCTAATCATTCGGATCAGTCCGGCCTTCTCCATGTCTTTTAAAAAGCTGATCTTTTGTTCTTTTGCCTCTTCTTTTTCATCTTTTCCAAACAGCGGAATATCCTCCGCCAGCACATCCAGATAGATGATCGGATCCTTGGTATCTGCACTGTAACGGAAGCGTACTTCTTTTGCGGCCAGAAGATCATTTTTTGTCAGTTTGGCAAGAGCACGAATGGCCTGCCGTACGGTCTGATCCGGTGCTGCAAATGTAATCCCTTCCCAGCACGGATCGCCGCTCACAGCCCCGATGATGCGATACTGTTCCAAATCGAAGAGCAAGCGTCTGATCCCAAGCTTCTCAAACACCTCAGGATCAAAGCACAGATGCTCGACCATACAAGAGGTAAAACTTCCCTCCATCCGGTCATCTTCCATCGCCTCATCAAGCACATCTATCCCGAAGAATGTCTCCGCACTTTTGGTTGCGCTGGATGCTTCAAACAGCGTGCTCAGCGAGTTCCAAGTGCAGGTTTTGTTCTTCCCATATCGGTGCGAAACCGTGTATTTGCGGAACAGCTCCGTCAGCGCACGCAGTTTTTCTGCAGAGACTTCCGTTCCCTCGACTTCATTTTCATAGCGTGACGCAGTCAGTTCTAAATACTCCCGCACCGTCACACTCTTCTCAATTCCGACCGTTAATGTCTCCCCGCTTCTTAGGTCCACCACCTGATTTTTCGGTGTGCCAAGCAGGGCAATGCTTGCTTTATTGGCTGCAATCTCACCGAAAGTATAGATCGCCGCTTCGTTGGTTCCCTGTGCGCAGGAAAGCGCTACATAGTCCGGGAACGCTACCTTGGGGAGCTTTGTCACCATCTTAGAAACCACCGAGCCCACTTCAGAGACGTTGGACAAATCAATCGGTATAAACTCCGGTTCATTCAACTCTCTGCTTGCATAAAAACGACGAATCTTTGCCTTGGCTTCTTCGCTGTTTTTTGCCTTTTCATCCCACAGATAAATCACAGATTGCGGGCTCGTATAAAACGCCAGCAAGACATCCTGTAATGGATTTCCGGACGCCGCAATCACCAGGGTTTGATACTTCTTTCCATGCCACAAATCAAACGATAACGCATCGATGATTTTGACATCCTGAAGCGAATAATCTTTATGCTCATTGCGCAGCAAAAACAGGGAAAGTTTGCTTCCGATTTCTCGGATCGTATCTGCATACTTCCCTTCTTCTATGATCAGTGCCTCTGCATAAAGCTGGCGGTAGAGCAGGTCTTCTTTCGTCAAAGGCTGCAGAACAATCCGCCTGCAAAGCATGATATAATCATCAAATGCATCCGACTCCACGCCAAGATCGGAAAGCAGTTTTAGCACCGATGCTTCCTGTTCTTTGCATCGCTCATTTAAAATGTGATGTGTCAGTAGAGACATGCGATCCAGCGCGTCCAGATCTTCGCGGTTCCATGCGCCTTCTTCCTCCCACAGCTGTGGATGTTCTTTCAGATAAAACGGATCTTCTCCGCCATCACAGATGCACGGATGAAGCTTCTCCGCCTCGCTTTTATGTGTTTTCCAGACCTGATAGGCGTTCTGACAAAAGACATCATCTGACGGTGCCTGATAGCCTTCTGCAATCATGTAGGCGTTCCATCTTCTGTGCTCCAACAAGATCAAAGCCTTGTATCGCAGATCTTTGCTGCGCTCTGATTCTGGCAGTGCAAGCACATGATTCAAGTTCTTTTCTGCCTCCTCTTTGCTTGCGCCAAAGAGCGCTAAACGCACAGGCATATGTGCCGTGCAGGCAAAGGAAGATTCGAAGCGATACCGATCAGAGGCTTCCTCTTTGTCTCGGTCGCGTCTTGCTTCCTCAAAGGATGCCCCGGCATCTCGGTTTAACAGATTGACATACTTTTGGTTCACATTTTGCAGATCCAAAGCCCCTGTGATGGGAACCGGCACCGCGGACATTTTCAGTTTTCCGACACATTCCAAAACAAAGTCAGAAAGCTCTCTCCCAGAGGTATCGATGGTCATATCATACCCGGTTGCCTCTGGTTCATCCGCCTCATAAAATGTCACGGAAGCGTATTCCGGGTACGCCAGAAGGCCTGGCATCTCGCGAAGCCAGGCATCTTTTAAATTCGCGGCATTTTCAAGATAAAGATCGATCTGCAGGGGCACATAGGTGACCTTTTCCTGCTCAATCTTTGCGCACTGTCCTAGCGCATACACCGCACGGAATGCGATCTTTGCCCGCTCAGCTTCCCCACGAATCGCCACACGGATAATTCCATCCTGCGTCACATCCGAGAGCGGATAGGCATAGAGCAGTTCCGTGATTTCACGTTTCAGCCTTGCTTTCGTTCCCTCATCTGGCATCTCCATCGTTCGCATTCCCCTTTCCAGTATCATGTTTTATGAAATATATTGTAGATATGTTTCGATTTCTTTCTTCCCAGAGATCGTCTCCATCGCCTCTCCCGAGCCGACGTCAAACCAGAGCTTCATCTGCTCCCAGTCCTCTTTATGTTCTCTGAGAAATGCATTCAGCGCTGATTTCTCTTCTTTCACGATCGTAAGGCTTCCCATCCAGTCGTTCCAGAACGCATCGCACAGGCGGATTTTGATCATGTTATCGCGCTTATCTCTCTGCTCATCCTGCATCTCAGAGCGCGGCGCATCAAACAATACTGCATACGGTTCCGCATTCGGATACCGGTAGACTTTACGCTCTGCACGCTCCAGTTTCGGGGATCTCATACAGCTGTTTTTTAAGTCAATCATGTTCATGACTTCGCTGCGTCTGCCGCAGCGTATCGCCTCTTCGACGCATCCGCAGGCTTTCTGCATTGCTAGTAGATACGTAAAAATAAACCGCGATACGATGTCCTGATCGTTCGCACTCTTCACCGCCTTAAAGCCTCTTGTCTTGCTCGGTTTGACGATTTCTTTTGTGAAATCCCCGGCAAAGGAAACGCCCACATAAGAAGCAAGAGGTCCCTGCTCCAACGCACTCGCACAGATCATCTCATAGGAGATCTGTTTAAAGGTATTCATCTGCGATTCTGCCTCGGAAATGTAGTTCGTAAAGACGCGGCTCTTTGCATAAGCTTCGTCTTTTTTTCGAACCGCCTGAAGAATATCCTCCCGGATTTTGACGATAAAATTGCGCTCGGCTTTCAGCTCTTTGTTCTCCGAACCGGTTCTCTTTTTCTGCTTCTCTGTATCAAGGAAAGAGAGTTGTTCCGTCAAAGATTCCTCGTTTAGGATCGAAAGCGCTTCGTCATAAGAAGCCCTGCGATCTTCCCCGATGACCTCAAGAATCGCTGAGTTCACCCGTTCAAAGATATCGCTGTAAAACTCTATATTTTCTTTGACTGTCTCCTGATTCATAAGCAGGCAGAGGCAATAGGAAGGGAACCAGTGAAGCAGTTTTCTCCACTCGACGACGCCTTCTTCACTTAAGCCCTCTGGCTGCACTTCATTTGCCCCAAACCAGGTGCGAAGCGCTTCGATCGTCACCGCAATCCGGTCTGCATCCGGCAAAAATAGTGCATCGTCAAACAAAAAACGTCTTGCAATCACGGTTAGCGGCCGCTCAATCCCTGCAAAATCTGTGACGAGACCCTTGTAGGAGAGTCTGCAGATCATAGACGGTGACAATTCACACGTGTACTGTTCGTACTCACGAAGTTCATTCAGCATCGCTCTCCTCCATTTCTTCATCCTGGCCTTTTGCCTGGCAGATCTCATCT
>JAFVAL010000054.1 GCA_017480565.1 Lachnospiraceae bacterium | reverse complement strand
GGGAAAATGACCGAGGAGACGGTGACCGTGGCGGAGATCTCGAGTTTCCAGCTGGAGACGATCCACGAGTTCAGACCGCATGTCTCTGCAATTTTAAACATCACACCGGATCATTTGAACCGCCATCACACGATGGAGTGTTATATTGCAACCAAAGAGCGGATCGTGGAGAACCAGACCGCGGACGATATCTGTGTCCTCAACTATGAAGACGAAGTGCTGCGCGAGTTTGGCGCGCACATCGTACCGCAGGTTGTTTATTTCTCAAGCAGAAGAGAGCTCTCTGATGGCCTTTTCCTGCGCGGAGAGGAGATCTGCATTGCAAAAGACGGTTACTCTCGTGTGCTTTTAAATATCCACGAGTTAAACCTCCTTGGCGAGCACAATAATGCAAATGTGATGGCTGCGATTGCAGTTGGCCTTGGCATGGGGGTGCCGGAAGAGAAGGTACTTCTGGCCTGCCGTAAGTTTGTTGCGGTCGAGCATCGGATCGAGTATGTGACAGAAGTTAACGGTGTCAAATATTATAACGATTCGAAGGGAACCAATGTGGATGCGGCGATCAAGGGCATCCAGGCAATGGTGACACCGACGTGCCTGATCGGCGGCGGTTACGACAAAGGTTCTGTATATGACGAGTTGATCGAGAGCTTTGACGGAAAGGTCAAAAAGCTTGTCCTCATCGGTCAGACCGCGGATGCGATCGAAGCCTGTGCGAGAAAGCACGGATTTACGAACATCGAGAAGACAGATTCCCTGGAGCATGCCGTGCAGATCTGTGCGGAGGCGGCTGCACCGGGTGAGAGCGTGCTTCTTAGTCCTGCGTGCGCTAGCTGGGGGATGTTTGACAACTACGAGCAGCGCGGACGGATGTTCAAGGAGATTGTAAGGAATTTAAAGAAATGAGTTTCCTTTGGAGATTCATTTCGCTAAGATAGAAGAGGAGTGACCAAGATGGCAGGAAGAGAGAGAACTGCGAGAAATTACAGAGAGAGTGCCCTAAGACCGCATGCTCATTATGACTACAGTCTTTTCTTTCTTGTTGTCTTTTTGGTGGGATTTGGTCTGGTCATGATCTACAGCGCGAGTGCTTACCGCGGGATGGTGCGTTTCAACGACAGCATGCATTTCTTAAAGAGGCAGGGGATCTCTGTCATTGTGGGTCTTGTGGCAATGATCGTCTTGTCGCGCATCGACTACCGAATCTGGTCAAAGCCTCTGATAAAGAAGACCCCGATCAATCTGGCACTGCTTGCGTATTTATTCTGTGTAGCACTGCAGGTGCTGGTGCTGATCATCGGTGAAGAGTATAACGGTGCAAAGCGCTGGATCAAGGTGCCTGTGCTTGGTACGTTCCAGCCGTCGGAGTTGTCAAAGGTTGCTACGGTGCTTTTTGTGGCGTATATCGTAAGCATTGCACCGAAGAAGCTCGATAAGTTCTCAGGCTTTGTGCGGGTTGCCCTCTACATGGCACCGCTTCTGGCCTTAATTGCGAAAGAAAACTTAAGTTCCGCCATCATCGTCGGCGGTATCATGGTTGCCATTTGTTTCGTGGCAAGCCGCAAAAAACTGTATTATCTGATCGTAGGCGCCGGCGGTCTTGCGGGTATCTTTGCCTACATTAAATTCGTCGGATATCGCGCAGAGCGCGTGGAAATCTGGCGCAATATTGAGACCCACCCGAAGGGGATGCAGATTCTGCAGGGACTTTACGCGATCTCTGCGGGCGGCCTGTTTGGCACCGGTCTTGGACAAAGCATGCAGAAGCTGGGAGCGATTCCCGAAGCTTATAATGATATGATCTTTACGATTATCTGCGAAGAGCTGGGCGTCTTTGGCGCGGTGATTGTCATCGTGCTCTTTGTCCTGCTTCTGTGGAGGATGTTTGTGATCGCGATCAGTGCGCCTGATTTGTTTGGCGGACTCATTTGCGCAGGTGTCATGGCGCAGGTGGCGATTCAGGTGATCATCAACATCGCAGTTGTTACCAACTCCATTCCTTCCACCGGCATCCCGCTGCCGTTTATCAGCTACGGCGGAACGTCTGTGATGATCCTTCTTGCGGAAATGGGTCTTGTGCTTTCGGTCTCCAACGAGATTGACCAGCGCGCCACGCTCGCCAGAAGAGAAGAAGAAATGTACTGATCATCGGTGACAGAGGGGCGGTGACAATGTCAGAGAATCAAGACCAGAATCCCAAGAATAATTTTAACAACATTATCCCGATGACCTGGAAGGAGAGGCTGGATCCGGCGGATCTTAAGAAGCCGGAGACGAAAAAACCTCAGGAAGAAGAGGAAGAGCCGATCAATTACGACAGCGATGAGGAGTTTGAAGAGAGCTTACGAAAGCGTGTCGCAAAGAAGGTCAAGCAGAAGCGAAAACAGGAGCGAGTTCAGCGAAGAAAGAAGCTTTTGATCATGGCAGGAGCCATCGTGCTGTGCGTCATCTTATTTTCCCTCCTGTTCCGTTGTAAGAATGTTATCATCGAGGGAAATGAATACTATAGTGAAGAGCAGCTGCTAGCGCGGCTGGTGACAAAGCGGACGGACAAGAACACATTGTTTTTGTACTGGAGGCTAAAACATCTAAAGAAAGGTTCGATTCCATTTATCGAGAGTATTGATGTGGACATGGAAGGGACACACACGGTGAAGGTGCAGGTCTATGAAAAGGCGGTCATCGGCAGTGTGCACTACATGAGCCAATACATTTACTTCGATAAAGACGGTGTCGTGGTGGAGACTGCAAGCAGTCCGAAAAAGGATGTCCCTATTATCTCGGGACTGCAGATGAAAAGTTTCGCACTGTTTCAGACGATGGAGATCGAAGACCCGGATTTATTTACCCAGGTCTTAGGGCTCTCCCAGTTGATTCAAAAGTACGAACTAGATATCGACCGGATCGAATTTGATACCAATAAAAATGTAACCTTGATCTCGGATCAGATCGAGATCCAGCTGGGGAGAAGAGACATGTATGACGAGCCTTTGGCAGAACTTAAAAATCTGCTGCCGGCCGCTAAAGGGCTTTCCGGAGTTCTAAACATGAAAGATTACAAACCTGGCCAGGGGAGAATCATTTTACAGGAAAAAGATAGCGAAAATTAATAAAATCTACTTGCACATTTGCACAATAACATATAATATTATGATGATATGGACTTTTTTTAGTCGGTAGATTTCCGAAAGGATTTGAATAGAAGGTTTGTAGGAGGATAATACAGTGTTAGAGATCAGAACAAACGAACCGGAAGCAGCTGCGAATATTCTGGTAGTAGGCGTTGGCGGTGCAGGCAACAATGCAGTCAACCGTATGATCGAGGCAGGAATCTTTGGTGTCGATTTTGCATGTGTCAATACCGACAGCCAGCATTTAAAGCATTGCAATGCACAGAATTGCTTGCAGATTGGTGAGAAGACCACGAAGGGTCTTGGCGCAGGCGCACAGCCTGAGGTTGGCCGTAAGGCAGCGGAAGAGAATGTAGAAGAGCTTACTGAGCTTGTAAGACCTTATGATATGGTATTTGTAACCTGTGGTATGGGCGGCGGAACCGGAACCGGTGCTGCACCTGTGATTGCAGGGATTTCTAAGAGCCTTGGCATCTTAACGATCGGTATCGTAACGAAGCCGTTCCGTTTCGAGGCGAAGCAGCGTATGACCAATGCAATCTCCGGTATTGAAGAGTTGAGAGAGAATGTGGATACTTTGATCGTCATCCCGAACGACAGACTTCTTGAGATCGTTGACCGCAAGACCACGATGCCGGAAGCTCTGAAGAAGGCGGATGAGGTTCTGCAGCAGGGTGTTCAGGGTATTACCGACCTGATCAATGTACCTGGCTTAATCAACCTGGACTTCGCAGACGTACAGACCGTCATGAAGGACAAGGGCGTTGCTCACATCGGTATCGGTGCAGGT
>JAFVAL010000053.1 GCA_017480565.1 Lachnospiraceae bacterium | reverse complement strand
TCGGTTCCCTGGTGTTCTTTAAGCCAGGCTGCGAAGCGAACTTTATTCTGCTTTTTGACGGTTGTGAGCGCTTCAAGAAAAGCGGTGTCGTCTGCGAACGCAAGCAGATCTTCAAGTTTGTCGGCGTCCTTAATCCAGGTATCGGTGATCTTCTCTGTAATTAGAGAGGAGAGTGCCGGATTTGCGGCGCGAAGCCAGCGACGGAATGTGATACCGTTGGTTTTATTGTTAAATTTCTCCGGGTAGATCGCATAAAACGGCTTTAACTCAGAGTTCTTTAAAATCTCTGTGTGCAAAGCAGCGACACCATTGGTGGAGTGACTGAAATGGATGTCAATGTTTGCCATATGGACACGGTCATTTTCATCAATGATCTGTACGAATGGGTCAGCATACGTCTGACGGATGCATGCATCAAGCGCTTCGATGATCGGGACAAGCTGTGGGACTGCTTTTTGAAACGCTTCCATCGGCCATGTTTCCAGTGCCTCTGCAAGGATGGTGTGGTTGGTATAGCCACAGACTGCAGTGACGATCTCCATCGCTTCGTCGATGCCAATGCCGCGTTCGCAAAGAAGCCTGATGAGTTCCGGAATCACCATCGTCGGATGGGTATCGTTGATCTGGATGGCGGCATATTCGGCCAGGTCATGCAGATTGCTTCCTTTGGCTATGCACTCGTCTAAAATCAGCTGCGCTGCATTGCTTACCATAAAGTATTCCTGATAAAGGCGCAGCAGTTTGCCCTCTTCATCACTGTCATCCGGGTAGAGGAATAGTGTTAAGCTTTTTGCAATATTGTTCTTATCAAAATGGATCTGGTCGCGGATGACACGTTCATCTATGGTGTCAACATCGAAGAGACGAAGGCGGCCACATTTGCCGTCGTAGCCAGTGACATCGATCTCATAAAGCACAGAGGGAAGCGTAAAACCTCCAAACGGAACCTTGTAGGAAATGTCGCTGCGGTGCATCCAGCTTTCATGTCCCCAGGTAAGCCAACGGTCAGGGATCTCGTGCTGACGGCCATCCACAAAGGTTTGACGGAAGAGCCCACAGTGGTAGGCAAGGCCAATCCCATCTGCGGGAAGTCCCAGTGTGGCACAGCTGTCGATAAAGCAGGCGGCCAGACGGCCAAGGCCGCCATTGCCAAGAGAAGGCTCCGCTTCCAGTTCTTCAAGTGCAGCGAGGGAGCGTCCGGAAGCCTCAAGCTCAGCGCTCACCTCGTCATACAGCCCAAGGTTGATCAGGTTGTTGCCAAGGAGCTTGCCAATGAGGAATTCTGCCGATATATAATACAGCTTTTTCTTGCCTTCATTGTAGCCACGTTCTTTCGCTGCATCCGTTGTGAGTGCAAGCAAGGAATTGAATAATTCAAGATCTGTTGCGTCTTTTAAAGGCTTGCCAACATAATCTGCGAGTTTTTTGCTCATGATCCATTCTCCTCTTCTGAAATAAATAACCCTATTTCTTTTCATTTGCGTAACCCCTATTTCCCTTGGCTACATCTGTATCATACTCGCATTTTTAAATAGATTTCTTGCATTTTATCCGCATAAAATAGTATAATAATGATATTCATGAAGAGAGCTTGATTTGTAAGGAGAGGTATCAAGATTTGGAATTGATAGATTATGCGCAGTATCAAGAGACCAGACTGCATGAACAGCCAGGATTTGCTTATAATACCTACTTATGCACCATTCCGCTGGACTTTCCCCGGGTCGCCCTGCACTGGCATGAACAGATGGAAGTGATTTATGTGAAGAAGGGAAGGGGGACGGTTTTGGTGGACCTACAAACCTATCCGGTGTCTGCTGGGTGTATCATACCCATTCTCCCGGGAGAATTGCATGCGATCGAGGGAACGCCTGGAGAAGCAATGGAGTATGAGAATATTATTTATTCGCTCTCTATTTTGGAGAGTGAAGATGAGCAGGATTGGTGCAGGGAACATGTAACGGATGCTCTTCGGCGTGGACGACTGCGGGTTGAGAGGCCTCTGATACCTGGCACGAAGATTCATACCGCGGCTGCCGCAGCCCTTGATGCAGCAGATGATGCCTGCAGAGAGCGGGATGAGGGGTATTCCCTTCTGGTCAAGAGCAGCCTGTTTCTATTTCTGCATGCGCTTTATGCAAACCGTAACCGGGGAACCGATGTTTCAGAGCAGAAAGAAGCCGTTAGACTGAAGACCCTGCTCACCTATGTGAAAGAGCATTACGGGGAGAGGCTGACTGTCGCAGACGCAGCGGAGCTTGTTGGATACAGCGAGGCACATTTCATGCGGTTGTTTCACAAAGAGACTGGGCAGACGTTCATATCTTTTTTAAATGATTATCGTTTGACAGCAGCAGCTTATTTTCTGCGGGAGACCAAGCAGCCTATCGGAGAGATTGCCTCACACTGCGGCTTTGACAACTTTTCTTACTTTATCCGCCTGTTTAAAAAGCGGTTTGGAGTCTCACCGAGAGTGTATCGGGGATGAGGGAGAAGAGGGACGCTTTTTTCGCGGTCAAAGCTCAAAATCCATTGACGCATTTGACAAATCGGGGTATGATAATTATATGTCAGTTTTCGCGCTTTTTTGGCTGTGAGAGACAAATAAATTCAAAAAAAGAGAGGTGAACGAAGTGGATAACGGCGACAGCCAGGGACGAAGTAGCATTCCTTATCACATACAACAGGCCGATTCTGAAGCTGGGCCGTACCCTTCGTGCCCTGTTTTTTGAGTCGATGTTTTGATGGCTTTAGGAATGGTATGTCCCCAATCAGCAAAGTTTAGTGAAGGACGGATTCACAGATTAGAAATTGCATTCGCAATTTCTGATCGCGATTTCCTCCGCATACGCTTCGGAATGGAGGGATACCAATGGATGAGCAAAACCTGGTGATGCGTAACTATGAAGAAGAGATCATTCAGCTGATCCGTGGTAACGCATCTCCCAAATTGCTTCGCGAGAAGCTGGAAGATTATCATGAGAATGATATCGCTGCCGTGCTCGCAGAACTGAGTGCGTCAGAGAGAAGAAAACTGTACCGCATCTTGAACGTTTCGATGCTCTCGGAGATTTTGGAGTATACGGATGATGCGGCCACCTACATCAGTGAGATGGATCCACAGAAAGCCGCGACGGTGCTTTCCGACATGGAGGCAGACAGTGCGACCGATATTCTGCGTGCGCTTGATAAGGAGCGCAGAGGTCTGATGATCGATCTGATGGATGTGGAATCGAGAAAAGACGTCAAGCTGATCGCATCCTTCGATGAGGATGAGATCGGTTCGCGTATGACGACCAACTGTATCATCATCCGTGAGAACCTGAATGTCAAGCAGGCGATGCACGAGTTGGTGGAGCAGGCGGGAAAGAACGACAACATTTCCACCTTATTCGTGGTGGATGATTACGGCGCGTTTTACGGCGCAATTGATTTGAAGGAACTGATCATCGCCAGAGGCGAGAATCCTCTGGAGGATCTGATCATTACTTCCTTCCCTTATGTATACGGTACCGAGGATATCGATGACTGTATCGAACGTCTGAAGGATTATTCCGAGGACTTCATCCCGGTGTTAGACCACAACAACCGAATCCTCGGTGTCATCACTTCGCAGAGCATCATCGAAGTGGTCGATGAAGAACTCGGTGAAGACTATGTAAGATTCGCAGGTTTGACCGCAGAAGAAGATTTAAAGGAACCGCTGCTTCAGTCGATGAAGAAGAGACTGCCCTGGCTGATTGTTCTGTTGATGTTGGGCTTAGGCGTCTCCACGGTGGTTGGCTCTTATGAGAGGGTTGTCGCAGCACTGCCTTTGATCATGGCATTCCAGTCGATGATCCTTGACATGTCCGGTAATACCGGTACGCAGTCGCTGGCTGTCACAATCCGCGTGATCACAGATGCACCGAATCTGACCTTTAAAGAAAAGCTGGGTCTGGTGTTAAAGGAAGTCCGTGTCGGCTTTACCAATGGCTTGCTGCTTGGCTGCTTTGCGTTTGTTCTGGTTGGCCTTTACATCACATTCTTTAAGCACTATCCGCTGCACCAGGCATTTCTGGTATCTGCCTGCATCGGCGTGTCCTTGTGGACAGCGATGATCATTTCCAGCAGCATCGGTACCACCATTCCGATGGTCTTTAAGAAGCTCGGTGTTGACCCTGCGGTTGCATCCGGCCCCTTGATTACGACGATCAACGACTTGATTGCGGTTGTCACGTATTATACGTTGGCTTGGGTGCTGCTGATTCAGACCTTCCATCTGGGAGGATGAGAATGCAATTGAGAGAATCTCTTTTTGAGGGATTCTCTTTTTTGTTCCAACACTTTGGTCTGCTCAAACGTTATATAGATAGACCGGTCAAAATCAGTTGATGGAGTGGATGAAAATGATAGAAGAGCTCTACGAACAACTGAATAGGGAACTGCTGTTATGGTGTACGTCTCTTTGCGGGAACAAAGATCTGGCGCAGGATTTGGTGCAAGAAGCATGGCTTCGGGCTTTGCGAAATGAAGTCGTGATTGCTCAGATTGTGCCGGGAAAGCGCCGCGCATGGATGTATCGTACCGTAAAAAACTTGTGGACGGATCATGTCAGAAAAGCGCGGTTTGAGACGCTAGAGAGCGCTTCGGAAAATGAGTCATCCCCTGCGGATCCATTTGCCAGAGAAGGCAGCGAGGAACAGGCGTATTCCCAGGCAGAGTGGCAATTGGTGCTCTCAAAACTGCCCCCGGAAGAGGCGACGATCCTGGTCATGCGGTATGTCATGGGATATACCTCGGGGCAGATTGCGGAAGTGTTTTCTTTGTCGCCGGCAACCATCCGGTGGAGACTGATGTCTGCGAGAAGACATTTGCGCGAAGAGTTGGGCATGAATGACGAGCGAGATCAATGATGTTGTTGGAGGAAGAGAAAATGTTTGAGAAAAAGAATTTGATGATCAACTGTGATGTGTGTGATGCGAGAAATCTAAAGGAAGAAAGCTACGCGAAGTACGAGTCGATTCAATTGAATTGCGATCGTATTTTTGTGACCCAGAAGTCGAAGGAGATCTTAGATCGGCTCCCGGTCACGATGAATCTGGATGAAATGATGGAAGTGCCGGAGGGGATGGAGATTCATCTGCAAAACCAGAATGGAAGCTTCACGATTTCGGGGAATCAGAAGGTGCAGGCGGGAACCTTGCTATCCGTGAATGGAAAGCTGACGATCGAGCCGGGATGCGAAGAGGTATTAAAGTCTTACTACCAGATTTCTGTCAATGGGAAGGTCATTTATCCGAAGAGCCTGACACCATATCTCGCAAATATGACCGTCAATGGTGCGTCTGAAGTGTATCCGGATGACTGTATCGTGTTAAAACCGAGATTTGCGATTGACAAGTATTTTCCGCTGCGCGCGAGGGAGGGCGGCAAGTATTACGCATCCAAGTACGTGATCACCGCAGAACCAAATGCAGACTTAAAGAAACTGGTAGAAAAAGGCGTGCAGTTTGTGACAAAGAAGCTGATCACAACGGAAGAGCAGGCGGAGGACGCGGTGCTTCTCGTCGATGAGGAGACGGAGTTGGAAGTGATTCCGGCAGGTTTTGTCATTGTGGATGGTGACCAGGAGTTTACGCAAGCGCTGGTCGATAGCTACGGAACAAACCTCTATATCAACGGAGATTTGAATGTGAAAAAGGAAGCCATTTCTGTGCTGAATGAGCTGACTGGGCTGATGGTAAACGGAGAAGTGACGCTTGCCGTAAAGTGCGAGGAGGCATTTTTAAGACTGCATCCGACGTATCAGAAGCTTAATTTGGTCAAAGGCAAACAGATGGCGAATGCAGTGCGCATCAAGATCGACCGCGGACTGATCGCAGGCGCAGAGGATGGCGTCTCTGTCAAGAACTGTGCGCAGGTCGTCATTGCAGAAGATGTGACCGCAGAAGAGATTCTTGAAAAGCTCGATTTTATGAATGTTGCACAGATTTCTTGCAGTGAAGAGCAGGAAGGTGCGGTGAGCGCGGTTTCGAAAAATGTAGCTCACATCGGCAAGGATCCGGAAGAAGGAGAGGGACTCTTTGGGCAAATGAGTGGTATGGTCAAAGATGCGTTCGGGGCGATGAAGGATACGAAGGTGATCAATGCAGACATGTATGTGATGTAAGATTTTGCGCAAATTCTGATTCACAGACGGAGAAAATGATGCTATTCTAGAAAGGAAGGATTTGCTAGAGGAATATAGGCAGGGACAAGCAAAGTAAACGAAAGTCCAAAACCGTACGTACGTGCGGTTTTGTATTTAAAGGAAAGAAAGAGGGGTTTGATTATGGCTTTTAAGAACACACCGGAAGATGTTGCAAAGATTCGCAAGGTTTGCAGTGCGCTGGATTATTCGGCTGCGCTTGTTTTCAATGCGACCGAGGATATGGTAAGGGCTGCCTGTGCGGATGCAAGAGCGATGCATTATGCCGCGGTGCCGGTATTTCCCTGCTGGATTCCACTCGTTGCAGAGGAGCTGAAGGGGACGGATATCGCGCCACAGTTGGTGGTAGGATTTCCTTCCGGCGGGACGGCTTCGATCATCAAGCAGAAGGAAGCAGAGCAGGGCATCTTAGATGGTGCAAAAGAGATCGATATGGTGATCAATGTGGGCAAGCTGCTCTCCAAAGATTATGCGTACGTAGAGAGGGACATCCGGGGTGTTGTGGATGTGGCACACCCTGCAGACGTCACAGTAAAGGTAATCTTAGAGGTCGGTTTCTTAAAGGATGAGGATAAGGCTGCGGCGGTGGAGTGTATCGTTTCTGCAGGTGCAGATTTTGTCAAGACTTGTACCGGTTTTGCGGAAGGTAAGGCGACGCTGCATGACATTTCCCTGTTAAAAGAACTGGCAGATGGCCGGATTAAGGTCAAAGCCAGCGGTGGGGTGACGACGCTTGAGGATGGCGTGGCATTTATGGCTGCCGGTGCAGACCGTGTGGCAGGCCGCAATCCGATCACCAATCAGCTCAGAGCGATGGGAATTTTCTCTTTATAAAGCGAGGGTCAGAACATGAGAGTCAAGCATGAGAAAGAATTTGAGAGTGGTTATACACCGCTGATTACAAAGCAGAATCATCCTGAGATGATGGGTCTGGAGTTTGGAATTGTCAATGCGCTTGCCGGGGAGCAGTATTCCTTCTGTTTTGACCAAGAGGCAGTCTATGTGCTGGTGGAGGGAAAGATTCGTCTCTCCTGGGAGGATGAGGTATGTGACCTTGCCAGAGAGGATTGCTTCCACGAAGGCGCCACGTTGCTTCACGTACCAAGCAATACAAAGGTCGTGATCGAAGGCGTCGCAGAGGCTTCTGAGATCGCTGTGGCACATACAGAGAATGAAAAGACATTTCCCACAAAATTACTGCATCCTTCCGATTGCCTTGTGGAAAATGAGATGCGCGGTGCTGGTCAGATGCAGGAGACTTCCACGAGAATGGTACGTACCTTTTTTGACCGCACCAATTGTCCGGAGACAAACTTTTATCTTGGTGAGACGGTGAATCTTCCTGGAAAGTGGTCCTCCTACCCGCCGCATTTTCATGTGGAGCCTGAGATGTATTACTACCGGATGTATCCGGAGAATGGCTGGGGCTTCGCAGAATACGGGGAGGATGCATTTAAGATTCACAACCGGGATCTGATGGGAATGCCGGAAAATGTGACACATGCACAGGTTGTGATGCCGGGTTACTCGGAGTATTATCTCTGGGTGATTCGCCTGCGCGAGGAAGCGTTGGTCACCAATATTGTAAAGGAATATGCCTGGGTCACAGATCCGGAGGCAAAATATTTCCCGGAAATCTAATAATATGAATGGTCTTAGGGCAGAAATGCTTCGGGGCCATCTTTTTTTACACAAAATTTACACAGAGGCGGTAAAATCTGGCATAATAGAGATCAGAGAGAAGTAAGGATGGGAATTGCTTAACATTGGCCTGATACAATGATGGTAGAGAGATGGGTGGAGGTGACGTTATGAGAAGGGCTTGCCTGTTTATCGCCGCGTTTTTGATTCTTTTGTTGTGCGGCTGTGCTCACAAAGAGACACCGAAAGATCAGAATAATGCAGAGAAAGTTGTCTGGGAAAAGGGGAGCGATCCGACAAATATTTTGTTGCTCTATGAGATGTTAGAGCCAGAAGAGGGCGAGGAAGTACGCATCTTATATCAAAACCTACCGAGTCTTGGAGAAAAGGAAGTTATACTTTCTTTCCAAGAGGGAAAGTATCATTTGACAGGAGATGGCGAACGTGAATATGCACATTTGCTGCGTTTAAGTGATCAAAACCATGCATTTTATGTGCTGACAGATGAGGAGTCGATTTCTTTTCGTGATTTTTGGAGAAATGTCTGGCAATCTCCTGACGAAAGAGAGATTTCGTTATATGTGTTGTGTTGGAAGGGCGAGAGTGTTGCAACGGATGAAGCACAGATTGCAGGAATCCGCGATGAGGATCTGCTTCAGGCAGCTATTTTAGCAGGCTTGGATGAGCAGGTGATTCCCTGGGGTCTTACGATGGAACAATTGCAGGAGGCACCGCTTTTTCACGTTCGGATGCAATCAGGGGCGGTTCAAGGAGGCTTGAACTTTTGGGACGCATTTGTAAAACAGTCTCGAGATGGAGAAACCTGCCGTGTCGTGATTCTTCAGGAGGAAGCCGGGCAAGAGACGCTGATTCAGATTTGTTTTGCCGGAGAATTCTATGACCCCGTCGAGTTTGGAGAGGTAAAAAATACGGGACTAGATCTTACAGGGCGTTTTGTGCCGATTCATATGCTGCAAATGCAATACTGGACCTGGAACTTTCGGTATATTGTTGCAAATTGGGATAGATTGGGTGGTTACAAAGCGTATGGCTATTGGCTTTCCACAGATCATAGAGGCCGCGCTTTGGAAGGGATCACGCAGTCTACCAGGCTTGCAGAAAAGGGAATGGATCGTGCGTTTGAAATTGCGGTTATCGAGACGAATAGCTGGGAGATGGAGATATCGGATCATTTACCGTGGACAGAAGAAGAGATCTCTAGAGAATGCATATTTGTCTATCTTGCACCGGAACTGGATGAATCAGAGGCACAGGATCATTTTCGAGAGATTAAGCTGGGCTTAGAGGACGCATTGACTGCTAAAGGTGCAGACGTGAGTACATCATTTAGTGCATTTAGCTGTGGCTGGGACGTGGAAGTTCAACAGAAGCAGCTTGCAGAGGCAATTGATCAAAAGGTCAATGTGATATTCATTTCCCCGGCTGCTCTGGATCCCTTACAAACTTTGGTCACAGAGGCAGTGGAAGCAGGCATCTATGTGATTGCCATTGATATCGACATGGAGCTTGCCGAGAGCGCTGATTTTGCGGGATGCATCTGCGATGATATGAAAGAGATGGGCGAAGAAGCCGCGGTTCATGTTGCGGACGGACTTGCAGAGGAAGGAAAGATTGCTATATTACACAGTGCGGTTTCTCTGCGTGAGAGTGCACTGCAGGCAATGACAGCAAAGCTTCAGACAGAGGTTCCTCAAGTCGAGATTATTGTGGATGAAGTTTTGGAAAATGATTCCGTCGCCGCAGCGAAGGCATTTGCAGAGAAGATGCTAAGGGAGAAGGATCTTGATAAAATCGTTGTTGCGACAAGCAATGCAGCAGTTGGATGCGCGGAAGCAATCAAAGAGGCCGGAAAAGAGAATGAAGTGAAAGTCATCGGTTTTATGCAGTCGTATGCGGTGAATCACCGGATTGTTGCTGGGGATGTCTCCGGATGCATGTTTTCCTTCCCGGGAGAGATGGGAATACAAGCCGTAGAGCAAATCTATCGTTTGCTTATGGGTGAGCCTATCGAATATGTGATTGTGATCCCTACCGTGTGGGGAGACCAGAGCAATGTGGCAGTGTGGTAGAGAAGTATGAGACGCGTTTATCCCAAGTAATCATTGACGCAACAAAAGGATCGTGATATCATATAGACAAGACGGAAGCTACCGATAGACGGTTAGCCCTCCGGCATTTGTTCAAAATGACCGCACGCTATTGGGACTAGGGGCGGTCATTTCTTCTTTTATTGATATCCTTGCAGATCACATATCCGAATACGAATACATCCAGCAATAGTTGGATGAGAGACAGTATATCTTGAATACTCATTTGCTTGGTCCCCCTTTCTAAGATTCCACAACGGGTTTCATAAATCGGAGGAGAGTGTCCTCCGTTGCCGGAGGGCTAACCGCCTACCTTCTATGGTAGCTTCTGATAAGTATAATATCATTTAATTGGCTATAAAGCAATATATAAAATGTGTTTACTATAATAACTTGAAATATGCAATAGATATATGAATCGATATAAATTAATATATAAAATATAATGAATACAGAGATTGAATTGCGGACGATAATTGAGACCCATTAAAAGATGACTATTGTTCTGTTTTTTTACCTTTTTTAACATTTCTGCTCCGCTTATCCTGTAGAATACTAAGTGAAGACATATGTCTGGAAAGGAAAGGGAAAGCGATGAACCAGTTTAAAAGAGTGTTGCTTTTGTTCGTATTCATTTGTTCTATCTTCGTTACTTCGTGCTATCCAATCGAGGAGGAAGTGATCACAGTAATACCGGATTATTTTGAGGATAATGTGCGTCGGTATGATGAAGATCATCCGTTGGAGCTTTTGTGGGATGACAGTTTTTTGGCACATTTATCCGGACGAGAGATCCGTGGGTTTCGAGAGCGGGGGCTTTACTTCTCAAGGGCTGAGGAGACGGATGACGGCTATCTTGTGACGGTTTGGGTGCGTGAGGAAGGCACTGACATCAAGTGGTTTGAGGATCATTTCTTAAAAGGGATTCCAAATTGTAAGATGGAAGTTGTGGTGGATCCGAATGTCTCAAAGAGTGTTGAAGAGGACGGATTTGGACAGTGGACGGAGAAGGAATGGGATCTTCTGGAGCTTGCGAAAACTTACTTCCAGGATCAGCCTGGGCATCTGAAGCTGACTAGAACAGGAAAGGTTTGTATGCTTCTTGAGGACACGTGGATGGTGATCGATTCGCTGAGCGATCTTACGAATGTGTATCCAGCAACAGAGAAGGTACAGGAAGAACTGAGAAATGTATTTCAACGGGATACGTTTATGCTTTCTGCGAGAAACGGAGCGCTTTCAGAGGATGTCGTGCGATGGGAATCTTCAAGGGAGCTTCGTAAGGCAGAAGAGTCTGGGAAGATGACCGAAGACGAGGTCATCTATGAGGAATATCAGTCGCTGCCACCGAAAACGGATACATTTTCCTGGCAGGTCAAGGTGAGAAATCTAACCGATCAGAAGATTGGGGTGCAGGATGATTTTGAACTGCAGTACTACGATGAATCGGATGGTATCTGGTATGTTGTGCCTTGGAAGACCGAGGAAGAAGTTGCAGGGATCGTTGCGACCCAGGGGGAACATGCGCATTGGCTGGAGCCGGGTGAGAGCATGGATCGAATGATAGATTTGTACCGATATGCGGATTTAAAGGAAGGTCATTATTACCGAATTGTACAGCGTTATTGGCTGGATGATGGAAAACCACATGACGATTATCTGATATCTCTGTCCGAGGAATGGAGAGAGACATCGTATGAATTCATGTTCATGAACTTTTAAATGAGAGAAGAGACCAACTCATTCCGAGAAGGTCTCTTTTTCTTTACTGTACTTTGATGAGTTTGATGGTCCAGTTTTCGCCGACACCGATGTTGTAGGCTTTTGCGAAGGAACCCTGGTTGATGGCGAGTGCCATGTGGTTGACCGAGTTCATGTAGAGAATCGGCATGCCGACCATGACGTCCGAGAAGGAATGCCCATAGATGATGCGGTTGATGTAGACCAGCGATTTTTGCTTGTAGATCTGGACTTCGACATAGTCGCCGAAGGATACGTGCAGATCTGTGAAGTTCTCAAATGGAATCGAGGTCCAGAGGGAACCGAAGCGGACATCCAGGATATCGATTTGTCCGGTGACGGAGTGTTCATCGTGGATGGTCTCAAAGAGCTCCAGCGATTCAATCTCGTCTAGCGGCAGCGCCGGGCCGACTTCCTCGTAGCTGATCTTGCCGGAGGAGAGTTTTGCACCGGTGTAGGCATAGACATCGCGACCATGGAAGGTGTAGGAGAGCTCACTGTTTCTGAGACGGTTGGTGCGCTCCTCGATCTCGCGGATTTCTTCGATGCCGACGAAGGCTGCGATGTGGGTCAGGGTTCCGTTGTTGGGTGTGACAATGTACTGCCCGGCCTTGGTTTTGGCGACAACGCTTTTTCGCGCGGAACCTACACCAGGGTCAACTACGGAGACGAAAACCGTTCCGGCAGGCCAGTAGTTGACGGTTTGGAAGAGGCGATAGGACGCCTCAAAAATGTTATAGGGGGTGATGTCATGTGTGACATCACTGATCGTTAAATCCGGGTCGACTGCATAGGCGACCCCTTTCATCGCGCTGACCGCACCGTCGACAAGGCCAAAATCGCTCTGAAAGACTAAAAAATGACTCATGTTATATCATCTCCACTTATTGTTTCGTTACGAGCATTTCTCTAAATGCACCGTCCAATCTTTGCCGAAGCCGACGCCGTAGACCTGCATGAAATTACCGCAGTTTACGTCAAGGCTCACAAAGAGAGAAGAGCCGCAGTAGAGTACCGGCGCGCCTTCCGGGACAAAACCAAAGGACTTGGCAAAGGGTACGATCTGATCAAAGACGACATCTCCTTTGTGGGAAATGCAGACGTGAACCGGATCTCCTTCCGTATAGCCAAGAGCTTTGAAAGCGTCATTTTTGATGCCAAATTGGATGCCTCCAAAGTGGGAGAGGCCGGTCATCACCCAGGTGTCCACAGAAGTGCCGGAAATCTGAGGCTTGAAGTGGTACTCAGGGCATTCTACGATCTCATTTACCGGGTAGGCGGGGCCTACTTCTGCAAATGAAATCTTGCTGGAAGCGAGCAGAGCTGCGCAGTAGCCAAAGAGGTCTCTGCCGTGAAAAACCGAGACTTCTTCTCGGGCTTGATACCGATTCTTGGCCTCATCGATCTCGCGGATTTCTGCGATTCCCACACTGTATTTTAGGTGTGTCAGCGAGCCGTTGTCTGGGGTGACGACGTAGGTGCCATCGCAAAGGAGCGCCACAGAGGCTCTCCGGGAGGTGCCCACGCCAGGGTCGACCACAGAGACGATCACGGTGCCTTTTGGCCAGTAGGGCTCTGTTGCATCAAGGGAGAGGGAGGCTTCCCAGGGATCAAAGTTTTTGATCTCGTGGCAAAGATCGTAGATCTCAAGCGTGGGATCGACAATCTTGATCACGCCCTTCATCTGTGCGACGGCGCTCCAGGTGGTGGAAAAATCGGTTTGAAGTAGTATCGCTGGTTTCATAGCTGCCTCATTTCTCCTTCGGAAGGCGACCTGGAACATTCATAAGTGCCTGAATCGTCTCCATGTAGATTGCAAGTGCACTCACGCAGGCTTCCTCGGAAATGGATTCATTTGCCTGATGGGCAAGGCTTACCTCTCCTTCGGGCACGGTGCCAAACGTCACGCAGTGTCCGAACACTTTGGAGTAGGAGACACCGCCCGAAATGTTCAGGCCGCAGGGGTTGCCGGTTACTTGCGTATAGGCTGTCTGCATCGCGCGGATGAACGGATCGTCTGCGGATACATAGGTCGGCGGATCGTTGTACGGCAGCGTGATGTTAAACTCCGGAAACCGTGCTTTCAGCCGCTTGGTGCATTCTTCAGCGGTGATTCCTTGCGGGTAACGACAGTCGATCAGCAGCTTCAGTGTTCCCTCAGAGAGGGTGACAACGCCGGGGTTGATCGTGAGCCTTCCCATCGGGGGCAGATCGACATCTAGTCCGACGCCTGCGCCGTAAGGGTCTGCAAATGCATTCTGCAGGCGAGTCATCAGCGGATCGTTTGTCTGCGCCGCAAGAAGCGAGAATAGCTCTGGCAGCGCGCTTTTTCCGTCTTTGGGACGCGAGGCGTGCGCAGACATTCCCATCGTCTCTACGATGTGCAATTCACCGTTTAAGAGATAGGTGGCTGTCGCGCTTGACGGGATGACATTGGGCTGCGTTCCCGCGAAGAGGGAGGTGATCGCACCTTCATAAGGCGCTTCCATGACCCACATCAACGCTCCTTTTTCTCCGTTTGTGATCGGAAATGTGCCATCGGGACTGTAGGCGAACGCCGGAAGGCCTGCACGCTTCACATAATACTTCATGTCATCCATCGTGCGCTCTTCGTCGGTACCGTAGACAAGGCGGATCTCACACTGCGGGACCACGCCGGCATCTTTGAGTGCCTTGACCGCCAGAAAGCTTAGGTAGGCACCGGACTTCATATCCTGCGTACCGCGGCCATGCACCCTGCCATCGTGGATGGATCCGGAAAACGGATCTTCCGTCCAGCCATCGGAGACCGGAACGACGTCAAGGTGCGAGACGATATCGATGCGAGGACCTTCGCCCCAAGAGGCAGAGATCGCATAGCCATCATAGTCGCGCACAATCAGCCCTTCCCGCTCGCATAATTGTTTCATAAAATCCAGGGCACGCTGCACAGGAAGCCCGTACGGCGCATCTGCCTGAATGCTTGACTGTTCATAGACGGAGGGAATCTGAAGAAGCGCAGAAAACTCATGTTTGTGCGCGTCCCACAGATCCCTGCACTTGCTCAGCTCCATGGGTACCAGACCTCAAATTCACTGGGCTTAAAGATACGGAACGCGATGACCACGAGGATCAACAGATAAAGGAAAATGTAGAAAATCTTCATCTGGCGGTCGCCAGGCCCATCTTCGTGCTCCGCATAGTAGGTACGTGTCTTGTTCTTGCCGAATCCACGCAGATCCATCGCATTTGCAATATTGCCGACGCGGTCAAAGCTTGTGACAATCAGCGGGACGAGGATGAGAACATTTTGCTTTAATCTTGTCCAGAGGGTCGTTTTCTTTGCATCCAGCTCCATGCCGCGTGCCTGCATCGAAATCTTGATCGCCTGGAAATCACGCAGAATATCTGGGATATAACGGAAGGCGATCGAGACGATCATGCAGACCTTGTACGGGATCTTATTTGCATAAAGACCTGCTGCGAGTTCACTCGGCGTGATGCTCTGGATAAATGTCATCGCTGCGACGAAGGTCGCCATCATTTTGCAAAAACGAACCAGGAAGTACCACATGGTCTCACCGGTCACGATGTAAAACGGTGTGAACTGGAAGAGGACGGTGGAACCGCCGCAGATCGTTGCGCCATAATCGGGCTCGATGATCCAGATCAAAAACAGGTTTAAGAGGTTGGTGAAAACGACAAAAATCGTGATCGCCTTGACGCTCTTTAGCTTAGAATGCAGCGAAGACAGACCAATGATGGTCAGAATCAAGGTCGGGAAAATGATGCGCATATCCCAGGTTGCAATGAGTAAAATGATGAACGCAAAGAACAGACGCACCTTCGTCTTGCCCGTCAACTTATCGAGGTAAGTGCTGCCGGGAGAGAGATTGATAAATAAACGATCGTCCATCAGATCCCTCCTTCCTTGGCAAATGCCTCGCGCTCTGCTTTCTCAGAATCGATGAAGTAGTGGATGTACTGCTCCGGATCGATGCCGCAGCGCTCTGCAAGGGTAACTAACGAGGTCTGTTTTAGGTTCGCACGTTCGATGATCTCATTGTTGGAGAGCACCTTAAAGACCACGTCGTCGGCGATACACTTACTGTCCGCAAAGACGATGGAGCGGTCGGTGTACTCGATCGCAAGGTGCATATCGTGCGTGATGAAGACGATGGTGATGCCGAAATCGCGGTTGAGCTCGTCGATAAAGCTCATGATCTCGGTGTAGCGCTTGTAATCCTGACCGGCGGTTGGCTCATCCAGGATGATCACATCCGGCTGCAGTCCCAAGATCGATGCGATCGTGATTCGTTTCTTTTGCCCGTAGCTTAAGACGCCTACCGGCCAGTTGCGCATGCCGTAGAGGTCGCACATACGAAGCACGCGCTCCGTGCGCTTGTCGATCTCTTCCTGCGCAAATCCGTGCAGTTGCATGACCAGTCCGACTTCGTCCTTGATGATATCCTTTACTAACATCTGGTTCGGATTCTGCATGACGTAGCCGACGATACAGCCGATGTCGCGGATCGAGAGGGCCATATAGTCCTCGCCGTTGATCTTGACTTCGCCGGACTGCGGGCGGATGATGCCGCAAATGAGCTTGGCAGCGGTGGATTTGCCCGCACCGTTCTTGCCGACGATCGAGATCTTCTCGCCGCGGCAGATGTCAAAGGAGACATCGGAGAGTGCCAGACGCTCTTTGTTGTAGCCGTAACTTACGTGGGAAACTTCAATGATCTTCTCGCCCTTCGGTTTTGCTGCCGAGAGGGCGACGCTCTGGAAGGCCTTCACCACGTCATCTTTATAACGGTCAAAATCCAGCTCCTCGATGTTATCCAGGTGGTCACCCGGGGTAAACCGGATGCCTGCATTTTTCAGAGCGGAGATATATAACGGCTCACGGATTCCATTTGCCTTTAAGATATCGGAACAAAGCAGTTCATCGGGCGTCGTATCCAGCTGGATGCGGCCGTCGTTGACCAAAATGATGCGGTCAACGTGACGGTAGAGGACGTCTTCCAGTCGGTGCTCGATGATCAGGACGGTCTTGCCATGCGCCTTTTGGATCTGGTCGATCAGATCGATGGCGGTCATCCCCATGGCGGGATCTAACGCCGCCAAAGGCTCATCAAAGAGTAAGGTCTGCACATCGTTGTGCATGATACCGCCGAGGGCGACCTTCTGCTTCTGGCCGCCGGAGAGGGAGTAAGGCAATGCGCCCAAGAAACCTTCCATACCCACAACCCCTGCAACTGCCTCGACTTTGCCTAACATTTCACTGCGGGGAACCGCATCATTTTCCAGAGAAAAAGCAATATCTTCACCGACTGACAAACCGACGAACTGGGCATCCGAGTCCTGCAAGACTGTGCCCACATGGTTTGAAAGCGTGAAGATATTCGCATTCTGAGTCTCGATTCCGGATACTTTTAAGGATCCCTTGATCTCGCCCTCATAGGAAAATGGAATTAAGCCGTTGATGCAGTTACCGAGGGTGGACTTTCCGCTTCCGGAGGGGCCTAAGATGAGCACCTTCTCCCCGGCATAAATGGTCAGATTGATGTCGTGGAGCGTGAATTCATTCTGCGACTTATAGCGGAAGGAAAAGTCCTTAAATTCGATAACCGGTTCTTTCATAGAGGTAAATTAATCTTCCTTGGTCAGATTGGTTTTCTTCTTGTTGCGTGCTGCCAGAGCAAACAGAACAGGAATACCGACGATGATAGCGACGGATGCATCAGAGATGATGGCTGCCCATGCCTGGATCCAGGTAACTGTCAGCTCGGAAGAGTAGAACAGAACGGTCAGGACAGGAGTGACAACACCAAAGCCAAGGCCGACACCGATGATGGTGACGATCGCGTAAATGATCGCGTGCTTTGTGGTGAAGATGCCGTCAGCGATCTTTGCACCGTAAACCGGAAGCAGACCGATGAAGAAGCCAGCGACAGCGTTGCCGAAGGACCAGTCAAACCAGAAGCCCCAGCCACCGATTAAGTCTGCGATCGTGTTGCCGATCAGACCGGTCAGTGCAGCCGGAAGAGGTCCAAACAGAGCACCGACGATCGGAAGAACGACATATGCGCTGGTTAAGGATGTGTTGGTGGTGACCTTAATGCCGCCGAAATCCATCAAAACGCCGAATAATGCAGCGCCGATTGCGATACCAACGATGGTCTTGGTGTCCCATTTGCCAAGAAGCATAGAGCCAAGAGACTGTTTTTTGTTTTCCATTGTAAAACCCTCCTCTTTTGTATGGTTTAAAAAATACAGTCCTAGATTAGCACGATTTCCCTGCATTTTCAATCATTTGATGAAAAGAAAAGAGGAGAAAATGTGACCGGGATGATCACCGCAGTCAGAAGAGTTTCGCTTCCTCCTTGCACAGTGAGCGACCTTCGGCTATAATGTAGGAAGTGCTTTTGTAGGTTGAAGAAAAGCACCGAATGGGAGGGTAGGCGTATGCTTCGCAATTACAAACTTACGGTCGCGTATGACGGTTCGCGTTTTTATGGTTGGGCGTCCCAGCCGGATCAGGAGATGACCATTCAGGGAAAGCTTGAGAGCGTGCTCTCGCGGATGGTGGAAGAAGACGTGGAGGTCATCGGTGCCGGGAGAACCGACGCGGGGGTGCATGCGCGCGGCATGGTGGCAAATGTACACCTTGACACGACGATGACGGAGCGGCAGATCCGGGATTACTGCAATCAATATCTGCCAGATGATATCTGTGTGCGTGAGGTCAAAGCCGCATCCGACCGATTTCATGCAAGATATAACGCGATCGGCAAAACCTACTGTTATACGATCTACGTCGGTGATTTAAAGCCGCTCTTCCAGCGCAAATATGTCTTCGAAGTGTTTGACAAGCCGGATGTTGCGAGGATGCAGGAGGCTTCGAAGTATCTGCTGGGGACCCATGATTTTGCGGGCTTTTCGCACAACCCGCGCATGAAGAAGTCCACGGTGCGCACGGTGGATTCCATCGTGATCGAGAAGAAGGGTGACTTCATCACATTTACGTATCACGGGGACGGCTTTTTGCAGTACATGGTGCGGATCTTGACCGGAACACTGATCGAGGTCGGACAGGGCAAGCGCGAACCGGAGAACATGAAAGAACTGCTGGAGAAGAAGGACCGAAGCCTTGCGGGATTTACCGCGCCAGCGAAGGGACTGACCTTGTTGAAAGTAGATTATCAGTAATTATTTACTACTTGAGTAGAATAAAGAAGAAATGGGGATTACAATGATGGGTGCACATGAGAAGTTAGAAGTTTTAAAAGAGTATCTGCGAGAACTGGGAAGCGTAGCGATCGCATTTTCCGGTGGCGTGGATTCGACCTTTCTTGCAAAGGTGGCGCACGACGTGCTGGGCGATCAGATGATTGCGGTGACAGCAAGATCGTGTTCGTTCCCGGAGAGAGAATATAAGGAAGCCGAAGCATTTTGCGAAAAGGAAGGCATCCGCCAGGTGGTCGTGGTCTCTGAGGAGTTAGAGATCGAGGGATTTGCACAGAACCCGAAGAACCGTTGTTATCTGTGCAAGAAAGAGCTTTTCGAGAAAATGGGTGCCGAGGCTAAGCGTCAGGGCATGAACTACATCGCGGAAGGCTCGAACATGGATGATAACGGAGATTACCGCCCGGGTCTGCAGGCAGTGGCAGAGCTTGGGGTGAAGAGCCCGCTGCGCCACGCGAAGCTCTATAAGCAGGAGATCCGTGAGCTTTCCAAAGAGATGAATCTGCCCACGTGGGAGAAACCTTCATTTGCCTGTCTGGCGTCGAGATTTGTCTACGGGGAGACGATCACGGAGGAGAAGCTTGGCATGGTGGACAAGGCAGAGCAACTGCTCATCGACCTTGGGTTTAAGCAGCTGCGGGTGCGTATCCATGGCCTGATTGCACGCATTGAAGTTGGGGAAAATGAATTGGAACGCCTGGTGCAGCCTGAGATCCGCAAACAGATCGTAAGCTATCTGCAGAGCATTGGTTTTACCTATGTGACGATGGATTTAAAGGGCTACCGTACCGGCAGCATGAATGAGACGCTGAGCAAAGAAGAGAGAAAGCAGGGAGAGAATCAGTGAGTCAGGATCAGTTTTCCCGCACGCGTATGCTGGTGGGAGAAGAAGCGATGGCGAAGTTAAAGGCGAGCCGCGTTGCGGTCTTTGGCCTTGGCGGCGTGGGTGGCTATGCGGTCGAAGCGCTTGCACGCAGTGGGATCGGGCATCTGGATTTGGTGGACGATGACCGGGTGTGCATGACCAATCTAAACCGACAGGTCATCGCGACATGGAAGACGGTCGGCAAGTACAAGACTGATGTAGCGGAAGAGAGAGTGAAACAGATCAACCCACGCTGTGAGGTGACGCTTTATCAGACATTTGTGGACGCATCGACGATCGATCAGTTTGACTTTTCAAAGTTCGATTACGTGATCGACGCGGTGGATACCGTGACAGCCAAGCTTCTGATCATCGAGCGCTGCAAGGAGGCCGATGTGCCGGTTATCAGCTGTATGGGTGCCGGAAACAAGATGGATCCGACCGCATTTCGCGTGACGGACATCGCGAAGACCAAGGTCTGCCCGCTGGCGCGCGTGATGCGAAGAGAGTTAAAAAAGCGCGGGATTACGAAGGTGAAGGTCGTCTATTCTGAGGAAGAGGCGATGACACCGGTGGTGACCGAGGATATCGACTGCAAACTGCACTGTGTCTGCCCGCCGGGCACCACGAGAAAGTGCACCGAACGTCGGGCAATCCCGGGGAGCAATGCCTTTGTGCCTTCTGTGGCGGGGCTGATTGCAGGCGGAGAAGTGGTCAAGGATTTGTGTGGGATCAACCACTAAGAGAAAGTTCCAGTTTTGTGCTGGAACTTTTTTTGTACTTGGATGCAACCTTTTTCATGGCTCTCCGGTATGATGTGTGTAGGGAGTGGAATTACAGATATTTCACACGAACGAAGAAAGGAGTGGCAGAGGAAAATGAAAAGAATCACGAAACGAGTCTTGGCGGCGTTTTTGGCGGTTGTGATGTGCCTCACCTGTGCCTGCACAGGGGCGGAGGCGCCAAAACAGGAGAATGCGGAGACCAAACCAGCCGCAGAAGAGGGGACGGTGAAGGAAACGATCGTCTCACAGCTGAAGGCATATGCAGCGCAGTACCCGGAGTTAATCACCTTGCCAAAAGAGGAAGATTATGTAGGGAAAGACGGGGAGATCGACTACGATTCCTTTTTTGATGATTATGAGGCTTGGTTAAAGGCGCGTCAGGCCAAGATCGACGAAGGCAAGAAGGTTTCACCTTCCCTCAAGACCTTCTATGAGAAGACTTTGCCGGTGTTTTTGGAGCACGGTGAAGGGGAGAAAAACACCGTGTATTCCCCGATCAATGTCTATATGGCGCTTGCAATGCTTGCTGAGATCGTGGATGGGGACACGCGCACGCAGATCCTTGACGTGATGGGTGCGAAGGACATCGAAGAGGTGCGGGAGACTGCAAAGACGCTTTGGCTTTCCAATTATCAAAGTGATGATGCGGTGACGTGTTTACTGGCAAATTCCTTGTGGCTCAATGAAGATGTGGCGTTCCACGAGGAGGCGCTAAAGACGTTGGCAGAAGAACACTTTGCCTCGTCTTATTCTGGCAAATGTGGTTCTGCGGAGATGAACAAAGCCCTGCAAGATTGGCTTAATGAGAACACGGGCGGGCTTCTTGAGGAAGCAGCCAAGGGGATTGAGCTATCCGTCGACACAGTGATCGCACTGGCAAGCACGATCTATTACAAAGCGAGCTGGGCGGATCAGTTTGAGAAATCAGCCACGCAGGATGACATCTTCCACAGCGCAAAAGGAGATCAGACCATCCCGTTTATGGTGCAGACAGAGAATTATTTTTATGTAAAGACCGAGAACATGACGGTGGTTGGACTGCCTTTAACGCAGAGTGGTACGATGTATTTCTTCCTCCCAGAGGAAGGCGCGAGTGCGGAGAGCTTGCCTTCCGATCCGAAGCTTCTCGATGTACTCATGACAACCCAGCAGAAAGACTGGGCACGCGTGCGGATTCATTTGCCCAAATTTGATGTGTCTTCGAGCTTGGATCTGGTGGAGGATCTTAAGAAACTTGGGGTAAATGATGTGTTCACGGCGGCAAAATCAGACTTTACACCGCTGACCGACGTGGAAAACATCGAGGTCACACAGATCACGCATGCGGGGCGTGTGAAGGTGGATGAAGAAGGCGTGGAAGCGGCTGCATTTACAGTCATGGTGACAGAGGCAACTGCCTACATGCCGGAAGAACCGATCGATGTGGTGCTTGACCGTCCGTTCGTCTTCGCGGTGACAAGCTTTGACGGAACCGTATTATTTACCGGTGTGGTCAATACGATGGAGTAACGCTTTTTAAGGTGTGGGAATAAAAGCAAAAGGAAAAGGAGCCTCATGTCGGCTCCTTTTCGCACTCCCTATCCTTGAAAAGCTTATTCTAGATTTAATCTGTTCTTCAGTATATGTCTTGTGACCAGGTAGAAGATCGTACCGGTGATCAACAAGGAAATCAACTCATACCAGAGGGTTCCCCGCATGATGGTCATGAAATCATTTTCCAGCATGAAATCGATCAGATAGTCTCCCTTTAGTCCGAAGTATCCAAGGAAGGATACCAGGATCTGTTCGATGAAACTGAGACCGAAGTAGACGATGAAGGCACCGGCGATACGATGCTTTGGCATGATCAGCTGACCAAGCGTCAGGCAGAAGAAGCAAGCGATCGGTGCAGTGATCAGACTGACGAGCATCGAGCATACAAACTGAACCAGGAAGCCGACAACACCTTCTGTCGCGAAGAGTTCCTTCAAGCCGTCAATGAAGCCTTCAAAGAAGTCCGGCAGAAGACCGGCAGAGGCAATCAATAAGATGATGCTAAGGAAAACCACAATGAGGCTTAAGAGGGACCAGATCGCACTTGCCAGGATGCGGCCCCAAAGCTGGTCGTCGATGCTGACGGGAAGTGTAAAGGTCAGGTATCCTTCGTCGCCAAGGCAGCTCTTGTTAAAACGAAGCAGGATGACGATAAAGGTTGCAACACAGACGGCGGCAATCAGAACAAAGAAGGAGATCATAAAGACTGTGGTCATGATCTCAAGAATTCTCGAGACCGCATCGGGCTGCGTCAGATAATAGCTGAAGTTATCTTCATTATAAAGGCGGACCTTACTGATCAAAAGCAGAATGCCGGTGACCAGCGTACTTGCCAGCAGTGCTGCGTAAAGCGGCAGCATAATGCGGCTCATCGCCTTATTTTCATATTTTAACACTTTACTTAGCATCGGAATACCTCCCTGAAATAAGCATCGATCGAGCAATCCTGCGCTGCACGGATATCCTCAGCGCTTCCATTTGCCACAACGTGACCGTCCTTTAAGAAAATGACATCGTCTAAGATCTTCTCGATATCGGTGATCAGGTGTGTGGAGATTAACAGGGTTGCATTCTCACTATAGTTGCTTAAAATCGTATCCAAAATGTAGTCGCGGGATGCAGGATCGACACCGCCAATCGGCTCATCGAGGATATAAAGGTCCGCTTCGCGGCTCATCACCAGGATCAGCTGCACTTTTTCCTTCGTGCCCTTGGAGAGAGTCTTTAAGCGATCCTTCGGATCGATGTGCAAGCGCTCCAGCATCTCAAGCGCTTTATTCATATTAAAGTCGTCATAGAAATCTGCGAAATACTGCAGCATATCCTTGACCTTCATCCAGTCATTCAAATACGTGCGCTCCGGCAGGTAGGAGATGACTTTCTTCGACTCGATGCCGGGCTTTTCTCCGTTGATTAACACTTCACCGGAGGTCGGTGTGAGAAGACCGTTGATGGTCTTAATTAACGTCGTCTTACCGCTGCCGTTGGGTCCTAAGAGACCTACGATGCGGCCACGTCCCAGCGTAAGCGTTACATCGTCAAGCGCTGCCTTCGAACCAAACTTCTTCGTTAAGTTCTTACATTCTAATAATTCTGCCATAGGTTTACTCCTCGTTGTTCTGTAAAATAAATTCTGTCACGGCATCTCTCTCAAAGCCAAGCTGTTTCATCCTGCCCAGATAATCGTGGGTCAGTTCCTTTGCCTGTGTGACTTTGGTCTGTTCGATTCTTGCAGGATCGTCCGAGACAAAGCGTCCGCTGGTGCGCTCTGAGAAGAGAAGTCCTTCGCGCTCCAGCTCGGAGAGAGCCTTCTGCATGGTGTTGGGATTGACGCCGGCTGCAGCTGCAAGCTCACGCACCGAAGGGATCTTATCGCCAGGCTTGTAGTTGCCTGCGACGACATCCGCTTTGATGTGATCCATTAACTGCAGGTAAATCGGCTTATCCGCTGATAATTTCCAAGGCATATCTGCTCCTTTCAAAACTTTGTTTCTTACACTTCGTCAAGTGTACTTCTGTACTAGTCAATTAGTACAATAACACAGTAATACAGACTTGTCAACAGGAATTCTTAATTTTTTTCCGTTTTTCTCTCTGGTACAATGATCCTGCAAAGAAAATGCGCCCTCTGTGACATCTTTGACACATGTAGGTAGTATTTTTGTGACAAGATAACTTGTCATGGGTTTCATGGTTGGAGGTTAAAATGATTCAGATTCTGGTAATTGAAGATGATCCTGCGATTGCTCATTTAATAGAAAGTACGTTAAAGAAAGAGGGGTATGCCTGCACTTGTGCCTCGGATGGCAAGGAAGGGGCAGATGCCCTTGAGAGTGGTGGCTGGGATCTGGTGCTCTTAGATTTGATGCTGCCGGAGATTTCCGGGTATGACCTTTTAGAGTATCTGCGGCCGCTTCGCATTCCTGTGATTGTGATCTCTGCGATGACGCAGGTGGGTGACCGCATCAGGGGGCTGCGGATGGGAGCCGATGATTATCTATGCAAACCGTTTCAGCTGGGCGAGCTTTTGGCACGGGTGGAATCGGTGCTGCGGCGATCAGGAAAACTGGGGCAGCAGCTTTTCTGGCAGGATGTGGTGTTGGATCCGGAGTCCCGGACTGTGATGAAAAAAGACGAGGAGATCGAACTGACCCCCAAAGAGTTTGACCTTCTGGAGCTTTTGATGCGCAACCGAAACGCGGCGCTGAGCAGAAGCTACCTTTATGAAAGTGTTTGGCATGAAGAGTACCTGGGGGAGACGAGAACCTTGGATAACCATATTCAGAGGCTTCGCAAAAAGCTGGGATGGGAAAACGTGATTCAGACTGTATTTCGGATCGGATATCGTCTTAAAATGGAGAAATAATCAATGAAGGTTTTTCACAAGATATTTTTGTGTGCACTCACGGTGTTAACCCTGGTGCTTGGTTCTGCAGAATATCTGTCTGTCTCCAGCCAAATGGAACATGCACTGGCGCACCAGGTGGAGAGCTGTTTAAACGAACACCAGCTGGTAAAATATGCGCTGCAGTCGGGACTTATGACATCTGCGACGGGTGGCATTGAGAAACAAAAGGCGATTTCAGAGATTGCATCCCAGATCACGACATCCATGGATGTGCAGTTGATGATTTCGGATGAGAATGGCGAGCTTTATCGCAACATTCCAGCGTTTTCAGACCTGCCGCAAGGAGATGTTACAGAGATTTCCTGGAAGGTCAGTAAAGAAGAAGATTTCCTGTTGGCCAACAGTGTCTGTGCGTTGGGAGATCTGTCGTTGTCCTTGACGACTGCACGGCCGATCGGGGATGTTTTTTCGGAGGCAGAGACCCTGCGCGAGCAGAGTGAACGTATCTTCTTTGCGGAAACCTTGGCAGGTGCACTGATGTTACTAGCGGTGGCGTTTCAGATGACGCGGCCGATCAAACGCCTCAAGGAAGCTAGTGCGGCCATGGAAAGCGGAGACTACAGCCAACGTGTGTTGGTCTCTTCCCGCGACGAAATCGGAGAGCTTGCGGATACATTTAACCGAATGGCAGGGACGATTGAGGAGAACGTGGGAGAACTGGGACGCGCCCTGGAACGGCAGAAAGCATTTACCGCCAATTTTGCTCACGAGATCAAGACGCCGATGACCAGCGTGATCGGATATGCAGACACCATCGCAGAGGGGGAACTGTCTGTACCGGAAATGCAAGAGGCAGCCGGCTATATCCTGAACGAAGGAATGCGCCTGGAAGCCCTGTCTCTGAAGCTGATGGATCTGTTCGGGCTGGATCAGCGAGGGATCGTTATGGAAAGTATCCAGACGAAAGATTTGGAAGAAGATCTGATGAAAAAGCTAGCACCCAGGGCAGAACAAAGAGGCGTGCAGCTATCTCTGGCGTTTGAGCGCGCCTGGATTTCGGTGGAATCTGACCTGATCGAAACGCTGGTAATCAATCTGGTGGAAAATGCGCTCAAATCCGGGACGTCTGAGGTCGCGGTGTCAGGTAAAATGACGGAGGGCAGATACGTGATCTCCGTGAAAGATCAAGGACGAGGAATTCCAGAAGACCAGATTGAGCGAGTGACGGAGGCATTTTATATGGTGGATAAAGCGAGATCCAGGAAGGAGCACGGTGCGGGTCTGGGGCTTGCACTTTGCCAGAAGATTGCCGAGCTTCATGGATCAAACCTCCGGATCGAAAGTGTGGAACAGGTAGGGACAACGGTGTCAGTCAGTGTCTTATTGGCAGAAGGAGAGATGGATGAAGAGACGGAGTAAGGGTGCGGCTGCCTTGTTGACTTTTGTGCTTGCTGCAGGGATCTTAACACTCGGAAATCTGGTTCCGAGAGCACTTCTCACCCAGAAAGCGCAGGCGGTGCAAAGAAGCTCCGCGCGGGTTTCGGTGGATCAGGTTGCCCCTTATGGATATGTATATCAGGAAAAGAAGAAAAATCTGGAAGAGTTGTTTCATTATCTGGAAAATGGTCAGATGACATACCAGGATCCGCCGGAGGATTCATTTGCGGAAGCCTGGGAGACATTTGCAGAGCTTTGCCAGAGCCAGATGATGGAAGATGAGTGGCAGATTCCGGATTTTTCAGGAGCGGAATATGCATCTTATGTTCTATATCCGGAAGGGGAAGATTCTGCAGTAAAGCTCTTGATAAGAGAAGCGGGTGTGAATTATCTTGCGCTGGAGAAAGAGAGTGGCGTACCCATCACCATTCAGTATCTGCTTCCGATTTCTGAAAATTCAGAAAGCTTAGAGAATTTGGAATCGTGGATGCATGGAATCCTTGCAGTTTACGAGGAAGTTTTAGGTGTCTCATTTGAGGAAAAGGCGTTCGACCCGAAACAAGAGTTGGATCCGGGATCGGAAGATTACATTTTCCAAGCGGTGACATCGGATCATAGTTTTGAATTGAGCGTCGAAATCATAGGAGATCAATATCAGGGAATCCTTGTAAATATTGCACTGACGGGAGGAATTTTTACAACTTGGTGACAAGTCCATGAAAAGACAGAGAAGCCGCCTTGCTAAGATCGATGAGATCTTTGGAAAGGGGGCTTTTTTATGCAGGAAGGTGAAGAAAGAAGATATCGAAGGAGGAGAAAATTCAGAAGAAGAAAGCGCAGAATACGAGTCTTATTGACAGTTGGTTTTTTCTTGATGATATTGATTAGCTTAAGTTTGCTCGTGAGAAATGTACGTCTTAAGGATCCAGAGGAGAGTGCATCAGGGGATGAATTCGTAGTAGAAGATCCGGCAGGAAATCTGCGAGAAGAGACACAAACTATCGTTTCCTTTGCGCAGGGAGTACAAGGCAAAGAAAGTACTGATGAATCGGATGCGGACGCTGACGGTATCTGCGATGCACTGGACATTTTGCAAAATGCAAAAGCTTATGTGGCAACGCGTCCAGAGTATGAGAGTCGTTATTATGCCGGAGGCTATCCGGATGATGGCTATGGAGTATGTACGGATGTGGTAGGCTATGCCTTGCTGCATGCGGGGTATGATCTGATGGAGCTGGTCGCTCAAGATGTGAAGGATTCTCCGGCATCATATCCGAAAGCAGAAGATAAGCGGATTGATTTTCGAAGAGTGGTGAATCTGCAGGTTTATTTCACAAGACATGCGAAGAGCCTGACGTTAGATGTGAGAAATACAGAGGCGTGGCAGCCCGGAGATATTGTGGTATTTGAAGGACATATCGGCATCATTTCTGACCGGAAGAACGAGAGAAATGTGCCCTTTGTGATTCATCACGGCAGGGTAGACCAGGACGAGTATGAAGAGGATATTTTAGAAGAACGGGAGGAACAAATCATCGGACATTATCGTGTGGGAGAATAGATGTTTTTTCATTGATACACAGGCCTTTCCTCTTTACACTCATTTGCAAAAGTGTTAAAATTTACACATAGTATGCATTCAAGGCAATAGTCTGCCCGTTTGCAGGCTATCGCCACGTAAATAGACCGTCATTAGACGGTCACAGGTGCAGAACATTCTTATAAGGAGGATTTTTTCATGGCAAGAAAAATGAAGACCATGGATGGTAACACAGCTGCTGCTCATGTATCGTACGCTTTTACTGACGTAGCTGCGATCTATCCGATCACCCCTTCATCACCGATGGCGGACTACACTGACATCTGGGCAACCCAGGGCAGAAAGAACATCTTCGGTCATGAGGTAGTACTCTCCGAGATGCAGTCTGAGGCAGGTGCTGCCGGTGCAGTTCACGGCTCTTTGGAGGCTGGTGCGCTGACAACCACTTATACCGCTTCTCAGGGTCTGCTGCTGATGATCCCGAACATGTACAAGATTGCCGGTGAACTGCTTCCCGGTGTCTTCCATGTCAGCGCTCGTGCGCTTGCCAGCCACGCGCTGTCCATCTTTGGTGATCACTCTGACGTCTATGCATGTCGTCAGACCGGCGTTGCTATGCTTTGCGCAGGCAATGTCCAGGAAGTTATGGATCTCGGTGCAGTTGCTCATCTGACTGCGATCGAAGGCCGCGTTCCTTTCCTTCATTTCTTTGATGGTTTCCGTACCTCCCACGAGATCCAGAAGATCGAGATCTGGGACTATGATGACCTGAAGGATATGGTGGATATGGATGCTGTTGACGCTTTCCGTAAGCGTGCATTAAACCCTGAGCATCCTGTACAGCGTGGTACCGCTCAGAACCCGGATGTCTTCTTCCAGGCAAGAGAAGCTTCCAACCCTTATTACAATGCAATTCCTGAGTTAACTCAGAAGTACATGGATAAGGTCAACGAAAAGATCGGAACCAACTACAAGCTCTTTAACTACTATGGTGCTGAGGATGCTGAGAACATCATCATCGCGATGGGTTCTGCATGCGACACCATCGAAGAGACCATCGATTACCTGCTTGCACAGGGCCAGAAGGTTGGCTTAGTCAAGTGCCGTCTGTACAGACCGTTCTCCGCGAAGCATCTGTTAGAGGTTATTCCGGATACCGTGAAGTACATCAACGTTCTTGACAGAACCAAGGAGCCTGGCGCAATCGGCGAGCCTCTGTTCTTAGACGTTGTTGCAGCTTTAAAGGGCAGCAAGTTTGAGACTACGCCTGTATTTAACGGACGTTATGGTTTAGGTTCCAAGGATACCGTTCCTGGAGATATCATGGCTGTATTTAACAATACAACCAAGGAGCGTTACACCTTAGGTATCGTTGATGATGTCACCAACCTTTCCTTAGAGAGAGTCGATGCTCCTTCCGTAACGCCTGAGAGCACGATTTCCTGCAAGTTCTGGGGCCTCGGCGCAGATGGTACCGTTGGTGCGAACAAGAACTCCATCAAGATCATCGGCGACCACACCGACATGTATGCACAGGCTTACTTTGATTATGATTCCAAGAAGTCCGGCGGCGTGACCATTTCTCACCTCCGTTTCGGTAAGGATCCGATCAAGGCGACCTATCTGATCAACAAGGCTGACTTCGTTGCCTGCCATATGCCTGCTTATGTTCGTAAGTACAACATGGTTCAGGATCTGAAGGATGGCGGTACATTCCTTCTTAACACTGCCTGGACGCCGGAAGAGTTAGAAGAGCATCTGCCGGGTCAGGTCAAGAAGTACATGTATGATCACAAGATCAACTTCTACACCATCGATGGTTTCAAGATCGGTAAAGAGATCGGTCTGGGCGGCCGCATCAACACCATCTTACAGTCTGCATTCTTCAAACTGGCCAACATCATCCCTGCTGAGGATGCAATCCAGTACATGAAGGACGCTGCAACCGCTTCTTACTCCAAGAAGGGTGATGATGTCGTTAAGATGAACCACGATGCAATCGAGCGTGGTGCAAATGCATTTGTTAAGATCGAGATTCCTGAGAACTGGAAAGATGCAGCTACCGAGAAGCTGACCAAGGACGTGACCGGTGACCGTGCGGATGTTGTCAACTATGTCAACACTATCCAGAACGCGATCAACGCTCAGGCTGGTAACGCTCTGCCGGTATCCGCATTCGTGGATTACGCAGATGGTACCTTACCGTCTGGTTCCGCAGCTTATGAGAAGCGCGGCGTCGCAATCGATGTTCCTGCTTGGAATGCCGAGAATTGTATCCAGTGTAACTTCTGCTCTTATGTCTGCCCGCATGCAGTCATTCGTCCGGTTGCTCTGACAGAAGAGACCTTAGCAGACGCTCCTGGCACAACCCTTCCGATGACTGGTGTACCTGGCGTGAACTTTGCAATTGCAGTTTCCGTCTATGACTGTACCGGATGTGGTGCTTGTGCAAATGTCTGCCCTGGTAAGAAGGGTGCGAAGGCTCTGACCATGCAGCCGTTTGAGACACAGCTTCATGAGCAGGAGATGTTCGACTATGCAACCAAGCTTGATGTTCCGACTGTTGTTACTGAGAAGTTTAAAGCTTCCACCGTTAAGGGCAGCCAGTTCAGACAGCCTCTGCTAGAGTACTCCGGCGCATGCGCAGGCTGCGGCGAGACTCCTTATGCGAAGCTGATCACACAGCTGTTTGGTGACAGAATGTACATCGCGAATGCAACCGGTTGCTCCTCTATCTGGGGCGGTTCTTCACCGGCATCTCCTTACACAGTCAACAAGGCTGGCAAGGGACCTGCTTGGGCGAACTCCTTATTCGAGGACAACGCTGAGTATGGCTTTGGTATGCAGCTTGCAGCGACCGCTCTTCGTGACCGCGTCGTAGCAGCAGCAGAGAGACTGCTTGCAGTCGCTGAGAAGGACGAAGTCAAGGAAGCCATCCAGAAGTATCTGGATACCAAGCTTTCCTCTACCGAGAATGCACCTGCAACCGAAGCGATGATCGCAGCTTTAGAGGCTTGCGACTGCGATAACGAAGATCGCAAGTACATCCTTGCAAACAAGGATTTCGCAGCGAAGAAGACGCAGTGGATCTTCGGTGGTGACGGCTGGGCTTATGATATCGGCTACGGCGGCGTAGATCATGTGCTTGCTTCCAACAAGGATGTCAACATCATGGTATTCGATACCGAGGTTTATTCCAACACCGGCGGCCAGGCTTCGAAGGCAACTCCTACCGGCGCAATCGCTCAGTTCGCAGCAGCTGGTAAGGAAGTTAAGAAGAAAGACCTTGCAGCAATCGCAATGAGCTATGGTTACATCTACGTTGCACAGGTTGCTATGGGTGCTGACAAGAACCAGTTAGTCAAGGCCCTGACTGAGGCTGAGAGCTATCCGGGTCCGTCCCTCATCGTAGCTTATGCTCCTTGTATCAACCATGGTATCAAGGGCGGCATGAAGAATGCACAGCTTGAGGAAGAAGCAGCTGTCAAGTCCGGTTACTGGCATCTGTTCCGTTTCGATCCGAGACGTGAAGAAGAAGGCAAGAACCCGTTCCAGCTTGACTCCAAGGCTCCGACCGCTAGCTACAGAGACTTCATCATGAGCGAAGTTCGTTACAACCGTCTTGCTCGTTCCAACCCTGACAGAGCAGAGAAGCTCTTCACCAAGGCTGAGACCGATGCAGCGAAGAAGTACGATGCACTCGTAAAGAGAGCAGAGTAATCTGGGATAAGACATGACTTAAGAGTCTGGGGGTCTGTGCTTTGCACAGGCCCCCACTTTGTGAGGCATGCTACAGATATGTAATGGATCCTAAAGGACGAATTGTTATGTGGAGGGTACTCTTTTCGGACAAGCAAAGTTGGCATGGGGACCCTGACAAGTCAAAATTCATGCAGAGGGTCTTAAAAATACGACAAACAGTAAAACCATGAGACCCTGTGTAAAAAAAATGATTGCTGTAGGATCCCGAACAAACGAAAAAATGCGAAAAATACAGACCCTTACGGACGATTGACTATTGATAGGGTCTCAGTCGTGTATTAAAATTCAAAGGAATGAATTCTTGCGCTTTATAGATAGGATAGATATGCCCCCATTTGCTCCTGGACTTCGATCCATTCTAGTTCGCAGAGGGTATGTCTTGGACTCAGAGGATTGGTTTGGGCTTTGTCCCAGGCCTTTTTCTCATACGATACGGGATCTGTTTTCAAGCACTTCTTGTTTGAGTTTCGCCTCTTCTTCGGAAATGATGTCGCGGTAGTTCGGGCAGTATTCATCGAGCCATTCCGCAATTTCTTCATCTGGGGTATCGTGATCTAACATATACTCAAATTCATCTAGCTGATCGTCAGTTAAGCCCTCTGACATGTGTTCCCCGATGCGAATTTCGAGGGTTTCTTGCATCAGATCGGCAAATGCGTTTTCATCTTCCGGATCCCTGAAGAATAAATGATTGGATACAAACCATTCGTGAGAAAAATTCATAAAAGCACCTCCAAAAATAGATATTTTGAGAGCGAAGAAGGCCATTATCCGGCCTTCTTCGTCGTTTTGGCTACGGTTGCAGGGATGACGTCTGCGGGTGTGGATTTTGCATGACGTTCCACCCAGTCATCCAGCCAGCTTGCTTCCTTTTTTGTTTCTTCGGCCGGCTTGGAAGTGGTAGGACGAGTCGTTTCTGGCACTTTGCGTGCTAACGGCTTGCCATCGAGTACCGCGAGCATCTCATCGCGTGTGAGCGGGGCATAGCAGCGGTAAGGTTCCACGAGTGTCTTGCGGCTGAGTTCTTCGATCTTGGCTGCAATCTTGGCACCGTCTTTTTGCTCCTTGACACGGGAGATCATGAGCGTGAAGGGCTCTGTCTGGCGACCCTTGACGCTTAAGGTGCTGAGTGCTTCAAATGCATTCATGCAGCTTAACTTCGCCGCGAAGGGCTCATTTCCCAGACGGATCTGGGCACTGCCGGCGTCTCTTGTAGATAGACGAAAAGCAGAGAAACTGGCACTGTTGGCTTCGAGAGCATCCAGAATCTCGGGCATAAGCTGGCCGCAGTGTTGATGTGCGAGGATCATACCGAGACCGAACTTGCGGCTCTCCGCGAGCATTTGCGGCAGAGGATTTGTCTGGAACAGATGTGCTTCATCGATAAAGACCAGGTGCGTCTTAGAGCGGTCATCTCGCCTCATTGTGGCCTGCCATAATTGCATCAGAATCAGCGTGCCGATCGTGCGTGCCGCGTGGGTACCGATCTCCGGGGAAGCCAGGTCAATCAGAGTGATCTGATCGCTTTGTAAAATGTTGTCGAAATCGAGCGCATTGGTGCCTGCACCAAGAGTGTTTCGAAGCTGCGGCACGGAGGTCAGGCGTTGCATCTTACAGACCGCCCAGCTGATCAAATCTGCTAATTCAGATTGGCTCATTTTGCCGAATTCTTCCTGGATCGCGTTGGCGAGGGCAGGATATCTGTTTTTGAGCAGATCATAGGCTTTGCGCATGGAGGTCATGCCTTGCGAAATGCAAGTGATGGCTTCGAAGCTTGCTTGTCTGCCATAGAGCGCGATGGCGGCCTGTGAAAAGACCGAGAACCAACGCTCCCAGCGTGGGCCGACAAAGCCTTGACGTTTCGGGTCGAAGATGTCTGCGAAGAGCAGGGAGAGGTCACTGATTGTGCGCTCTTCCTTTTGCGGATTGGAAGAGCTCCAGATTGTCATCGGCACTGGGTTTTCGGCGTCTCCGATGTGGATCACTCGCACACGTTTTGCGACGTTTTTCGGAAAGCTCCTTAAGAGAAGCTCCACCGTGGATCCGTGGGGATCAAAGAATGTGAGGCCGAAGCCTTGCTCTGCGGCGCTTAAAATTGCATTTGCAAGCAGGGTGGACTTACCCGTACCGGTTTGTCCAATGATCTGCCAGTGACGCTTTAGGTCTTCCTCACCGAGCGTGATATCTCTCGTAAAACCGGAGATGTCCATCGCGGTGCCGATCGTGAGGACTTTGCCTTCGGTTTCATTTTCGTGAGAAGCAGGCAAGGGCTTTACTTCGGCTTCTTTTAGGTGAACCCCGATGACCATTTCCTCCTGGATGCAAGGCTCTAGCGTTAGGATGCGGGCATCAAACGCGGGTAAAATGTACTGGCGCGCGGATGCATTTGCCCAGATGTCACGGGCGAAGGCTTCGTCAAGAGAGCCGATCTTTTGCAGGATCGCGCCGGGAATCATCGCATCGATCGCGGTGCGAAGACGAAGCGAGGGCGCTCCATTTAGCAGGAGCAGAGCCTTTGCCTTGACCGGCGTGCCGAGGTATTGCTCTGCGTTTACCTGATATGAGGACCAGTGAGAGAGCACTTCCTTGCGGCAGGCAAGCTGTTCCTCCAGGGTCGCTGCGCTTAAAGAGAAGCGAAACCAGGCACCTTGCTCTCGCATGGCGTCGATCAGACCGCCAAACTGCAGCGAGTAAGAGAGCGGATGGGCGGACGATAAAATCTGCTTATCAGACTCCGGGGTAGCAGAGCAAAAGCCGATTGCACCGCGCTTTTTCGGGACGGGGCTGCCGATGCAGATTTCGTAGAGAAGCTTGTGATCAGGGAGAATATCCTCTGATGAAGCATTCTCTTCCTCAAAGGAGGCAAGCTTTTCAAACGCCCAGGTCAGGTCTGTGTCCTGGACAGAAGCACTGCCAAAGAGTGAAATCTCTGCCAGGCCAACCGTAGGCACCTGCATCTGCCATCCGAGGAATTCCCCTTCTGGCAAATGGGCTGCCAGGCCTACCATGCGTGTGGAGGCAAGTTCAGAGATCATGGGTTTGTGTTGACGAAAAATATGCTTGATCGGGACGATGGTTTTGGTGTGATTGGGATAGGAATGTGTGTTCATGTCGTCTCCTTCTTTCTTTGAAATATAGGGTAAGTAATCATTTCACGAAAAAAGGACAAAAAAAAGAACCCCGCAGGAGACCTGCGGGGCCTTGTGAGTGCTTCAATCCATTCATGACCGTTCGTTGAACGGAGCATATGCTTGCAATGTCTGATTCCTGTGAAACCCGGCACCACGTACAAACACCAACATGGACAATTCATCCAATCGGTTCAAATACTAGCCAAAAACTCTTGAGCTAATTCTAAAATAGCAAGCCGGTTTTTGGTTGTCAAGAGGTTTTTTCACATTTTTTTGATTGTATGCCGGAAGCATTTTCGGTATACTAGAACGTGGATTAGTGGGTTTACCCAAAGAAATGAGGATGATCAGATGACAGTGGAAGAACGTAAATGGGGTATTGGCGGTCAGATTTTAGGGGAGACGCTGACCTTGCGCGCGGAGCGGATTGCGGCGTTTCCGAAGAGAGATGGAGAGTATTTTTTAGATCTTGACAATCCATACGTTTACAGCAACGTGGTGAAGGCCTGCGTGGAGCGGCCGATGAACGCCTTTTTTGACCAGTTGCTGCGGGCCAAGAAGTCGGTTCAGGGACTGTCTTTCTATCCACAGTTTGTGATGACAGATCTGATCTATTTAGACTGCGCGGAGGCGATGCGCTCCGGCAAGCATGACGTGATCGAAGAGATTTTCTCCGAAGGCATTGTGCTCTGTCAGGACGGTGTTTCGCACGTGTTGGTCCCTTGCGATAAGAGTGCGAGCATGTCGCGTAAATCCGTGATCACCTTCATCGACGAGGCGTTTCTTGCGGAGATGACAAAGCGTCTGACCCTCGATATGTTCCGCGAGGGGCGCACCTATCCACTGAGCAAAGTGTATGCGTACCGCGGCCTGTTTCTTTCGACGGGTCTGCGGGTGGATTTAGACCCCGAAGAGGACGGATTTGTCCTTGATGAACGGACGGTTGTTGTGATTCCAGATGGGGTGAGCAAAACCAGGGAAGAGGATGTGACGGTCTTTACCGAACTGACGCCTGCCGACGGTGAGAATCCGCCGACCTACGGGACGAAGGTATTTCCGAAGAACCAGAGTGGCATGGAAGTCAACTGCTTTGACGGTGAAGGTTTGATCGATCCTTCGTATGCGCAGGTGCTCGGCGCCTATCTGCAGACGCAGGGGCTCTCCGGAGCTTCCGAAGCGACGTCATTTCAGATTCGTCTGCCCTTTGGCAAGGGCATGCTGCACAGCGCGGACTTTCGTGCATTTTGCAGGGATGAGTTTCAGATGAATCTGGAAAATGCATACATCCTCGATTATTTTAAGATTCCAAGAAAGCTTAACGAGATTCGAATCGTGCTCACAGCAAGCATGTTTAAGGCCTGCAAATGGGTGAGTGAGGGCTTCAGCGAGGACTGCAAAGACCCGATGCAGGAGTACTTCAGACGCTTCCGTGCTTATGAGCATGCGCTCTACATTTTGCGCACGGATAAGAGCCTGTTTAACGAAGGTTATGTGAAGTTAAATTATCAGTTTTTAAATACTGGTGTGTTAAAAGATGAGGCGTTTGGCGCGCTGATTACTGGCTCTCTTTCGCAGTTTACAGAGAAGCTTCGCGTGGATCCTGTGGCGAGAAAACGCTTCCTGATGGGGAGTGCATTTGCCGAGGAAGAAGAGATATCGCCCGAGGAATCGGAGGAAGAAGAGAACGCAAATGGACGGTTTGTGCGCGCGGTAAAGAGACGTCCGGAGCTGATGGGCGATCGCAAGATCAAGAGCCTGATCGATTCTGCGGTCGGCAGCCAATATATGAATGCGCTTAAGGGAAACTTCTTTGTAACAGGCGAGAACCGGTTTTTGTCCGGCGACTTGCTGTATTTGCTGCGCCATTTTGCCTACAGACAGGTGGCCGAGGGAAGCCTTAAGACGATCGGAGAAGAGAAGACCGAGGTGGTAAATGCATTCGCTCTGAAGCTGAAAAAACAGAAGCTTGTGAAGCGTTTTTATGCACCTGTCAACCCTCACACGATGCTTCTGTGGGAAAAGGATGAGACGTATGCGGTGCTTCGAAATCCACACCTTTCCCGCAACGAGCAGCTGGCCTTAAAAGCGTATGTACCGGCCGATGAAGAGAACCTGTATCAGAGGTATCTGGGGCACCTGACCGGTGTGATTTTCCTGCCATACGGAAGTCCGGAAGCGGAGCGATTAAGTGGTGCGGATTTCGACGGAGACATGGTTAAAATCTACGTTCAGAAGGACTTTAATGCGTCTGCAAAAGAGTGTTTTGAGAACAATCCGCTGGTGCAGATTCCACACGGCGGGGAGAAGAGCAAACACATTCCCCGCGCGATCCGCTACGAGGATATCAAGGACGGTTTTAACAGCCAGGTCGGACACTTAAGCAACCTGGCGGTGCGCTTCGGCGAAGTGGAATATAACGAAAATATGGATCAGATCGCGGACGAAGAGAAGAGAAGGAAGCTTAAGCGTCTGAAAGGCGATCTGAAAAATGAGGCCAAAGACTATGCGGCTATCAGCTGTATTTTGGTCGGTGAAGAGATCGATAAAGCGAAGACCGGCGCGAACCCTTACACCAAGGAAGTGGAGAGCAAAAAGGGCGAGGTGGAGTCGCTGTTTTTGAAGCGCAAAGATCTGCTTGGCGGAAAGTATATCGATGAGTTTCTGGCAAGTGAAGTCGAGGGTTCTGACCAGGTAAAATACATTTACCAGAGCAGGCTCTCAAAGAAGAAAAACCTGCTTTCAATTGATGCGCCAAAGCCCGGAGACCCGAACTTAGAGACATTGATGTACCGCGTGCTCGATGCGAGACGCAAGATGCGAAGACAGGGTTCGGCACCGGTGATTCGTGTCAATTATCCGAAGGTGAAAAGCGGTGAACTGGACCTTGCGGTGCTGCAGGCGATGGGCTGTTATATGATCGCGTTCGGACAGATTTTGGACACGGCCAGCAGACGTCATGCGATGAAAAAACGATATCTGGATGCGAAGTACAGCAATCAGATGTTTTACATTTTAAACAAACAATATGACCCGGAAAACGAGAAGGTTGGCACAGAGCGCAGCCTGACGATTCCGGAGATGGTAGAGTGCGCGAGAAATCTGGCGGATCATCTCTACCAGGCAGATCCGAAGGGACTGCTTGAGATCCTGACAAAGCTTGGCGAGGATCGGTGGCATTTGACCAGAAAAGAGGACCGCGAATCAAAGCTTCGGGAATACTTTGCACCAGAGAAATATGACGTGGTGTTAGAGGAAGATAGTGCATCGGTTTTGGAGCAGTATCCGGAGTATGAAAGTGATCTTGCGGAGGCGATCTGGATGCTTTCTAACTTCTCCTGCAAGGGCTATTATCTGTTCAGTTATCTGCTCAAAGACGTCCAGGCAAATGCATCCGTTGCCACGAATTTCGAGGCGATGGCGCAGGATGAGAGCATGAAACGTGAGGCGATTTCGACGAAGAATCGTCTGGCGAAACTGATGGAGCTGAGCTACCGGCAGACCTTTGGCGGGAAGGCAAACGACGGTGTTTTGTATCTTTGCGAGCTGCTCGTGAAGTTAAAAGGGAAGCCTGACGAGATCACAAAAAGCATGGATTTGATCAAAGAAACCTATGCGCTTGATGAAATCATTACTTACCCCGATCTGCATGATCTGGTGCTTGGTATGAAACAAGACTTCGATCCCAAGCGAAAAGACGCGCTGCAGACACTGACCTGGGGCGATGTGTATAACATCGCGGCCATCGTGCGTTGGGTGTCGATCCAGTATCAGGAGATTTCAGAGTCCTTCTACGACCATTTCTTAGCCATGAATCACAAAAAGAGAGATGTGGATGAGGAAGGCAATTACGATAAAGTGCGCCTGGAGAGTACCTTTGGCCGGATCTGCAGAGAAAGACTGGAAAAGGTGTTCCGGCAAAATGAGGTCGATCCTTCAGAGATGATCGCCTACTGGTCGACGCTTCGCAGCACGTGCGATCCAGGTCATCAGTTCTTGT
>JAFVAL010000004.1 GCA_017480565.1 Lachnospiraceae bacterium | reverse complement strand
GACCTCACGGAGGAGCAGGCTTCGATCTGCAGGGTCTTTGAGACAGTCGGCACTTGGCTGGCGCGCATCGGCGACGACTCGCGGGGAATACGTAAATCGAAAAAGCTTGGGGCTATAACGACACAATTCTCAGAGCCGCTCATGCTTGCATGATAGCGGGTCTCAGTTGTGGCGTTCGGTGAGTAAGCAACGCCCCAAGCTTTATGTATGATACTCTATTCGCGGGAGTGACGATGGAAGGCCGCTTACGTGTCCGCTACTGGCGGCGTAAGAAATTGCTTGCAATTTCGTCGCGAGCGAAACCGCAAGGTGTCCCTGCCAAGATCGAAACTGCGACGAACCCATTGCAATGATAATTTTTCCCGAATCCTCTTGACAGACACCTGAAGTTAGAATACAATAACTTGAGTTAGAGGAATCTAACATATGGTAGCATATCTAAAATGTGTTAGAGCCATTAAACTAATTCCAAAAGAAAAGAGGAATTCTATATGATGCCTTTAACGCTCGCGAATGCGGGGGAGGAGTTGATTATCCGTAAGGTCGGAGGGAATCAGGAGATCAGACAACATCTGGAGAATCTTGGTTTTGTTCCGGGTCATACGGTGATTGTTGTTTCTGAGATCGCTGGCAACGTGATTGTCAACGTAAAAGAATCCAGGGTTGCGATCAGCAAAGAGATGGCGCAACGCATCATGGTTTAAGGGAAGGAGACGTCATGAAGACATTAAAGCAGGTGAAGATTGGCGATACTGTCAAGGTTGTAAAGCTTCACGGTGAAGGCGCTGTTAAGCGCAGAATTATGGACATGGGCCTGACCAAGGGTGTTGAAGTTTATGTTCGTAAGGTTGCTCCGCTGGGAGATCCGATTGAAGTGACGGTTCGTGGTTATGAACTTTCGATCCGTAAAGCTGACGCAGACATGGTAGAAGTGGAATAAATGAATGCGGCCCTAAGGCCGCAAAAAATAACAATCGCAGTTAGGATTATATAACTGACTGACGAAGAAATGGGAGGAAACGATAGCAATGGCACTTAGAATTGCACTTGCCGGCAACCCGAACAGTGGTAAGACGACACTGTTTAACGCGCTGACCGGCTCGAACCAGTTCGTTGGTAACTGGCCCGGCGTTACTGTTGAAAAGAAGGAAGGTAAGTTAAGAAAGCAGGATGGCGTAACCATCACTGACCTTCCGGGTATTTATTCTCTTTCTCCGTACACCTTGGAGGAAGTCGTAGCAAGAAATTATCTGATCAATGAGCGTCCTGACGCGATCTTAAACATCGTTGACGGTACCAACCTTGAGCGTAACCTGTATCTGACAACACAGCTGACCGAGCTTGGTATCCCGGTTGTCATCGCGATCAACATGATGGATGTGGTTCGCAAGAATGGCGATAGGATCAACACCGATCAGCTTGCAAGAGAACTTGGTGTTAAGATCGTTGAGATTTCCGCACTGAAGGGTACCGGTATCGACGAGGCTGCACAGGCTGCTGTTGAGGCTGCACAGAATGGCAAGACCGTTCCGCTTCACAAGTTCACTGGCGCTGTGGAGCATGCGTTGGCACACATCGAGGAGCATGCAGTCGCTGATATGCCTGTAGAGCAGCAGCGCTGGTATGCCATCAAGCTTTTTGAGCGTGATGACAAGGTATTAGAGCAGCTGAATCTTCCTGCCGATGTGATGAAGGATGTCGAGGATCATATCGCAGAAGCTGAAAAAGAGATGGATGACGATGCAGAGTCCATCATCACCAACGAGAGATACATTTACATCGCACAGGTGTTAAAGGGTTGCTATAAGAAGAAAGCAGCCGGCGAACTGACCACCTCCGATAAGATCGATAAGGTCGTCACCAACCGTTGGTTAGGTCTTCCGATCTTCATCGCAGTGATGTTCTTAATCTACTATCTGTCCATGGTTACTGTCGGTGCTTCCGCAACTGACTGGGCAAATGACGGCCTCTTCGGTGATGGCTGGCATCTGTTTGGCATCGGCTCTGCAGCAGCAGAGGAAGCCGGCGATGACTACACCGCAGCGGTTCAGGCAATCGATGCTTACATGGGTCTTGACACAGAAGACGAAGAGTTTGACGCTGACGCGACACTTGCCGAGATGAAGGCTTTTACCGCGACGGAGACTTCTGTGAAGTACACCGTGGAAGATGAAGAGACTCTGGAAGATTCTGAGATTGATGTTTACTTCGATGCGGTTCCTGAGGATGCAGACGAAGAAGAGACCAATGCAATGTCCTTTAAGGATGCAGTGGCTTACTTTGAGGAAAATGGATTCGATGAGCCAGACCCGGCTGACTATGGTGTATGGGTACCTGGTATTCCGGTTCTCGTTGAAGGCCTCCTTGACAAGATCGGCTGCGCAGATTGGTTGAAGGGCCTGATCCTTGACGGTATTGTTGCCGGTGTAGGCGCAGTTTTAGGTTTCGTACCTCAGATGCTGGTTCTGTTCTTACTGTTAGCCTTCGTGGAAGCTTGCGGTTACATGGCACGTGTTGCTTTCGTTCTTGACCGTATCTTCCGTCGTTTCGGTCTGTCCGGTAAGTCCTTTATCCCGATCTTAATCGGTACCGGCTGCGGCATCCCTGGTGTCATGGCTTCGAGAACGATCGAGAATGAGCGTGACCGTCGTATGACGATCATGACGACAACATTTATCCCTTGCGGCGCAAAGGTTCCGTTCATCGCGATGATCGCAGGTGCAATCTTTGGTGGTTCCGCATGGGTTGCAACCTCTGCATACTTCCTTGGTATGGCAGCAATCATTTGCTCCGGTATCATCTTAAAGAAGACCAAGATGTTCGCTGGCGATCCTGCTCCGTTCGTTATGGAGCTGCCGGCTTATCACTGGCCGACCTTAGGAAATGTACTTCGCAGCATGTGGGAGCGTGGCTGGTCCTTCATCAAGAAAGCTGGTACCATCATCCTGCTTTCCACCATCGTGATTTGGTTCCTGTCCAGATTTGGCTGGAATGAAGGTGCATTTGGCATGCTGGAAGAAGAAGAGATCGGCATGAGCATCTTAGCACGTGTCGGAAATGCAATCGCTTGGATCTTTGCTCCTCTTGGATGGGGAACATGGCAGGCAGCTGTGGCTTCGATCACCGGTCTTGTGGCAAAAGAGAACATCGTTGGTACGATGGGTGTCCTGTATCATTCTGATGAGACTTCTGTCTATGCACAGCTGGCACAGGCATTTACCAGAGTTGCAGGTTACAGCTTCTTAGCGTTTAACCTTCTTTGCGCTCCTTGCTTCGCAGCAATCGGTGCTATCAAGCGTGAGATGAACAACCGTAAGTGGACCTGGTTCGCGATTGGTTATCAGTGCGGACTTGCTTATGTGGTAGCATTTGTCATCTATCAGGTAGGCTCTGCCTTCACAGGCAACTTAAATGTCATCGGTCTGATCCTTGCTATCGCTTTGATCGCAGCATTCATTTACCTGCTCTTCAAGCCTTATAAGGAAGCAACCAAGCTGACCGTAAAGGTAAACTAATCGACATTATCTACTCTTTGTGGTAGAATGTAGAAAATATTTGGAAAGGAAGTGCGTTTCATGCTAACATGGTTATCTGCAAATTTAGGGACGATTCTGACCCTGATCGTGTTACTGATTGTCGTCGGGCTGATCATTCACGTGATGATCCGCGACAAGAAGATGGGTCGGACTTCCTGCGGCAACAAGTGCTCACACTGCGCGATGGCCGGTAAATGCCACGGCGGTTCTGCACATGCTGTAAAATAGCGAGAGAGGGGGCTGTCTGCGGGCAGCCCCCTGATTGTATATACCTGATTGGAGGAAATGAATATGATTAAGACAATTGTCGGAATCGATGGAATGATGTGCAGCATGTGCGAGGCACATATCAATGATGCGATCCGGAATCATTTTCAGGTGAAGAAGGTCAAAGCGTCCAGAGCGAAGGCACAGGCTGAGGTGATCTCTGAGAACGCGCTTGATGAGGATGAACTTAGGAAAGTGATTGATGAGACCGGTTATACGCTGACGGGCGTGAAGACGGAGGAAGCCAAGAAAGGGCTGTTTGGATGGTAAGACGTCGCGTCGCCCGTTTGTTCGGGCACGCCTTGCGGCTACGGTGCTTCGATGTAGCGGTACTAAGCGGCCGTGATTCCCACGTTTGAATTAGATACAACAAAGCCTGGAGCGTTGCTTTCGCAACGCGCCAGGCTTTTCTTTTACGTGCAACCCGTGAGGAACTAGTAGCCATTGATTCTAAAATACTTGCTAGCATCCAGAAGAATATCTTCGAATCGTGAAGTATAGTTAACCCTAGGAAGCGCCGTCAGCGCCGGCTCGAAGGGACTCCCCGGCAGTCGGTACTTGGCGGGCGCGCATCGGCGACGACCCGCGGGAGTGCCGATGGAAGGCCGCTTACGTACCGTTACTGACTCAACTGTAGCCGCAAGGCGTCCCCGAGACACGGACGATGCGGCGCGTCTTAAGAAATTTTTCACTTGCGTCCTTCTCTGTTCAAGCATACTATGAGAAGAGGAGTAGATTGTTTCAAGATGAGAAAGGGAGTTAGTTATGTATTCAATTTTGGTTTGCGATGATGACAAAGACATTGTCGATGCGATTGAGATCTATCTGAGTCAGGAAGGGTATCAGATCTATAAGGCGTATAGCGGCTTGGAAGCGTTGGATGTCATTGACAAGCACGAGATTCATTTGGCGCTCATGGATATCATGATGCCAGATCTGGACGGGATTCACACGGTGATGCGCCTTCGCGAGAAGAATCAGACGCTGCCGATCATTTTCCTGACAGCGAAGTCTGAGGATTCGGATAAGGTTCTGGGATTAAATATCGGTGCGGATGATTACATCACGAAGCCGTTTAATCCGCTGGAGCTGATTGCCAGAACAAAGTCTGCGCTGCGCAGGTATACGGTGCTGGGAAGTCTGCCGGCGGCCGATAACATTTACACAACGGGCGGGCTCGTGGTCAACGATGACACCAAGGAAGTGACCGTGGACGGTGAGCCGGTGAAGCTGACGCCGATCGAGTATAATATGCTTTGCTTCCTCGTGAAGAATAAGGGCAGAGTGTTCTCGATCTCGGAGATCTACGAGGCGATCTGGCAGGAGCCGTCGTTTGGCGTGGATAATATCGTTGCAGTGCATATCCGCCACATTCGTGAGAAGATCGAGATCGATCCGAAGAATCCGAAGTATTTGAAGGTTGCATGGGGCATCGGGTATAAGATTGAGCGCTTGTAACCAGTGATCGAAAGGCAATATGAAGTTTTATAGTATTCGTAAATTTGTGGTCCAGGCATGCCTGTTTTTGGCGTACCTGGCCATCTTTACCGGTGTCTATTTTGTGCAGTCTTTCACATCCGAGTATGGACTGAAGGATGGGACGGGGATCTGTGAGGCCTATCAGGAGACATCGGATTTTGAGCAACATTTTGTAAAATATCTGGAACGAGTGGCCGCGTACGCAAGGCTTCGCGATGAGGGATTTGAACCCAGCGAGACCTTTTCTTTGGTGCGCGGTCATGCGCTTCTTGGAAATGATTATAAGGCATATCCGACGGATTCCGAGCTCGCACAGCTGGAGTTTTACAACCGAAAATTAAACACCGCGGATACGAGTTTTCTTTATTATGTGAAGGGCGAGACGGCGGAGACGACGTATGTGTCGCCGCAGCTTCAGAAGGCAGCGCGCAATTCCGGCAAGACATATCTGGAATACATCACGGAGAGTATCGATGCGGGCGCGCCTTATTTCGTGCTAAATGATACCGGCATCTACAGTACAAACCTGGAGACCTATGGGTACTTAACGACCTCTGTCCAGGAGTACCTGATGGAGAATTCAAGTTTTACGACGCTTTATGCGATCAGCACGGTGGATTTTGAGGGGACGATTGATGATTTTACGCCAGGGTACAAGTCATTTACCCAGAGTTTTAGTCGTTATGAGTCCGGGAGACGGATCTCGGTCATCGGCGCGGTTTTATTTATCTTGTTCTTCGTGGCAGCGGTTTTCCTGGCAGGTTACGTGGATGGATATCGGCCGATCGAAGGGGTGACAACACCCGCGGAGCTTCGTGCCGCGAAGCGTGCGCAGATTGACCTGCGTGGATACGATAAGATTCCGCTGGAACTGGCGTTTTTGATCAATTTGGCCATTTATGGCCTGACCAATGGCTTGCTTCCGGCGCTCTTGTTCCGAAATTTCGGAAGCCTGCTCATGTTCAATGGACAGGTGCAGTATCTGCTTTATTTCCTGGTGGATTTAGGCGTCAGCTATGCGATCTTTATGCCGTTCATTTTCAGCGCGGTGAGACGATATAAGGCCGGAACGCTGGTGACGAACACGGCTGTGGTGCGTTTTGGAAAACTCATCGTTCACTGGGTCAAGCGGTTCTTTGAAAACCGCAATATTACTTTGATTGCAGGTGTCATTTTAGGCATTTATCTCGTGGGAGGAATCGCAGCATGCATTCTGTGCTTCCTCGGAGGGATCGACCCGATTTTCTTGATCGTTGGTATTGTCTTATACCTGGTGGTGTTCTTTTTCTTGACCTTGCAGGTGCTTAGAACCTGCGCGGATCTAAATGTGGTCGTACAAGAGACGGAGCGGATTCAGAACGGTTCCTTTGACCAGAAGATTCCGGATACCTTAAAGTCAGCTCCGGTGCGAACACTTGGCGGGTATATCAACAATATCAGCGAGGGTCTGCAGTCTGCGGTGGATGAACAGGTGAAGAGTGAGAGGCTAAAGACCGAGCTCATCACGAATGTTTCGCATGATATCAAGACGCCACTCACTTCAATCATCAATTACGTGGATCTGTTAAAGCGCATGGACCTTGACAATGAAAAAGCGAACGGGTATCTGAACATTCTGGAAAATAAGTCTCAGCGGTTAAAAACATTGATTGAAGATCTGGTGGAAGCCTCGAAGGCGTCCTCCGGTGCGATCCAGTTGCAGATGGAACGGATTAATTTTATCGAACTGATCCGGCAATCCTGCGCGGAATATGAGGAGAAGTTTGAGGAGCGGCAGCTGCAGATGATCAAAGATCTGCCGGATCATTCCGTATACATTTATGCGGATGGCAGGCGGACGTTTAGGATCGTTGACAACTTGCTCTCCAATGCGGCGAAATATGCGATGAAGGGGACGCGCGTCTACGTGGATGTCACGGAGAGTGATGAGACGGTAACTCTGACGGTAAAAAACATTTCCGCAAGCCAGTTAAATATCAATGCGGACGAGCTGATGGAGCGGTTTGTTAGAGGAGACCAGTCAAGAAGCACCGAGGGGAGCGGACTTGGACTTTCCATCGCAGAAAGCCTTGCAAAACTTCAGAATGCAGAGTTTAAACTGGAGATCGAAGGAGATTTATTTAAGGCAGTTCTTGCGTTTGAGAAGATGTAAGTTCTTGACGCGAACTAATGAAAATGATAATCTATCTCTTTGGAAAGGTATACATTTCCGGGTATTAAGCAAATGATAGATTTACATGTTTAAGAGCTGGAGGATTTGTACATGTATAAGATCTTAAAAAAGGAGTATCTCGCCAATCGTATCTGGCTGATGGATATCGAGGCTCCTCGTGTGGCAAAGCATTGCATGCCGGGTCAGTTTGTCATCGTGAAGATGGATGAAGTCGGAGAGAGAATTCCGCTCACCATCTGTGATTACGACAGAGAAGCCGGCATTGTGACCATCGTTTTCCAGACGGTCGGTGCTTCGACAGAGAGAATGGCGACGTACGAAGTTGGGGAATCGTTCCGTGATTTTGTGGGACCGCTTGGGCGTCCTTCTGATTTGACGGAGGAGCCGGTAGAAGAGCTGGCAAAGAAAAAGATCCTCTTTATCTGCGGTGGTGTCGGAACGGCGCCGGTTTATCCGCAGGTGAAGTGGTTAAAAGAACAGGGCATTGAGGCGGATGTCGTGATCGGTGCCAGAAGCCAGGATCTTTTGATTCTCGAGAAGGAGATGGGCGAGGTTGCTGCGCATCTTTATATCGCGACAGATGACGGTTCGAAGGGCTTTAAAGGCAATACGACCGATATGTTAAATGAACTTGTCTTAAACCGCGGCATCGCCTATGATCACGTTGTCGCAATCGGCCCGATGATCATGATGAAGTTTGTCTGCCTGGCAACGAAGAAGCTTGGCATTCACACGATCGTTTCGATGAACCCGATCATGGTCGATGGTACCGGCATGTGCGGTGCTTGCCGCTTACAAGTCGGTGATGAGATCAAGTTTGCGTGCGTGGACGGTCCGGAGTTTGACGGCCATCTGATCGATTTTGACGCAGCGATGAAGAGACAGCAGATGTATAAGACATTGGAAGGCCAGGCTTTGCTTGCGTACCGGGAAGGGCTGACGCACAAAGGCGGCGCATGCGGAGGTGACAAGTAATGGCAGTTGATATGTTTAAGAGAGTCCCTGTCCGCGAGCAGGAAGCACAGGTGCGTGCACATAATTTTGAAGAAGTCTGCTTAGGTTATAACAAAGTAGAAGCGATGGATGAGGCGACCAGATGCTTAAACTGCAGGAACGCAAGATGCATCACGGGTTGTCCTGTCAATATCGATATCCCCGGATTCATTTCCCAGGTCAAAGAAGGAAAGATCGCCGATGCGTATCAGGTGATTTCGAAGTTTTCCTCCCTGCCTGCAGTCTGCGGACGTGTCTGCCCGCAGGAGTCTCAGTGTGAGGCCAAATGTATCCGCGGCATTAAAGGCGAGCCGGTTTCGATCGGTAAGCTGGAGCGTTTCGTGGCCGACTGGGCAAGAGAAAATGGTGTAAAACCGGCCGGCGCAGAGAGCAAAAACGGCAAGAAGGTGGCGGTCATCGGTTCCGGTCCTGCGGGTCTTACCTGTGCGGGTGATCTGGCTAAGAAAGGCTATGAGGTCACGATCTTTGAGGCGCTTCACGATGCCGGCGGCGTATTGTCCTACGGTATTCCGGAGTTCCGTCTTCCGAAGAACACCGTTGTTGCTTCCGAGGTGGAGAACGTGAAGAATCTTGGCGTTAAGATCGAGACCAACGTTGTCATCGGCAAGGCAACCACGATCGATGAGCTGATGGAAGAAGAGGGCTTTGATGCAGTCTTCATCGGCTCCGGTGCAGGCCTTCCGAGATTCATGGGAATCCCCGGGGAGAATGCGAACGGTGTCTTCTCTGCAAATGAGTACCTGACCAGAAATAACCTGATGAAGGCATTCCGCGACGACTATGATACGCCGATCATCGGAGGCAAGAAGGTAGCCGTTGTGGGCGGCGGAAATGTAGCGATGGATGCGGCGAGAACCGCGCTTCGTCTGGGTGCCGATGTGCACATCGTCTATCGTCGTTCTGAGGCAGAACTTCCGGCGCGTGTGGAAGAAGTTCATCATGCCAAGGAAGAGGGCATCATCTTTGATTTGCTGACCAATCCGACCGAGATTTTGGTCGATGACAAGGGCAATGTCACCGGTATGACCTGCATCCGCATGGAGCTTGGGGAGCCCGATGCATCCGGCAGAAGACGTCCGGTGGAGATTCCAGGCTCTGAGTTTACGCTCGAGCTTGATACCGTGATCATGGCGCTTGGTACCAGCCCGAACCCGCTCATTTCTTCCACCACGAAAGGACTGGAAGTGAACCGTCGCCAGTGCCTCGTGGCAGATGAGAACGGTGCAACGACCAAGGAAGGCGTGTATGCCGGTGGTGATGCCGTGACAGGCGCGGCAACCGTAATCCTTGCGATGGGTGCCGGAAAGACCGCTGCAGCAGCGATCGATGAGTACTTGAGCAATCGGTAAAAGAATGTTACAATAAGAGTTGATTCTTGCGGGAGTCAACTCTTATTTTTGTGGAGATTACCATGTCTGGTTTTTATTTTTCAGGCCAATCTGATTTGTGGATGTATGTGATCGGACTGGTGCTTTTACTGATCATCCTGTTTTTGGTTCTGGTGCTTGTTCGCGCGGAGCGCAGAAGACGTGTCAGGGAACTGGAGCAGGCAGAACTTTTACTTGGCAAAGATGCCGAGATTCAAAAACTGAGTACGCAGGTAAACAGAGAGCGTGATCTGAAAGAGCGCGTGCAGCAGCAGTTGGATTTGCTGCAGCGCTCTAGTGTCGTGGATCCGCTGACAGAGCTGCAGAACTATTATTCGCTGATGAACTGGATCGACGGTGTGACGGCGACCATCCGAAAGGAAGAGAAGATCGCAATTCTGGAGATGGACATCGATGACTTTAAGCAGATCAACGATGAACTTGGCCATGCGTACGGAGACGAACTGCTTATCGACGTCGCGCACCGTCTGATGCAGATTTTGGGGGAAGATGACTTTCTTTCCCGCAGCGAGGGTGATAATTTCTTCCTGGTGACGCAGAATCTCGCAGACTACAGTGATTTCGAGGAAAAGATCAAAAAGATTCAGACAGTCATGAACTATCCATTTCATTTGGCGGGCCGTGAATTTGTAATCACGCTTTCCATGGGCATCTGCTTCGCGCCTCAGGATGGTATCAAAACGCGTATCTTGCTGCGCAATACAGACCTTGCCCTGCAGAGTGCAAAGCGCAACGGAAAGAATACGTATCGGTACTATACGGCTGAACTGGAAGAACGCTCGACAAGATGGATGGAGCAGCATGCACAGCTTCGAACCGCTATCGCGGAACACGAGATCGTCCCCTGGTATGATCCGTGTGTGGATCCCTTTAATGAAACCTTAGTGGGTTTTGGCGTGATCATCCGCTGGAATCATCCAGGCCTCGGCGTTGTGGATTTTGCAGAATATGAAGATCTGGCGGAGAGTACGAACCTTTCGGAGATTATCGGTAATGAGATCTTAAGGGAAGCATGTCTGCAGCTGCAAAATTGGAACGAGGAAGGCTACCGGTATCTGCTTGCAGTTCCGCTGTTTTTTAAGCAAATCCGTGAAGACGACTTCATTGACAGGCTGGATGAGATTCTAAACGAAAGCCAGATTGATCCCAAGCAACTGGTCGTGGAGATCCGCGAAGAAGTGTGCTTTGAAAACTTTGACCGCCTTTTCCCGACACTGCAGCAGATTCGCGAACGCGGAATCCAGGTTGCCATGACGGAATATGGCAGCAAATATGGTTCCTTAAGCATTCTCCGTCAGTTCCCGGTACAGTTTTTACGCTTGTCTTATAAACTGTTCCAACTGGAAGCAGAGATGGAGAACCGGGACTTCTTAGAAAGCGTCATCAGCGTCACTTCAAAGCTCGGTGTCGAAGTTGCAGCCGACCGCATCGAAGAGCCGGAAGACGAGATCTTGCTCAAGAAACTCAACTGCCACCACGCAAGAGGACTGCTCTACGGAGAAGTACTCCCGGCAGAAAAAGTAAGGCTAAAAATCGACCAAGGCTTCGATATGTTCGACTAAGATCAGAGAATCCATGGCGGGTTGACACTTTACAGATCACGCAAAAAATGATATATTAAGTGTTGGTTGAAAAACCAACCGGTCTACATCCGTAGCTCAGTGGATAGAGCAATGGCCTCCGGAGCCATGTGCGTGGGTTCGATTCCCGTCGGATGTACGCGATAAACGAGCATAAGCACAAAAGCAGTGCCCAGGTCTCATGCTTGCATGAAAGACCTGGGCACTGCTTTTGTGCTTAATGCGAGCAACGCGAGCCGGACGTTTGCGAAGCAAACGGCGGCTTATGTTGCTCGATGCTCGTTATCGCGTACATGGGCGGCTTACCGCATCCATTTCCTATCTATTTCATATTAGGATGCTCGACTTTTTCAGAAATATTTGTCTTAAGCATCTTTCTGCTGCAAATGGTGAATACGGATGCTTGTTTCCCTTTGAAGAGGTTCGTTTCGAGCATCCCAAACTTGTTTTTTCCCTTTTTGAATGCCAGGTGGCCCAAGAGATGAGAATTAGCAATTTCATTTTCCAGCATCCCTTCCCCCATTTCTCATCCTTGATTTCCCCGGCAAGATTTAGTATGATAATATAGCAGTCTTATAAGCACTGCTCAGACATTTGTCTGTATTAGCAAAGGGAGGCGTGCATCCTTTATGAGATCGAAATATCGAGTGGTTGTCGTGATCACTTTTTTCATTGCGATGCTGGTAGGAATGTTGTTTATGTCAACCGGCGGAGGAACCAAGAAACCGTATAAAAACAGTGGTGTGCTCTTAGAAGAACTGGAAGGGGATAACGTCGTAAAGGTCAGAGACGAAGAGCTTCTGAGTTTATTTACGCATTATTACAGTTACAGCATCGCGGGCGACATGGATGGGCTGGAAGAGTGTGTCAGCAGCATCCGTATGTTGAATAAAAACACGATCATGCAGCGTTATCAGTATATCGAGAAGATTGACAATCTGACTTGTTATGCAGCGCCTGCGGTGGAACCTGATTTTTATATCGTCTATGTTTCCGGTGACATGCATATCCGGGAGATCAAGACGCCGGCACCGACGCTGAGCGTGTATCTGGTGGCGAAGACATTTGATGATCGGTATGTGGTGTATGTCAGCGCTGTGCCGGAGGAGGAGGCCATTCATTTGGATGACCTGAACAATTCGGAAAATGTGAGAAAGCTGACGGAACAGGTCAATCAGGACTTGGAGAAGGCCGTGCAGAAGGATGCACAGCTCGCGGATTTCGTGCAGAGACTGCAGGAGGCTTCGGGTGGAAACCAGTAGGTTAAATAAATATCTGAGTGCGGCTGGGGTTTGTTCGAGACGTGAGGCTGACAGACTAACGCAGTTGGGGCTTGTGACGATCGATGGCAGAGTGGCAGTGGTCGGAGACCAGGTTGCGCCGGGGCAGGAAGTCCGGGTGCGTGGAAAACTGGTCGTCATGAAGGATCCGGAGGTGTTACTTGCGTACTATAAGCCGAAGGGGATTGTCTGCACCGCAAAACGCTCGATTCACGATAATATCATCGATGCGATCGGTTATCCGGTTCGCATTTACCCGATCGGGAGGCTGGATCGTGATTCGGAGGGGCTGATCCTGATGACGAATCAGGGTGAGCTGACCGAGAAGATTGTTCATGCGAGATACTGTCACGAGAAAGAGTATCTGGTGCGCGTGGACAAGCCGATTACGGAGGCATTTCTTACAAAGATGGGAAATGGCGTGGAGATCCTTGATACGGTCACGAGGCCTTGTACGGTCATCGGCATGGGAAAGTACACATTTTCCATTATTTTGACGCAGGGGTTGAACCGCCAGATCAGGCGCATGTGTGAGGCGCTTGGCTACCGGGTGCGGGAGCTGAAGCGAATCCGCGTGATGAACATCAGGCTGGGGGATTTGATGCCCGGACAATACAGAGAGATTGTCGGAGAAGAGAAGGAGGCACTTCTTGCGGCTTTAGGCCTGGAAGTGAAAGAATTTGGAAGATAAATTACAACGCATGAGAGAGCTTTCGGCGATCCTAAAAGAGGCTTCTAAGGCCTACTACCAGGACGCGAAAGAGATCATGAGCAATTATGAGTATGATAAACTCTACGATGAGCTTGTCGCACTTGAGAAAGAGACAGGGACGGTACTGGCAGGAAGTCCGACGGTGACGGTCGGGTACGAGGTGCTCTCGGAACTGCCCAAAGAGCGTCACGAGAGCCCGATGTTATCGCTTGATAAGACGAAGGATGTCGGTGCACTCGCAGATTGGCTGGGAGACCAGACCGGCCTTCTTTCCTGGAAGTTGGATGGTCTGACGATCGTTCTAACCTATCAGAATCACGAGCTTGTTAAAGCGGTGACGCGCGGCAACGGGGAAGTCGGAGAGGTGATTACGCCCAATGCGCGGGTGTTTCAGAATGTGCCGCTCCACATTCCTTACGAGGGAGATCTGGTGCTTCGCGGGGAAGCGCTCATCCGTTACAGCGATTTTGAGCGGATCAATGCGCAGATTCCGGATGCGGACGCAAAGTATAAGAATCCGAGGAATCTTTGCAGTGGTTCGGTGCGTCAGCTCGACAGCAGCGTGACTGCGAAACGAAGTGTCAATTTTTTTGCCTTTACGCTGGTTTCGGGGCCTGCGATGAAGCTTCGCAGCGAAGAACAGGCCTGGCTTCGCACGCAGGGCTTTGATGTTGTGGAAAATGTTTCCGTAACCCGTGAGACGATGGCGGATGCGGTGGCTTCTTTTGCCGCACGCATTTCTGCAAATGATTTTCCTTCGGATGGCCTGGTGTTGACCTTTGATGATATCGCCTACGGGCTATCGCTTGGGCGAACCGCAAAGTTTCCGCGCAATTCCATCGCCTTTAAATGGGCCGATGAGACGGCGGAGACGACCTTGCTTTCCGTGGAATGGAGTGCATCGAGAACCGGCCTGATCAATCCGGTGGCGATCTTTGCACCTGTGGAACTTGAGGGCACCACGGTGAGCCGCGCAAGCCTTCACAACATCAGCTATATGGAGGATCTCGCGCTTGGCATCGGGGATGAGATCACGGTCTATAAGGCCAACATGATCATCCCGCAGATCGCCGAGAACCTGACGAGAAGTGGAATCGATCCGGTGCCGGAGGTGTGTCCGGTCTGTGGAAAGCCTACAAAGATTCACGATGAGAATGGGGTAAAGACGCTCTACTGTGAGAACCCGGCATGTCTGGCAAAGAAGATCAAGTTGTTTACGCTTTTTGTGAGCCGGGATGCGATGAATATCGACGGACTTTCCGAGGCGACGATGGAGAAGTTTATCGCGGCCGGATTTGTAAAAGAACTTGCTGATCTGTTCCTTCTGGGGCGATACCGCGAGGAGATCATCGCGATGGAAGGTTTCGGGGAGAAGTCATTTGACAATCTGATGGCTTCGATCGAAAAAGCGCGCGTCACAACACCAGCGAGGCTGTTATATAGCCTTGGCATTCCGAATGTGGGGCTGTCGAACGCAAAGCTGATTGCGCGCCATTTTGGGGAGGATTTCGATCGAATGCGACAGGCACAGGCTGAAGACCTTGTGCAAATCGAAGGTGTCGGCGATGTGATCGCCCGCGCCTATACCGAATATTTCTCTGATGAGGAAAATGAGCGGATTGTGGATGACTTGCTAAGAGAAGTGCAGATGGAAGCACCGACGGAGACACGTTCAGAGGGCCTTAGCGGGATGACATTTGTGATTACCGGGGCAGTGCATACATTTGCCAATCGAAATGAATTAAAAGCAAAATTAGAGTCGCTTGGCGCGAAAGTGACAGGGTCTGTCACGGCCAAGACGACCTATCTGATCAACAATGACGCGACGTCTTCCTCGACCAAAAATAAAACCGCAAAACAGCTGGGGGTGCCGATTTTGACGGAAGATGAGGTTATCGCATTGATCGCAGAAAAGGAATAGGCTCCCAAAAAGGAGGACATATGCCGATTAAAGTGCCTTCCAATCTCCCTGCCAAGCAGGTGATTTTGGATGAAAATATATTTACCATGGATGAACTGCGTTCCAGTACGCAGAGGGTGAGACCGCTTGAGATTGCCATTTTAAACCTGATGCCTGTCAAGGAGGATACCGAAGTCGATCTGATGCGCAGCATGTCTAATACACCGCTGCAGTTGAATCTGACGTTCGTGACGACAGGGACGTATCAGGGGACGCACACGAAGGTGGAGCATCTTGACAAGTTCTACGAGACATTTGAGAACATCAAGCATCGCTTTTTTGACGGACTTTTGATTACTGGTGCGCCGGTAGAGATGATGGAGTTTGAGGATGTCGCGTACTGGCCGGAGCTTTCCGAGATCATGGAGTGGTCTAAGTCTCATGTGACGTCCACACTTCACATCTGCTGGGGCGCACAGGCCGGACTTTATTATCACTACGGGATTCACAAAAGAGAGCTTGGTTACAAGGTCTTTGGTGTCTTCCCGCACACGGTGCATCACAGGAGAACGCCGTTTATCCGCGGCTTCGACGACATTTTTTACGCACCGCATTCCAGATATACAGAGTCGGATCCGGACGAGATTCGCGCGAACCCTTCCTTGACCATTCTTGCAGAGTCCGAGGAAGCGGGCGTCTTTATCGTGATCGCAGAACAGGGCAAGCAGGTCTTTGTCATGGGACACCCGGAGTATGACCGGATGACGCTCGATAAGGAGTATCGCAGAGACATCGGCAAGGGGATCGAGATCGATCTGCCGAAGAATTACTATCCGGATGACGATCCGACCAAGCGGCCGAGGCTGCTTTGGAGAGGCCATGCGAATACACTGTATTCTAACTGGCTCAATTATTACGTGTACCAGGTAACTCCTTATAAGCTCGATTCGACCGAGAAGGAGTGGCTGGAGACCGCGACGGGCTTCAGGGGTCCGAAGCGCAAAGAGGAGATCGAAGAGTTATGAAGCTTTCAACCAAGGGCAGATATGGACTGCGCGCCGTGGTAGATCTTGCGATCTTATCCGGCGCGGAAAATGCTGCCGTTTCGTTAAATACCGTGGCAAACCGCCAGCAGATCTCGGTGGGATATTTAGAGCAGCTGATTGCCAGACTGAAAAAAGCGGGGATCGTCGAGAGCACGAGAGGTGCGCAGGGCGGTTACACGCTGGCAAGACCTGCGGCTGAGATCTCTGTGGGTGAGGTGCTGCGCGCCTTGGAGGGCGACTTAAAGCTGGTCGAGTGTGTTGATATGAAAGAAGAAGAACTGCCGTGCGGTCCCGCAAGCAAACAGTGCGTGACCCGTGTGGTTTGGCAGAAGATCAATGACAGTATCAACGCGGCGATCGACCATTTGATGCTTTCTGACCTTGTGGAAGAGGGCGTCCGGATGCAGGAGAACGAAGCATGATTTATCTGGATCATGCCGCGACGACGAGGATGTGTCCGGAAGCCTTGGAGGCGATGCGTCCGTTCTTAGAGGGATCCTTTGGCAATCCCAGTGCGATCTATACCTTTGCAGGGGAAGCAAAGGCGGCGATTGACGAAGTCAGAGAAACACTGGCGGCTTCTATCGGGGCAAGGCCAGATGAGATTTTCTTTACGTCTGGCGGAACGGAGGCAGATAACTGGGCGATCTTTGGAACGGCATTTGCCAATCGGGAGAGAGGCCGGCATATCATCACGTCTCAGATCGAGCACCATGCGGTGTTACATCCGCTGGCGCGTTTAGAAGATCTAGGCTTTACGGTGACCTACGTAGCGCCGGATGCGGAGGGGAGAATCTCTCCGGAAGCGATCGAAGAGGCGATCCGTCCGGATACGATTCTGGTCTCTGTGATGTACGCGAACAATGAAGTCGGTACGACCCAGCCGGTGGCTGAGATCGGGGAGATCTGCAAAAAGCACGGTGTACTCTTTCACACGGATGCGGTGCAGGCATACGGTCACGTACCGATCGATGTGCAGAGGGTGAACATAGATCTGTTATCGGTGAGCGGCCATAAGATGGGCGGTCCGAAGGGAATCGGATTTCTTTACATGAGAAAGCATACAAACATCGCTTCGTATCTGCTCGGCGGGGCGCAGGAGCGCCAGATGCGTGCGGGCACGGAAAATGTACCCGGCATCGTAGGCCTTGGCTGCGCGGCGTCTGTAGCGGTGCATCATCTAGAGAGAGAGCAGGAGAGAGTGACAGCGCTCAGAGAACGCATGATTTCCAGGCTTTTAGAGGAGATTCCTGACATCAGGATCAACGGTTCGCGCAAGGATCGCCTGCCGGGGAACGTCAACGTGACCATTCAGGGCGTCTCAGCGGAGACACTGCTGGTTCTCTTAGACCTTGCCGGAATCTGTGCGTCTGCAGGTTCTGCATGCGCCGCGGGAAGCATCGATCCGTCGCACGTGCTTCTTGCCATGGGGCTTACAAAAGAGGAAGCAAAGAGCACGATTCGGCTTTCGATGGGAGCAGAGACAACCGAGGAAGAAATCGAGAAAACCTGCGATATTCTGAGGGATCTGGTGCAGAAATTAAGGGCTTAATGTCCGGCAAATTTGATGTGAGGTTTTTCCAAAATATTTCCATAAATTGTGCTTGCATTTTAAAAAGGGGCATTGTATAATCAACTTACAAATAAGACGTAAACATTTCATATATGATTCCCTATTGCCCCGCCTTACACCCCAGTGAGACGGGGCAAACCCTTTGCGGGAGTTTTTTAGAAGGGAGCCTATCTGATGGCATTTGATGGCATTTGTATTTATCACCTGGCAAAAGAATTATCAGAGGCTTTAACGAACGGGCGTGTGAGCAAGATCGCGCAGCCTGAAAAAGACGAGCTTTTATTTACGATTAAGAATTATAAAGAAACCTATCGGCTGGCGATCTCTGCATCGGCGAGTCTCCCGTTTGCGTATCTGACGGATCAGAATAAAATGAGTCCGTTAACCGCGCCGAATTTCTGTATGTTGCTCAGAAAACACCTCTCCGGTGCGAGAATTGTCTCCGTGCATGCGCCGGAGTTTGAACGCATTCTGGTGATTACGTTTGAGCATCTGGATGAGATGGGAGACCTGCGCAAGAAGCGGCTCGTCGTGGAGCTGATGGGAAAGCACAGCAACATCATTTTCACCGATGATCAGGATATGATTATCGATGCGATCAAGCACATCCCGGCTTACGTTAGTTCGGTACGTGAAGTCCTTCCGGGTCGGCCTTATTTCATCGCAAAGACGATGGAAAAGATTGCACCGGATGCGCTTAATGAGAGCTATTTTACGGAGAAAATGATGGTAAAGCAGATGGAGACCGCGAAGGCGATTTACACCTCGCTCAACGGCTTTAGTCCGCTGGCGGCTAATGAGGTGTGTCATTTGGCTTCGGTGGATCCTTCTGACCCCGTGCAGGCACTGTCTGAGGCCGAGAGGACACATTTATACCATACGCTCGTGCGTTTTGTGGAAGAGATTCAGACGGAGCCAGCGAAGCCGCAAATTGTATACGAAAACGAGAAACCTGTCGAGTTTGCGACATTTCCACTGACGGTCTACGAAGGAACCGGTGACACCTTTGCTAAGATGCCTTCGGTTTCGGCGATGCTGGAACATTATTACGCGGCGCGCAATCAGGTCTCCAGAATTCGTCAAAAGTCTGTGGATCTAAGAAAGGTTACAACCAACGCGATCGAGCGTGCGGCAAAGAAGAAGGATCTGCTGGTGCGTCAGCTAAAAGACACTGAGAAGCGGGATCAGTACCGGATTTACGGGGAGCTTTTAACGACCTATGGTTATACGGTCGAAGAAGGTGCGAAAAAGGTCACAGTGACCAATTATTATGACGGGAAGGAGTTGACGATTCCTTTAGATCCCCAGATGTCTGCGATGCAGAATGCGAAGAAGTATTTTGACCGGTATGCGAAATTAAAGCGGACGCACGAGGCGTCTGTGGAACAGTTAAAGGAGTGTGAGGAGGAGCTTGCGCATCTGGATTCTGTGGCTGCTTCGCTTGAGATTGCCCTGGCAGAGGAAGACCTGGTGCAGGTCAAGCAGGAGCTTACAGAAGCCGGGTACATTAAGAAACATACCACCGGCAAGGGAAAGCGGGAGCGCGTCAGCAGTAAGCCGTTCCATTACATTTCCTCCGACGGGTATGACATATATGTCGGAAAAAATAATTATCAGAACGATGAATTGACCTTCCAAAAGGCTGCGCCAAATGACTGGTGGTTCCATGCCAAAGGGATGGCGGGTTCTCATGTGCTGGTGAAAAATCCGGAAGGTACAGAGATGCCGGACCGTGTCTTTGAAGAGGCCGGCGCGCTGGCAGCTTACTACTCGAAGGGTCGTCAGGCACCGAAGGTCGAGATTGATTATATCCAGAAAAAGCATGTGAAAAAGCCGAATGGTGCAAAGCCTGGATTTGTGGTTTATTACACCAATTATTCGCTCATCGCAGAGCCAAAGATCGATCTGCTAAAGGAAGTGAAGGGAGAGAAATGATTCGCACAGATTTTCATGTACACACCTCATTTTCCTCGGATAGCGACACCCCGATGGAGCAAATGATCGAGGCCGCGATCGACAAGGGGCTTGAGGCGATCTGTTTTACGGAGCATATGGACTATCATTATCCGGAGACGGATGGCATGACATTTGTCTTTGATCCGGAGGCATATCACAAAAAGATTGACCAGATGCAGCTTGCCTATGGTGCACAGATTCAGATTCTGCGCGGTGTCGAATTAGGACTTTCCGAAGATATGCGAAACGAAGGGGAGAAGCTGCTTAAAAACTATCCGTTTGACTTTGTCATCGGTTCGCAGCATCTCTTAGATCACAAAGACCCTTATTATGCAGCGTTCTGGGAAGGGTATGATCCGAAAGATCGTATCCGCCAGTGGTATCAAGAAATGGCGCGAAACATCGAGGCATTTCCGAAGCTTGATACGCTGGGACACTTAGACTATATCAGCAGGTATATTCCGGGCGGCCCGGCCGCGTATGCGAGCGGAGACTTTAAAGAGGAGATCGATGCGATCCTTCGCGAGATCATTTGCCATGACATATGCCTGGAAATCAACACGAATGCCTATCGCTACGATGCAAATGGGCCGCATCCGCTGCCGGAGGTGATTCAGCGTTACTTTGATCTGGGCGGCAAGAATCTTACGATCGGTTCAGACGCGCACGTGCCGGAACATCTTGCACAGGAATATGACCGGACAGAGGAAATCTTAAGAAATCTTGGCGCAAAAGGGCACTGTATCTTTTCGAAACGAAAGAGAATCCATTTGACCTTTTAGCCTGTTTTTAGTATACTCTATGATATATGGGCATAGTTTGGCCGGGAGGGGTATCCAGCAGATCTGCCCATGAGAAATGGAGAATTGCATATGTTAAAGAGCATGACCGGTTTCGGACGTTATGAGTCTGTATCGGAGGCGAGAAAGATCACGGTGGAGATCAAGGCGGTCAATCACCGCTACCTGGATCTTTCCATTAAGATGTCCAAGAAATTGGGCTACTTTGAGGCAGGGATCCGCGCACTGCTGAAGAAATATATCCAGCGCGGCAAGGTCGATGTCTTTATCACTTACGAGGATTATTCTGAGAATAAGGTCAGTGTCAAGTACAACAAAGACGTCGCATCCGACTATCTGAAGGCATTTGGCCAGATGGAGAGAGATTTCGGAATTTCTTACGATGTGACGGTGACGGCACTGGCTAAGTGTACCGATGTCATTACACTGGAAGAGCAGACGATCGATGATGATGCGCTCTGGCAGGATCTGTCGGATTGCATCGAGAAGGCCGCACAGAAGTGTGTGGAGACTAGAATCGCCGAGGGTGAGAACTTAAAGAAGGATCTTTTTGAGAAGCTCGATCTGGTGCTTTCTTATGTGGATTTCATCGAGGAGCGCTCGCCGCAGGTGGTGGATGAATACCGGGCGAAGCTGACACAAAAGGTCGAAGAACTGTTGGGAGATACGAAGATCGATCAGAGCGTTCTTGCGACCGAGATCACGATCTTTGCAGATAAGATCTGCGTGGATGAGGAGACGGTCAGACTGCGCAGCCATGTGGCGAACATGAAGGAGACGCTTTCTTCTGGCGAGAGCATCGGCAGGAAGCTTGATTTCATCGCGCAGGAGATGAACCGGGAAGCGAACACGACGCTTTCAAAGTCCAGCGATCTTGAGATTACAGATCGTGCGATTGATTTAAAAACAGAGATTGAGAAAATCCGGGAACAGATTCAGAACATCGAATAAAGGGGTATGAGGGAATCATGATGAATGAGGAAAAAACCGGAGTCTTAGCCGTTGTTTCAGGCTTTTCAGGGTCTGGCAAAGGCACGCTTATGAATTATCTGCTTTCGCATTACGACTATGATCTATCGATCTCTGCGACGACGAGAAAGCCGCGTGAGGGGGAAGAACATGGCAGAGAGTATTTCTTTTTGACAAGGGATGCCTTTGAGCGTATGATTGAAAACGGTGAATTCATTGAATACGCGCAGTTTGTCGGCAACTATTACGGAACGCCGAAGCAATACGTAAAGGACAGGCTTGCAGCCGGACGCAACGTGCTCTTAGAGATTGAGGTGCAGGGCGCTATGCAGGTGAAGGAACAGTTTCCGGACGCGCTTTTGGTCTTTGTCACACCGCCTTCTGCAGAAGAGTTAAAGCGCAGACTTGTGGGACGCGGTACAGAGACGATGGAAGAGATCGCAAGAAGACTGCACCGGGCAACCGATGAGGCGAAGATGATCGATGCCTACGATGTGCTTTTAATCAATGATGATCTTGCAACGTGTGCAGAGGATTTAAACCGCATGATTCATGATGACTATATGCGGATTCCGTTCGAGGTAAAGAACAGGTTCAACCAGGAACTGATTGAAGAGATCAAGCGAGGATTATTAGATTATAGATTGGGAGGAACAAATCAATGATGATGCATCCGTCTTATGTGGAACTGATGAAGGTGGTTAACGCAGACGTAGAGCCCGGTGAGGAGCCTGTCGTCAACAGCCGTTATGCGATCGTGCTTGCTACCGCAAAGCGTGCAAGACAGATCATTGACGGGAGCGAGCCGCTTGTGGATGCGGACGTGAACAAACCGCTTTCTGCTGCCATTTCTGAGCTTTACAACTCTCAGATCAGCATCGTGAACGACGAGCAGACCGCAGAAGAAGAATAAGAGTGATTTGCAGATGCCGTCTGCCTGTTTGGGGACGGTATCCTTTCATTTTCATGAAATAGCAGTTGGGAGATAGCCATGGCGAAAAATGTCAGTATTGCGGAGATTCTCGCGAGCAGAAACATCGCGGTTTCGACCAGGGAAGAGCCAAAGGACGAAGGACAGGTGCAGGGGCAGCCTGCCGAAAAGCCGAAGGAGAATAAAGCCGTAAAGAAAGAGGCAGAAAAAGAGGATACCTCCGGGAACACCAAGATCTTTACGCCGGTGTCTGAGGCGAGTGTAGCTTCCGAAGAGAAGGTAGAAGAGACCTCTGAGGAGAAGACTGAAGAGGCCGCTGCTGAAAAGATCGAGAAGGAGATCGAGGCGGAGATTGCCAAGGAAGTGGAAGAGATCGAAGAAGAGCTCGAGGAAAAGGCAGTCACCGAGGAAGCGTCCGAAGTCGAGGAAGAACCTGTAGAAGAGGCAGAATCAGAAGACGAGGATAAGGCAGAAGAAGAAATCGAAGACGAAGAAGAAGTCGAGGAAGAGATCGAAGACGAAGAGGAAGAGATTGAAGTTCCTGATTTCTACGATGTGTTCGAGGAGTTTTCTGTGGATGATATTCGCAGTGAACAGGAAAAGAAGAACTTCATGCTTCGCATTCCGAAGGTCAGTACGGTCAGTGTAGAAGAGATCTCCGAGAAGATTTCCGATAAGCTTGACGATCATCTGGAAGAGAATAGAAACGATGATTTGCAGGCCCCATTAGCGGAAAAAGCGGAAGCGGAGGAAGCGGTTGTGTCTGAGAAGGAAGTTAAGACCGAAGAATCCGTGGAGGAGGAAGACGCTTACGAGGAGGACGAAGAGAGAACCTTCGTCAAAGAGCGAAAGAAGAAAGAGACAAAAGAAAAGAAGAAGAAAGCGAAGAAGGCAAAAGAGGAAGAGGCCGAAGAAGACCTTGAAGAGGATGAGAAGAAGAGCGGCGGCAGAGGCATTGTCCGCGAGATTATCATTCTTGCCGCTGTTTTCTTGGCTTGCCTGGTGATCATTCCGAACTTTATTATGCAGAGGACGATTGTCAACGGTGATTCAATGAATGAAACCCTGATCAGCGGTGACCAGTTGATGGTCGATAAGCTGACGCCTCATTTTAAAGAGTATGAGCGCTTTGATGTGGTTGTGTTCTACCCGTTTGGCAAGGATGCTTCCAACGAGTATTACATCAAGAGAATCATCGGTATGCCCGGGGAGACGATTCAGATTGTCGGCGATACCATTTACATCGACGGGCAGGAACTCGATGAGGACTATGGAAAGGATCCGATGACATTTGCCGGCATTGCCGCGGAACCGATCTCACTCGGGGAAAATGAGTATTTCCTGCTCGGAGATAACCGTGAGATCAGTTTCGACAGCCGTTATGAGCAGGTGGGTGTGGTTCACAAAAACCAGATCGCCGGAAAAGCATTTGTCAGAATCTGGCCGCTATCTGAGTTTGGTAATTTCGATAAATAAGACCTGAAAGGCAGTACTATGAAGTTAGTTACGTATGGATACCGGGGAGAGGTGCTTGTCGGTGTGCTGCGCGGGGAAGAAGTGATTCCTGTACGCGCGGCAGGGCTTTCCTATCAGACGATGAATGACCTAGTGTGCGGGCTGACGGCCGAAGAGAAGGCTTCGCTTATAAAGCTTCTTGAGACCGGTAGCGAGGAAGCGGTTTTATTTTCTGAGACCGTAAAGTATGCGCCAATTCCGCGGCCGAAGCAGGACATTGTATGTCTTGGCATCAACTATGCGGCGCATGCCGAGGAAGCTGCGAGATTTCACGAAGAAGCTTTCGGGCGGGAAAAACCGGTCGCGATTTATTTCGCAAAACGTGTCAACGAGGCAGTGCCTGACGGCGGTGAGATCGATTCCCATCCGGGTCTGGTGACGAAGCTCGATTATGAGTCGGAGCTCGGCGTGATCCTTTCCAAGGACTGCAAGAACGTGAAGCCGGAAGAGGTGTGGGATCACATTTTCGGCTATACCGTGATCAACGATGTGACCGCGAGAGGGGTGCAAACCCTGCATAAGCAGTGGTATTTCGGCAAGAGTCTGGATACGTTCACCCCGATGGGGCCTTGCATCGTGACGGCGGATGAGTTTACCAGACCACCGAAGCTTGGCATCCGCGCCTATGTGAACGGTGAGCTGAGACAGAACTCGAATACAGGGCTTTTAATCAACGATATTCCGTTTGTGATCTGCGAGCTCTCCCAGGGAATGACACTGGAGGCGGGCACGATCATTGCGACGGGCACCCCGGCAGGCGTTGGCATGGGCATGATACCGCCTTGCTTCTTACAGCCTGGTGATGTAGTTACTTGCGAGATCGAAGGCATCGGCAGTATTACAAACCGGGTAAAATAATTGAATCAGTCAATCTAATGCCTCGGCAAGCGATCTTGCCGGGGCGTTCGCAGTAGATAAAGAGTTTTTTGAGAAACGAATTTGAGGTGACGAGTTAGCATGGAGAGATTGTTGGCGAAGGAAATCGCAGAAGCGGTTGGCGGCGTGATCTTACAAGGGAAGGAAGAGGCAGAGGTTTTGGATATCTGCATTGATTCCAGAGAGGCGAAGCCGGGGGATCTGTTTGTCCCGATCATTGGAGAGAGAGTGGATGCGCACAAGTTTATCCCGGATGTGTTTGCAAAAGGCGCAGCGTGTTCATTTTCCTCGCATGGGCTGACCTTGCCGGATGGAAGCACTTACACCGGGGAAGGGACGATCATCGGGGTAGATAATACCGAGGATGCTCTGCAGAAGCTTGGCAGCTGGTACCGGGATCGGTTTGAGATTCCGGTCGTCGGTGTGACGGGCAGTGTCGGCAAGACAACCACCAAAGAGATGGTCAGTGCAGCGCTTTCTGCGAAGTTTCACGTGAGAAAGACGCCCGGCAATTTTAACAGCCTGGTAGGTCTGCCGGTGACGGTGCTGGGAATCACTTCAGAGCACTCTGCGGCAGTCATTGAGATGGGTATCAGTGAGCGAGGCGAGATGGAGAAGCTCTCTGTGATTGCCAAGCCGAAATACGGGGTGATGACCAACATCGGCGTGTCGCATATTGCCCAGTTAAAGACCAGAGAGAACATCCGCAAGGAGAAGGCGAATATCGTCGACTCGTTCTCAGAGGGATCGGTTCTTTTCGTCTGCGGTGATGATCCGCTGCTTCGCGAGATCGCAGAGCACTGGGAAGAGATCGATCTGGACGAGAAGACGAAAGAGATCCTGCCAAAGATCAAGATCGTCACCTATGGGCAGAATCTGCCGGCAGATTATTTTGCAGAACAGATTGTCAATGAAGATGATCGGACGTCCTTCGTCTGTGTCGGGCCAAATGGTTCGGTGCCGGTGCAGTTACATGTCCTAGGCGCGCACAATGTCAACAATGCGCTCGCGGCGATTGCAGTGGCGGAGGCGGTTGGCATCTCGATGGAAGACGCGGCAGCAGGGGTCGGCGGTTACGAGGCATTTCGTATGCGCGGACAGATTCATCAGGTAAATGGGATGAAGCTGATCGACGATACGTATAATGCAAGCCCGGATTCGATGAAGTCGGGACTTAAGATGGTGACTTCGTTGTCTGATTGTACAAAGACCGCCGCGGTTTTGGCAGATGTGCTGGAGCTTGGAGAGCAGTCGGATGCGCTCCACGAAGAAGTTGGCGCGTTTATTGCGAAAGAAACGAGTCTGGATCTTTTGGTGACAGTCGGACACGGCGGATCGTGTATCGCAAAAGGTGCGAGAGAGAACTTAGAAGAAGGAAGAGATCTGGAGATCCATTCCTTTGAAGATAAGCAAGGTGCGATTGCATTTTTGAAAGAAAAAGACTTAAGAGGCTACGGTGTCCTGGTCAAGGGATCCCGCGGTATGGCTATGGAGGAAGTTGTAAAAAGCTTCACGTAAGCGTAACAGATTTGTAAGAAAGGCCTGATATAATGTTTGCGAGAGTGATTGTCGATATCTCCCACGCTAACCTGGATCGTACATTTGAATATCGGATTCCGGACGCGCTGGTAGCGGAGATCGGCGTGGGGGCTCTTGTGGACATTCCTTTCGGGCGCGGTGATACCGTCAGGAAGGGCTATGTGGTAGAACTGACGGAAGTGCCGGAATTTGCACCGGAAAAGTGCAAAGAGATCTTAGGACTTTCGAAGGGAAGCATCCCGATTGAGTCGCAGTTAATCCGGCTTGCCTGGTGGATGCACAGACGCTACGGCGGGACGATGAACGATGCGCTTCGCACGGTCATTCCAGTGCGGGAAGAGGTGCAGAAGAAGACCGAGCGCACAATTGTGCCTGCGACGGAACGTGCTGTGATCGAAGAGGCCTTTGTGGAAAATGAACGCAAAAGCAATCATGCGAGGGCGAGGATCTTGGGAGCACTGTTAGAACAAGGAGAACTGCCGTATTCGTATGTGACCGGAGAGTTAAAAGGCACTGCTGCGGTGATTCGAGCACTGATGGCGCAGGGACTCATCGCGATGAAGGAAGACCGTTTGATCCGCGGGATGTCGATCAGTGATCTCTCCTCCGGCGTTGTGACGCTTACTCCTTCGCAGAAAGAGATTTCAGAAGATATCCAGACTAGAATTGCCGCAGGAGACTTAAGGCCCAGCCTAATTCACGGGATTACCGGCAGCGGCAAGACCGAGGTTTACTTAGACCTGATTCACGCGGTCATCGCGCAGGGAGGCCAAGCCATTTGCCTCATCCCGGAGATCGCCCTGACGTATCAGACCGTGAGCCGGTTTCGAGCACATTTTGGCGACCGGGTCTCGGTGATTCATTCCAGAATGTCAAAGGGCGAACGCTTTGATCAGTATGAGAGGGCAAAGGCAGGAGAGCTTGATGTGATGATCGGGCCAAGATCTGCTTTGTTCACACCGTTTTCAAATCTTCGTCTTATACTGATCGATGAGGAGCATGAAAACAGCTATAAAAGCGAGAATCCTCCGAAATACCACGCGGTGGAGACCGCGGAGGTAAGAGCTGGAATGTGCGGGGCTGCACTGGTGTTAGGGTCTGCCACGCCTTCCGTGGAGAGCTATGCAAAGACCCAGACCGGGGATTATGTGTTATACCAGCTGCCGCATAGAGCCGGTGGCGGTGCGCTTCCCGTGGTGCATACGGTGGATATGCGAGAGGAACTAAGGGCGAGAAACCGTTCCATCTTCTCAAGGAAGTTAAAAGATCTGATGAACGACCGTCTGAGCAAGGGACAACAGATCATGTTGTTCCTAAACCGCAGAGGCTTTGCAGGCTTCGTTTCGTGCCGCAGCTGTGGCCATGTGATACGTTGCCCGCACTGTGACGTGTCGTTAAAGGCACATTATCACGGCAGAGCCGGCATGACGTTAGAATGCCATTACTGTGGTTATCACGAGCGAATGCCGGAGAAATGTCCTTCCTGCGGCTCGGAATATCTCGGCGTGTTTGGCTTGGGAACTGAAAAGGCGGAAGAGCTGACGAAGAAGGAGTTTCCGGACGCCAGGGTGCTTCGCATGGATCTGGATACGACGTCAGGCAAAGAAGGACACCGAAAGATTCTGGAAGCATTTGCTAAGAAAGAGGCGGACATTTTAATCGGAACGCAGATGATCGTGAAAGGGCATGATTTCCCGGACGTGACACTCGTGGGAATTCTGGCTGCGGATCTTTCGTTAAACGGGGAGGATTACCGCAGTGCAGAGCGCACGTTCCAGCTGGTCTGCCAGGCGGCAGGGCGTGCCGGAAGAGGGCGGACTCCTGGGGAGGCGGTCATTCAGACCTACCATCCGGAGCATTACAGCCTCGTCGCGGCGGCAAACCACGATTATGAGAGCTTTTTTGCGCAGGAGATCGCATTTCGCAATCGGATGCATTATCCGCCGAGCGGCAGTCTGATGGCGGTTTTGATGACCGGCGAGGATGAGAAGCGGACGGAACGGTTTGCGGCCGGACTTGCCGCGAGAATCAAGCGTGATTACGGTGAGGTGTATCAGCTCTTAGGCCCGACGAAAGGGGCTTATGGGAAGCTCAAGGACATTTACCGACAGGTATTATATATTAAGCATCCGGGGGACGGCGGCCTGTTAAAGCTTCGCCGGGAACTGGAGGAACTTGTGAAGGAAGAAAATGCATGGCAGGATGTCAGAATCAGTTTTGATTTGAATCCGACCGTGGTTTATTGATAAGGAGTATAAAGGAAAATGGCTTTACGTACGATTCGTGTCGAGGGAGATCCCATCCTGAATAAGAAGTGCAAAGAAGTAAAGGAAGTGACGCCGAGAACTCGTCAGCTCATCGACGATATGCTTGAGACGATGTATCAGGCAAATGGTGTCGGCCTTGCGGCACCGCAGGTGGGTATTTTAAAGCGCATCGTTGTGATCGATGTCAGCCCGGAAGGGGAGGAACCGATCATACTGATCAATCCGGTGATCGTCGAGACTGACGGAGAACAGACCGGTGATGAAGGGTGCCTGAGCGTGCCGAACAAGTTTGGTACCGTGACACGCCCGAACTATGTGAAAGTGCGTGCTTATGACGAGCAGTTAAAAGAGTTTACGGTGGAAGGCCGCGAGCTGCTTGCCAGAGCACTTTGCCATGAGATTGACCATCTGGACGGTCATCTGTATACAGAGATTGCACAGGGACCGCTTCGCAGCGTGGAAGTCGCAGACGGTGAAGAAGAGGAATAACGCATGAGAGTTGTTTTTATGGGGACACCGGATTTTGCGGTGCCTTCTCTTGAGAAACTGATCGAAGCGGGCCACGAGGTGGTCGGTGTGGTGACACAGCCGGATAAGGCAAGGGGGCGCGGTGGACAGGTGAGTTTTTCGCCGGTCAAGGAGTGTGCACTTGCCCATGAGATCGAGGTGTTTCAGCCGCAGCGGCTCAAAGGTCACCCGGAGTGCACAGAAAAGATTGCTTCTTGGCATCCAGATGTGATCGTCGTTGCCGCGTTTGGGCAGATTCTGCCAAAAGACGTGCTTGACATTCCTCCCTACGGATGTCTGAATGTCCATGGTTCCTTACTTCCGAAGTACCGCGGTGCCGCGCCAATTCAGTGGGCGGTGATCAACGGTGAGGAAAAGAGCGGCGTTACGATCATGTATATGGCCGAAGGCCTCGACACCGGTGATATGATTGCAAAAGAAGAGATCGCACTGGAGAAAGACGAGACGGGCGGCAGTTTATTTGACAAGATCAAGGTATTGGGTGCTGATCTTCTCGTTCGGACACTAAAGGACGTGGAAGAAGGAAACGCAGTGCGTACCCCGCAGAACGATGCGGAATCGACCTATGCCAGCATGTTAAAGAAAGAGACGGGCAAAATCGATTTTACAAAGTCTGCGGCAGAGATTGAGCGATTGATTCGCGGGTGCAATCCCTGGCCGACCGCGTATGCAAGTTTTGGAAATAAGACCGTAAAGTTCTGGAGCGCAGACATTTGCAAAGAAGATACGGACGCTCTGCCGGGAACGGTTGTGGCTGTGGACAAAGATAGTTTTACCGTGCAGACCGGAGACGGAGGTCTTAAGATCTTAGAGTTACAATTGGAGGGGAAAAAACGCATGGATGCCGGGGCATTCCTTCGGGGTACCACGGTGCGTGTGGGGGATCTGCTGAACTGATTTTCAGAAAGGCGGAATGATCATGTATTATTCGTATGGCTATGGTTATGGGGTGAATTCGAGCTACCTTCTGGTGCTAGTTGCAATGGTCATCGCGATGATCGCACAGTGGGCAGTGACGAAGGCGTTTAAACAGTATTCTCAGGTGGGTGCAAGTTCCGGGATCTCCGGTGCGGAGGCCGCACATCGGTTTTTGCAAATGAATGGCATCTATGATGTGACGATCGTGCACACATCGGGGTCGCTGACAGACAATTATAATTCCTCCAATAAGACGCTGAATTTGTCGGATTCGGTTTATGGTTCGACTTCGGTATCAGCGGTGGCGGTCGCAGCACATGAGTGTGGCCATGCCGTGCAGGATGCGGTCGGATACGGGCCGCTTCGTCTGCGCACCGCGATGGTGCCGGTGGCCAATATCGGTTCCAAGGCGTCGTGGATTTTGTTCATGTTGGGCCTGTTTTTAAACATCACCGGCCTGATTAAAATCGGCATCATCTGTTTTATGGCTGCGTTAGCCTTTCAGGTGGTGACACTGCCGGTGGAGTTTGACGCGTCAAGACGTGGTCTTATGATGCTGACCCAGTGTGGCGTGTTGGCAGAAGAAGAGATGACCGGTGCAAGAAAGGTGCTTCGCTCTGCAGCATTTACCTATGTGGCAGCCGTGATTACCTCTCTGTTCCAGCTTCTTCGCTTCCTCGCGATCTTAAACGGGGGCAGAAGGAGAAGATAAGTGGGAGCAGATAAAGGTCTGCGCCAGATGGCGTATGATGTTTTATTCAAAGTTTGGGAAAATGGTGCCTTCTTGCGTCCGGAACTGGACGCGATGCTTCGCAAATACCAGTATCTGGATAAGAGGGAGCGCGCCTTTCTAGCAAGACTCTGTGAAGGATGTGTCGAGGATTGCATTTATCTGGATTATGTGATCGATCTTTATTCTAAGATCAAAACCGGGAAAATGAAGCCGCAGATCCGCACAATCCTTCGGATGGGAACCTATCAGATCCTGAAGATGGAAGGGGTCGCGGACCGGGCAGCTTGCAACGAATCGGTAAATCTTGCGATCGCAAAAGGCTTCTCCGGGCTCAAAGGATTTGTAAACGGTGTACTTCGTACGATCGCAAGGGAGAAGGACCAGATCGCACTTCCGAAGCGAGAAGTAGATATTACAAAGTACCTGAGCGTCGTCTACTCGACGCCAGAATGGCTGGTTTCTTACTGGAGAGACTGGCTTGGTGAAGAGAAGACCGAAGAGATCTTACGGGCGAGTATCGGTGCCGCAAAGACGCATGTGGTCATCAATACAAAGAAAGTGACGCCGCAGGCGTTTGCAGAAGAAATGAAGTCGCAAGGTATCAGCTGGCAGAAGGATGACGAAGTGCCTTTTGCGGGCGTGATCGAAGGATATGATTATCTGGACGCGGTTCCGGCGTTTTCTCGAGGCGAGTGTTATGTTCAGGATTTAAGCTCACTGCTTGCGATCAAGGCAGCCGGGATTCATGCTTCCGACGTTGTGATGGATCTATGTAGTGCACCGGGTGGCAAGGCGATGAGTGCGGTGCTTTTATCGAAGGATGAAGATGGGCATTGCTGTCAGGTGTCGGCAAGAGATCTTTCGGATGATAAAGTAGAAAAGATTTGCGAAAATATTTCCCGCACCGGGCTTATGGAGATTACCCCGAAGGTCTGGGATGCGCGTGTCATCGATGAAGACTGGCGGGAAAAGGCAGATGTGGTTCTCTGTGATGTGCCTTGTTCCGGGCTTGGGGTGATCCGTAGGAAAAATGACATCAAGTATCACACATCGCCGGAGAGTATCAAAGCGCTTCAGGCATTACAGAGAGAGATTTTATTGACAGCGGTGACCTATGTGCGGCCGGGTGGCGTTTTGCTTTATTCCACGTGCACGATCACCAAAGAAGAAAACGAAGATAATGTGACATGGATCACCGAAGGGTATCCATTTGCGGCAGAGGAAATCAGACAGAGCTACCCTGACGAAACCAGGGATGGGTTCTTTTATGCGAAACTGATTCGGCAATAGAGAAATGGAACAGACAATACTGCAATCGTTTGATCTGGAAGAATTAAAGGCGCTCATGGTCTCTCTGGGGGAGAAGCCGTTTCGCGCGAAACAGATCTATGAATGGCTGCATCAGAAGCTGGTGTGTGAGGTCGATGAGATGACAAACCTCCCGGCTTCGCTGCGGGAGAAGTTAAAAACTGCATATGTGGTGCGCCCGGTGACGACGGTGGATTGTCTGTCTTCGAAGCTAGACGGAACGAAGAAGTTTTTGTTCAAGCTGTATGACGGTGCAGTGATCGAGAGTGTCTTGATGAAGTATCATTACGGGAATTCAGTCTGCATCTCGTCACAGGTCGGCTGTCGGATGGGGTGCCGGTTTTGTGCCTCGACGATTGGCGGGCTGGAACGCAATCTGGAGACCGGGGAGATGCTCTCGCAGATCTATGAGATTGAACGGATGACCGGAGAACGGGTGTCCCACGTGGTTGTCATGGGGAGCGGAGAGCCGCTTGATAACTATGACAACTTTTTGAAGTTCGTCCGGATGCTTTCGGATGAAAACGGTCAGAATCTGAGTCAGAGAAATATCACTGCCTCTACCTGTGGCCTTGTAGAGAGAATTCGGGATCTGGCAAAGGAAAAACTGCAGATCACACTGGCCATTTCGCTACATGCACCGAACGATGAAAAGCGTAAGGCACTGATGCCGGTGGCAAACAAGTACACGATTGCCGAAATCATCGAAGCGTGTCGTTACTACGAAGAGATGACGGGGCGGCGGATCACATTTGAGTACAGCCTGGTGAAGGGGCAAAATGACAGTGCGCAGGATGCCAAAGAGCTGGCGGGTGTCTTAAGAGGCCTTAACTGTCATGTCAATCTGATTCCTGTCAATCCGATCAAAGAGCGATCTTTTGAGGCGACAGAAGGGCCGGATGCAGCACATTTTCAATTTTTACTTGAAAAAAACCATATCAATGCTACTATAAGAAGGAGATTGGGAGCGGATATCGATGCGGCCTGCGGGCAGCTTCGCAGACGCTATCTTGAGACAGAAAAGGAGGGATCCACATGAAGTCATTTTCCATGACAGATATCGGACGGAGACGTACGATGAACCAGGATTATGTCTTTTGCGAAGAGAATGAAGTCGGCAATCTGCCGAATCTCTTTATTGTGGCTGACGGCATGGGCGGACACCGTGCCGGAGATTATGCTTCGCGTTTTTGCGTGGAAACCTTCGTAGATCTGGCGGAGAGAGAGCGGGAACACGAGCCGGTTACCATCATTGATAAATGTATCAAAAAAGCGAACAAAAAGCTCTACGAGCAGACGAGGAGTCATCCGGATCTGGCAGGCGCCGGTACGACCATGGTGCTTGGCACGATCTATGATGGCACGATGTATGTGGCCAACGTCGGCGATTCCAGGCTGTATGTCCTGCATCCGAAGGTGGCGCACGATCTGACTGGGCCTTGCGTGATGAAGCAAATCACGGAGGATCATTCTCTGGTGGAGATGATGGTTCGCACGGGCGAAATCAAACGAGAGGATGCCCGCAATCACCCGAATAAGAATGTCATCACCAGAGCGCTTGGCGCTGGGGAAGATGTGGAAGTAGATTATTTTGAAGTGGACGTCGCAGAGGGAGATCTGGTACTTCTTTGCTCGGACGGACTCACTAATATGGTAGAAGATGACGATATCATGCAGATCATCCGTGATAACGGAGATCTGATCAGCCGTACGACAAAGGAGCTTATAAAGGCGGCAAACCGCAATGGGGGAAAAGACAATATCGGCATCGTTCTTGTTAGACTATGAGTGAGGGAGTTGCGTACAGATGATCTTAAAACCAGGAACCTATTTGATCGGACGATATGAGATCCTCGCCAGGATCGGCGCGGGCGGTATGGCAGATGTCTATAAGGCACTCGACCACCGCCTCAACCGCAACGTGGCGATCAAAGTTTTAAAAGAAGAGTTCTCGAAGGACCAGAACTTCGTTCGGAAGTTTGGGGCGGAAGCGCAGGCTGCGGCCGGTCTGACCCACGCCAATATCGTCAGTGTTTACGATGTATCGGAAGAGAATGGACTTTATTTTATCGTGATGGAGCTCGTCGAGGGCATCACGTTAAAAGACTTTATTCAGGCAAAAGGCAAGCTGTCCGTGCGTGAGACGGTCGGAATCTCGATCCAGATTGCGCAGGGACTGGAAGTCGCGCACCAGAACCGGATCGTGCACCGCGATATCAAGCCGCAGAATATCATTTTATCAAAAGACGGACTTGCGAAAGTGACGGATTTCGGTATCGCGAAGGCGGTGACCAGCAATACGATCACGAGCAATGCGGTTGGTTCGGTTCATTACATTTCCCCAGAGCAGGCCAGAGGTGGCTACAGCGATGAGAAGAGTGATATCTATTCTCTCGGTGTGACGATGTATGAGATGCTCTGCGGTCATGTGCCTTTTACGGGCGACAGTACAGTCAATGTTGCGCTCCAGCACATCCAGCAGGAGGCGGAGCCGCTTCACGAGATCGATCCGACGATTCCGGATAGTATCGAGAAGATCGTGCAGAAATGCATGCAGAAAAAACCCGAGCGCCGTTATGCAAATGTAGCCGAGCTGATTGCGGATTTAAAGCGTGCGGTCAGGACGCCAAACGGCGATTTTGTAAAGCCCGGCGGTCCTTCTGAGGATGGCTCTACGGTGGTGATCACGGAGGCGGAGTTAAATGATATCAAGACGGCCTCCGGGGCGACAACCGCGGAAGCAGCGGACATTGCCCTAAAGGATCGAAAGAAAAAGACGACCGACGATGATCGTGACCGCAGACGTAAGAAATCAGACGATGAGGATGTCAAAGCCCTGGATCCGGAAGATGATGAAGTAGATCCGAAGGTGGAGAAGCTGATGATCGGTGGTGGTATTGCGGCAGTCGTGATCTTAGTATTGATTATCTTGTTCTTGCTCAGCCGCACCATTGGTCTTTTTAACGGCAGCGGAAAGAAGATTGACGAATCTACGACGGAGTCGACTACGGTTGAGACGACGACGGAAGAGTCAACGACCGAGGAAATCACAACCGAGGAAGAGATCGTAGTACCGTCCAATATTCTTGGCGTCGATTATGCGGTTGCGAAGATCACGTTGGAAAATATGGGTCTTGTCGTGGAGCAGACCGAGGATGAGTATTCGGATACTTATGAGCAAGGCCAAGTCATGAAATCGGATCCTGCAGCAGGCGAGGTTTTACATCCCGGTGATCTTGTGCGACTGACCGTGAGTGCCGGTCCAGAAGAGATTACACTGCGGACTCTGGCAGGCTTAAGCGAGGAAGATGCGACCAGATATCTGACTGAGAATAATCTGCTTGCGGTCATTAACCGCGAGGAGAGTGACAGCGTAGATTCGGGCAAGGTCATTTCTTCCAGCCCGAAAGGTGGAAGCTCTGTGAAACCGGGCGATACCGTGACAATCACAGTCAGCTCCGGTAAGGGCAAGACAATTGTGCCGGATCTTAAGGATATGACCGAGAGCGAGGCAGAAGCGGAGCTTAAGAATCACAGCCTTTCAAAAGGAACTGTGGAGAAAGAGTACAGTGACACCGTGGAAGCTGGGCGTGTCATTTCCCAGGGTACCGCGAAGAACACCTCTGTGGAAAAAGGCAGCAAGGTTGATTTTGTGATCAGCCTTGGCAGAAAAGAATACAGTGCGGAAGTCTCAGTGTCTGGCTCATTTAATCCGTTTGAAGGCGGGGAAGATGGGGAGGAAGGTTCGTTTGATTTCATCCTTGTGCAAGATGGAATCGAAAAAGCGGTCCATTCGGCAACGTTAACGCATGATGACTTCCCTTACAGCTTCCCGATCACAAGCAATTCGAATTCGGATGCATACATTTATGTAATGTTTAACAACGAGGCTATGCCAGGAGAAATCAGAATCACATGGCATTGATGCAAGGTAAGATTATCAAAGGAATCGCTGGGTTTTACTATGTTGATGTTGAGGGCGTCGGTGTCTTTGAATGTAAGGCACGTGGTGTCTTTCGTGAGCAGGGAATCAAACCATTGGTGGGCGATTTCGCAGAGATAGAGACGAAAGAAGAGGAAGGGATGGCGGGCCAGATTACCGCCATCCTTCCTCGTTATAATGAACTGATACGACCCGCTGTGGCAAATGTGGATCAGGCGATGGTGGTGTTTGCGGCGGCGAAGCCCACGCCAAACTTGACACTGCTCGATCATTTTCTTGTCATGATGGAGAAGGCTGGCGTAAAGAGTGTCCTGCTCTTTAATAAAAAAGATGTAGCATCCGAGAAAAAGCAGCAAGAGCTTGCTGATATCTATGAAAAATGTGGCTGCCACGTGCTTTTCATCAGTGCCAAAAAAGAAGAAGGCATTGAACAGATCAAAGACTTGCTTCAGGGAAAGACAACGGTGCTTGCAGGCCCGTCCGGGGTTGGAAAGTCCACACTGATCAACGCGATCTTACCGCAGGCCAAGATGCAGACCGGAGAAATCTCTCAGAAGATCGAGCGTGGCCGGCATACGACGAGACACTCGGAGCTCTTCCGCGTGGGCGAGAACACGTATCTGTTTGATACACCGGGGTTCAGTTCATTTACCGTGACGGGGATTGAGCCGGAAGATATGCGATTTTACATGCCGGAATTTGCCCCGTATGAAGGAAAATGCCGGTATGACGGATGTCTTCACTTAAAAGAGCCGGAATGCGCGGTCAAAGAAGCGCTTTCGCAAGGACTGATCTCTGCAAGACGCTATGAAAGCTATGAGCAGATGTTTGAAGTGTTAAAGAAAGAAAAAGCTTATTAAACAGAAAGGCTTGGTTATGAGCAATAAGGATTATAAGATTGCACCCTCGATTTTGGCAGCTGATTTTGCGCACCTCGGGGATGACGTTGAAAAAGCTGCGCTGGCAGGATCAGAGTATCTGCACCTGGATGTGATGGACGGGGCTTATGTGCCGAACATTTCGTTTGGTATGCCTGTAATTGCGTCTCTGCGCAAGACCTCCGATCTCGTTTTTGACGTTCATATGATGGTGCAGTCCCCGGATCATCTGTTGGAAGCGGTCAAAGCAGCCGGCGCAGATATCATCACCGTGCATGCGGAGGCTTGTACCCATTTGCACCGCACGATCGGTGTGATTCATGAGATGGGGTTAAAGGCAGGCGTGGCTTTGAATCCTGCAACACCTCTCTCGGTACTTGATTATGTGCTGCCTGACCTTGATATGGTGCTGATCATGACGGTCAATCCGGGTTTTGGCGGCCAGAAACTGATCCCTGCCTGTTACCAAAAAATCCGTGACCTGCGAGAGAGGATCGATGCGCTGGGACTTGACATTGATATCGAAGTGGACGGCGGTGTGGATGCAAACTCGATCGGAAAGTTGGCAGAAGCTGGGGCAAATGTCTTCGTTGCGGGTACTGCGGTCTTTCGCGGTGACATCGCAGAAAATGTGGCAGTACTCAAGGCGGCCATTGCAGACAAATGAGAAAAAGAATCTTGATTGTCTCCGGCGGGGAGGTCTCCGAAGATGTACTTCTTAAGATGCTTGCAGAGCGGTTTGATAAAATTATCGCGGCAGATCGGGGCTTAGAAGCGCTTCTTAGGCAGAAAATTTCGCCGGATGAGCTGATTGGGGACTTTGATTCACTTGACGATCGGCTTTTTGAGAAGTATATTCAAAATAAGAGCGATAAAGACACGTCATTGACAAAATTAAACCCGATTAAGGATGCAACAGATACGGAAGTTGCCCTGGATCATGCACTTTCCTATAAGCCAGATGAGATCGTGATATTAGGTGCCACCGGCAGCCGGATTGATCATGTGCTCGGCAACATTTCCCTGCTGGCACGGGCGAAGGAAGCTGGCGTGAGTGCAATGCTAGTAGACGCGCACAACCGGATTCGGCTCATTTCCGGGCGCACCGTGGTAAAGAAAGAGGAGCAGTACGGTAAGTACCTTTCCCTGATACCCTACATGGGAGAGGCGAAGGGCGTTACCCTAAGAGGTGTTTTCTATCCGCTTACGGATGCGGTGCTTTCCTCCGGCAATACCCTGGGGATCAGCAACGAGATCACGGAAGATACCGCAATCATTGAGATCAAAGAAGGACAGGCGATTCTGATCGAGTCCTTTGATTAAATATATTCATATGAATGGAGGATAACTATGGATCTTTTAAATCTCTTAACAGAGCAATTCACATCTGACTCTGCTGTTTCTTCTCTGGCGGAGAAGAGCGGCGCTTCTACGGATCAGATTACCGCACTGCTCGGACAGGCTATGCCTGAACTTCTTGGTTCTTTGACCAGCAACGCATCTTCCCAGGAGGGTGCACAGTCCCTGCTTTCTGCACTCTCTCAGCATGATGATACGGCTGATGTTGCAGACCAGATTCTCAATGCTGACACAGAAGACGGTGAGAAGATTCTCGGACACATTTTCGGAAATAATACGAATAACGTAGTAAGCTCCCTTGCAGGCAACAGCGGACTTTCTTCTCAGCTCGTGGGAATGATTCTTAAGATGCTTGCACCAGCTCTTTTATCCAGCCTCTTCTCTGCAACCAACACGGCTGCACAGCAGCAACAGCAACAGCAGCAGAGCCTTGGCGGCAGCCTCTTATCCGGCCTTCTTGGCAATGCACTTGGCGGCGGCACCCAGCAGGTTCAGCAGCAACAGCAGCAGAGCCTCGGCGGCAGCCTCTTATCCGGCCTTCTTGGCAATGCGCTTGGCGGCGGCACCCAGCAGGTTCAGCAGCAACAGCAGCAGAGCCCTGACCTGTTAAGCCTTCTGCTTTCTGCAATGCAGTAAAGAATGACGCAAAGAGAAGAAATAATTGCATATGCGACGCACACTTATGACGCAGTGCCGGATCAGCCATTTCCCAGAGATTTGGACTCCACGGTGCTGCGTCACGTGGGTACGCGCAAATGGTATGGCCTGTTTATGAAGATCGAGCGATCAAAGCTCGGTTCCTTTGACGATGAGATTGTCGATATTTTAAATGTCAAATGTGATCCGGTGCTTGGCGGCTCGGTGATCGATGGCGTGCACATTTTCCCGGGCTGGCATATGAACCATAAGAGCTGGCTGACGATTGTCCTTGACGGGGAATTGCCAAATGATCGCATCACGTCACTTTTGGATCTGAGTTTTGACCTGACGAGCGCGGGAGATCACAGCAAAAGCGCGGAGCGCACCTATGCAAAGGACTGGATCATTCCGTCCAATTATGCACATTTTTCCGTGCCGGACTGGTTTGCGGCAAATGAAACGGTCACCTGGCACATGCAGAAAAATATGCGCGTCGGTGACCGGGTATTTATCTATATCGGGGTGCCGTTTTCGGCGATTCTGTATCAGTGCAGGATCGAGGAAACCGGGCTTCGCGTTCACTGTGACGGAAGTACGGATTCCAGACCGATCATGCTTCTAAAAAAGGTGAAGGCCTACCTGCCGGAAGAACTAAACCGCCCGGTGCTCCGTGAATTTGGCGTTACCAATGTGCGGGGCGCGAGAAGCATGCCGGAGAGCTTAAGCAGATATATCGCAGTGTTGGATCAGGAGAAGTAAGCCTGATCCATTTTTAACTGTCGATGCGGGTGACCTTGTGATAGCCTTCTGCGGTCAGATCGACACGCAAAACGAAATCATACTGGTCAAACTGCGTGCAGAGGTAAAAGTCTTCCTTCGGCGCGGCGTGCTGAAGCTCCGGGAGGAAGAATCTGGCCCCTGACGTGAACTCCATGGCAGCGGCTCTGCGTTTTAGCTCGTCCATCGGGATCGGATCGTCTAAGAGGAGAGACTGGATGTACTCTGCGCAGAGGGTGTCTTCATCAGAAGGTTCCACGGACTCATATCCCATGCAGACCAAAGAGACATCCGTCGGGTTCTGCTTTTTGATATAGCGGGCGATCGCGGCGGCATTTAAGAGGCTGCCAGTGACGATCTCGGTCGCGTGAACCGCATTTGCAATGCCCTGGGTGCCTGCACTGGTCGTATGAATGATGGTTTTGCCCGTGAAATCAAGCCCTTGTACCTGGGCAGGCGAGTTGCCAAAATCAAAGCCCGGAAGCTTAACTGCGTGGCGTTCGCCGGCAAGCAGCCAGTCCGGATGTTGTTCTTTGAGTTGATAGGCAAGCTCGGCACTTCCCACGGGAAGGACGGTTTTAGCTCCCTGACTCATGAAGAAACACTCTAAAGAAAAGGCGCGAAAGACGTCGATGACGACCGTGAAGCCGTGGGCTTCTTTTGCGCCGGCAAGACACTGATAAATCTGAACATTCATGATGGACTTCTCCTTGTGATTTGATATCCACAGTATACTAAAGAAGAGAGACAATTGCCAGCATGAACTTAAGACAACAAGCGAAAGGAAACGAGGATGTTATACGAAATTTCAGACGGTACCGTCTCTTTGGGCGGAAATGAAATCCTTTCTCATATCGATTTTGGCATCCGCGGGACCGAAAAGATCGCGGTTGTCGGAAGAAACGGTGCTGGAAAAACGACGTTGTTTCGCCTTCTGGCGGGGGAAATATCCCTGGACCGGGATGATAAGCGTGTGGGGCCAGGCATTGTGACAGCAAGGAAACTGGACGTCGGTTATCTGAAACAGACGACGGAGGAGGATGCTTCGCACACGGTGGAAGAGATCCTGATGGAAGCCTGCCCCGCGGAGGATGCATTTTCCAAAGACCGATATGCCTACGAAGCCGAATATGATACGCTCCTGACCGGATTTGGATTAAGAAAAGAAGAGAAGAGCCGCAAGCTTGGCAGTTTCTCCGGCGGAGAGCAGACCAAGATTGCCTTGATTCGTCTGCTTCTCATGAAGCCGGACATCCTGCTTTTGGATGAGCCGACGAATCATCTGGATGTGGAGACAACGCAGTGGTTAGAAGAGTATCTGAAGCGATATCCGAAGGCGGTCGTATTCATTTCCCATGACCGGTACTTTATTGATCGTGTGGCGGCGGTGGTCTATGAGGTGACCGACCACACTCTTGTGCGCTATGCGGGCAATTACACGGCTTACCGGCAGCAAAAACAGGAGCATTATCTGCAGCAGAAGAAGGCTTATGAGCGCGATGAAGCGGAAGCAAAGCGGCTCGAAGAACTGATCGAAAAGTTTAAAAACAAGCCGAGAAAAGCCTCGTTTGCGAGATCCAGGAAGAAGATTTTGGAGCGCATGGAGCGAACCGAGAAGCCAAAGGAGATGGAAGCGCATCTGTTTACGGGCGAGATTGTTCCTGCAGTATCTTCCGGCAAATGGGTGGTCGAGGCAGAACATTTAAAAATCGGTTATGATGTGCCTTTGATGGAGCTGTCTCTGCGGCTTCGCAAGGGTCAGAAGCTTGCAATCGTCGGAGAAAACGGTGTTGGGAAAAGCACGCTCTTAAAAACGATTGCAGGCATCCTGCCGAAACTGGATGGCAAATGTACCCTCGGAAACCGGGTGGAGACCGGTTATTTTGATCAGCAGAGCGCAGAACTGGCTTCAGAAAAGACGGTGCTTGAATACTTTATGGAACGATTCCCGGCACTGTTAGAAGCGGATGCGAGAAAGCAGCTGGCGGCTTATCTGTTTGGCGGAAGGCTGGCGGCGCAGAAGGTGTCCAGTTTATCTGGTGGAGAAAAGGCCAGATTAAAGCTTGCTGAGATTCTCTGTGCAAGGCCAAATTTCCTGATCTTGGATGAGCCGACCAATCACATGGATATCCCTGCCAAAGAGACGTTGGAGTCTGCCTTTGTGCAGTATCAAGGAACGATGTTAATCGTGTCGCATGACCGCTACCTGGTTAGCCATGTGGCGGATGCATTACTGATTCTCACGAAAGAAGGGGCGAAGTATTATCCATTTGGGTATGATCACTATCTGGAGCGGAAAAAGCAGGGCGAAGAGAACTTAAAAGCACTGCGGGACACGGAAGAACAGGTTTTGATTGAAGGATTAAAGGCTGTCCCGAAGGCCGAGCGGCATGAGACAAGACCGCTCACAACCGAAGAAGCCTATGTGGACTGGAAGGTGAGACTGGCAGAAGAACCACTGCATGCAGCGTTATCTAAGGTGGAAGATTTGAATGAAGCACTTTCTGCCGCGACGACATTTGAAGAGTGGTGCATGCTAAAAGAAAAGCTTGATGAAGCAGAAGCGGAGCTTACCAAAGTAAGCTCCGACTGGTGGGAAGAAATTCAGTTTTAAGAGCGGATTAAGACACCGCCGCCAAGGCAGATGTCTCCGTCATAGAGAACGAGGGATTGCCCGGGGGTAATGGCCCGCTGGGGTTCATCGAATGTGACATGAACCGTTTTCTCGCCTGTCGGTATGACGGTCGCCCACTGTTCCGCATGACGGTAGCGGATCTTTGCTTTGCAGCGCACCGGGTGATCCGGCACGATACCGCTGATCCAGTTCATGTCATTTGCATCCGCATCCGTAGAGAAGAGATCTGCGGAAAGACCCAGAGTGACGGTGTTCGCCACCGGATCAATCTTTGTGACATAGTGAGGCTCTGTAAAGGATAATCCCAGGCCTTTTCTCTGACCAATCGTATAATGAATGATGCCTTTGTGCTCGGCGATCACATGACCTTCCGTGTCGATGAAGTTGCCGGGCACACTTTTTTTACCGGAATATCGCTCCACCACGCTTGCATAGTCCACGTCGGGCACAAAGCAGATGTCCTGGCTGTCAGGCTTTTCGGAATTGCGAAAGCCCCCTTCTCTGGCGAGGGTCCGGGTCTCTTCCTTATCTTCCAGCTCTCCGCAGGGGAGCAGAAGATGTGCGAGTTCTTCCTGCGTCAGGTTATAAAGCACGTAGGTCTGATCTTTCGCAAGATTCTTTGCTTTCTTTAATATATATCCATTCTCTGTTTTCTCCACCCGTGCATAATGGCCGGTCACAAGATAATCACAGTCCAGTTCTTTCATGCGGTTATATAGCTGATCCCATTTAAGATAACGGTTGCAGTCAATGCAAGGGTTAGGCGTGATACCTTCCTGGTAACAACGGACAAACTTATCGATCACCTTTTCGCGGAAATTCTCGGTAAAGTTAAAGACATAATAAGGCATGCCAAGCTTTGCACAGACAGCTCTGGCATCCGCGATATCATCGAGAGAGCAGCAGGTCTTGCCGGAAGAAATCCCAAGATCTTCGTTCTCATATAGTTTCATCGTACAGCCGATACACTCGTAACCGGCTTCTTTTATCTGTTTGGCGGCGACAGAAGAATCGACACCGCCGCTCATCGCAATCAAAGCACGCATGGTACCCTCCAGATTCACAAATGAATGCGCAGCATTCTCATTTCACTATAGTTGATTTTTATCCTACGGTCAAGGTATGTGGGTCTTGACAAATGCATTTGCCCTATGATACTCTATCCATGGATTGTTGGCACTCGACCAGATAGAGTGCTAATAATATCAAGATGGAATGGGGGAATTTAGATGGTATCGATACCTTGTTATAATTTAATCCTGGCACCGGGTATGTTGTACTATTATCAGGAGAGCTTTTTTACAGAGCTGGCCGGTGTAAAGCCCCGTCGCGGCGAGAAGGTGGCCATGATTGTCCAGAAGGAGCAGAAGCCGCTTGAACAGCTGACCGAGGAGGATTTTTATCCCATCGGTGCGATTGCGAAGATCACGGAAGTGGATCGTAACGGCAATGTTGGACTTTCCATAGAAGAAAGAATCAATGTGGATTCGATCGGATTTGTGCGGGGATATGTTCGCGTAGAGGCGACGAAGCGGGAGGATGTGATCGATTGTACCGAAGAGGACGAGAAAGAGTTCTTCCGCCAGATGAAGAATAAGCTTTTAAGCTACATTCAGAGTCTGGACGTGCAGGCCGGCATGTTTATTCGCGGATTCATTTTCCAGTGGGATACGATCTGGGAAATGATGGCTGCGATGGCCAATTATCTGCAGGTGTCCACGGAAGAGAAGTATAAGGTTCTTGAGGCGGATTCGGTCAAGGAAAGGCTAAAGCAGCTTGAGAACATCTTGTTCCAGACACTTGAGATCTACAAGGTCAGCAATGACGCAGAGTCGAAGCAGAACGAATCGCATGAGAAGGCGTACCGCGAAGAGGCGATCAAGCGTCAGATCGAGATTCTTCAGAAAGAACTGGATGAGATGCACCCGGAAAATGTTTCCGATGTGCGCAAGTTTGAACAGAAGATTGCCTCCTGCGGCATGAATGAGACCGCACGAGCAGAAGCTGAGAAGGTCTTAAACCGTATGAAGCAGGAAGGAAAGGACAGTCATGAGTATGGACTGCTCTATGATTATCTGGATTTTGTGACGAGCCTTTCCTGGAAGAAGGAACCGTTTGAGTCCTTGGATTTAAAGGAAGCGGAGCGCGTGCTTGATGAAGATCATTTCGGACTTGAAAAGGTGAAGAAGAGAATCATCGAGCAGCTTGCGGTCATGGCACTGAATAAGACACAGTCCGGATCCATTTTACTATTTGTAGGCCCACCCGGCACAGGAAAGACCAGTATCGGCCAGAGCATCGCGAAAGCACTTGGAAGATCGTATTCCAGGGTCAGCCTTGGCGGTGTGAGAGATGAGGCAGAGATTCGTGGTCATAGAAGGACATACATCGGTGCAATGCCCGGCAGGATCATGGAGGGCATCAAGCGAAGCGGAACCTCCAACCCTGTGATGGTTTTAGATGAAGTGGATAAACTTGCGAAGGATTACGGCGGAGATCCATCCAGTGCTTTGTTGGAAGTACTGGATCCGGAGCAGAACAATTCCTTCACGGATCATTATATGAATGTGCCGTACGATCTTTCTGATGTCTTGTTTGTCTGCACAGCAAATAATCTCGATACGATTCCGGAACCGCTGTTAAACCGTATGGAAGTGATCCCGTTCCCGGGCTATACCGCAGATGAAAAGTATCAGATTGCGCGGAAACATTTGCTTCCTAAGGCAATGAAGACGATGGGGATTCGCCAGCAAAACCTTCGTGTCACGGAAGGTGCGATTCGCACGATCATCTCGGATTACACGATGGAATCCGGCGTGCGTGGACTGAAGAAGAACCTCGATACGCTTTGCCGCGCGGCTGCGGTGAGCCTGGTAAAGGGAGAGAAGAAGTCTCTCACAATCAGCGAAAAGCGGCTGAAAGAGTTCTTAAGCCAGAAACCGATCCGGCATGATTCGATCTTGGAAGAAAAGAAACCAGGCGTGGTGACGGGACTTGCATGGACGCAGGCCGGCGGAGACATTTTATTTATCGAAACGATGTTTACCCAAGGGAAAGGCCATACGGTCATCACAGGACAGCTCGGGGATGTCATGAAGGAATCGGTACAGATTGCCGTGAGCCTCGTCAAAGGCATGTATCCAGAGAAAGCAGAGTTATTTGAGAAAAATGATCTGCACATTCATGTCCCTGCAGGCGCGGTTCCGAAAGACGGTCCTTCTGCAGGCATCACGCTGACAACCGCGCTCTCGTCTCTTGTCAATGACATGTCGGTCAGCCCGGAGATTGCGATGACCGGAGAAGTCTCTTTAAGAGGATTTGTGATGCCGATCGGCGGACTGCCGGAGAAGCTGATGGCTGCACAGCGAGCCGGGATCAAGAGAGTATTTATCCCACGGGAAAATGTAGACGACTTAGATGAAGTCGCAGCAGAAGTGAAGGAGAAACTTAAAATCGTTCCGGTTCACCGGATCAGAGAAGTCCTGGAGCAGAGCGGACTGCCAAAACCAGCAATGTAATAGGAGAGAACACCTTGGAGTGACAGCTTCGAGGTGTTTTTTATGTACGTTATATAACTAGCGAAGATAGCGCTATCACTAATAGTTATATAATAATTATATAGATACCATATATAGACAAAAATAATTTGTAAAAATATCAAAAAGTACTATCTTTTAGAAAAATTATGACTATAATTGGCATTAGTAATAAGAACAATAGATTAAATGAAGGGAGGTGGAAATATGAAAGGAGAAAAGAAAACAGTTTGCCTGCAGGTCATCCGAGAAATGGAAAACGTCATTGATCTCGATATCGAATCATTATCTTCGCTTCTTCATATGACAACGGAAGAATTGATCGAACAAGACGTACCATGTACGATGCTCTCTGAAGATCTGGCATATGACATGATCGGGATGATCTACGAAATGAACAAAGAGCTGCAGGGCATCAAGCAAACACTCAGAGGATGTTGCTGCACCCTGTACGATCAGGTGGTTAGGTAACAGGCAGAGGGAGATTGTAAGTCCAAGTGGCTTCAATTTCCCTTTTTCATTTATAAGAGAAAAAGATAAAAAAATTTAAAAATAGTTGTTGACAAATCAAATCTTCAGTGGTAGATTATAGAAGCTGTCGCGAGAGACAGCGACAAAGAACCTTGATAACTGAACAGTGAGACAACCTTGAAAGTTCTTTTCAAATCATTTTAGCGAAGGTTTTTTAAAAACCTAAGAAAACCCTGAATCTTAAGATTCGGAACAGTAAACGGAAAGAAGAAGTAAGGCTTCAAGAAGAAGCTAGCTTCATCTTGACGGACAAACTTTAACATGAGAGTTTGATCCTGGCTCAG
>JAFVAL010000052.1 GCA_017480565.1 Lachnospiraceae bacterium | reverse complement strand
GATCTGGTCTATGGGCTTGGAGAGACCGTTCGCGGCATGAATAAGCGCGGCTGGATCTATGTGAGCAACAATGCGGACGATCCGCATCATCAAGAGACGACCAGGTCGCTCTACGGGGCGCACAATTTCTTTGTGGTCTTTGATACAAATGAAGCCGCTGGCTGGTTTATCGATACGCCGGGCTGCATCACATTTGATGTGGGATATACGAAGGCGGATGAACTGGTGATTTCCTTTGAAGATATGGACGCGGAGATCTACCAGTTCGAGGGCAAGACACCGCTTCAGATTGTGAAGGAATTTCGCGGCCTGATCGGGCGCAGTTATCTGCCGCCGAAGTGGGCGTTTGGCTACGGACAGAGCCGTTGGGGCTACCGGACTGCCGAGGAGGTGCGAACGATCGCAGAGAGATACCGCGAGCTTGGGATTCCGCTCGATATGATCTACCTTGACATCGATTACATGGATGATTTCCAGGACTTTACGGTCAACGAAGAGACCTTCCCGCACTTTGCAGACTTTGTCGGGGAAATGAAGTCGAAGGGGATTCATTTGATCCCGATCATCGATGCGGGCGTGAAGGTAAAAGAGGGGTATCCGACCTACGAAGAAGGCGTAAAAGGTGGCTATTTTGTCACAAAAGAGGACGGAAGTTTGTTCACGGCAGCCGTCTGGCCGGGGCATGTCCATTTCCCAGATTTTCTGGATGAAAAGGCGAGAGCATGGTTTGGGGCTTCTTATCAGGTGCTCTTGGATCAAGGAATTGATGGCTTTTGGAACGATATGAATGAGCCGGCAATCTTCTACACGCCGGAACATTTGCAGGAAGTGTTGGAGGCGTTAAACGCATACCAGGGGAAGAATCTTGGCGTGTATGACTTTTTCACGCTGCAGAACCTGGTCGGGCGCATCTCGAACCATCCGGAGGATTACCGGAGGTTTTACCACAATTATCTGGGCGGGTGCATTCGCCACGACAAGGTGCACAATCTTTACGGTTTTAACATGACGAGAGCGGCCGGGGAGGCCTTTGAGAGGCTGCGGCCGGGCGAGCGTATCTTGCTCTTCTCGCGCAGCTCGTACATCGGCGCGCACCGCTACGGCGGGATCTGGACCGGAGACAATTCTTCGTGGTGGAGCCACATTTTGCTTGTGCTTCAGCAGATGCCGGGGCTTCACATGTGTGGTTTCCTCTTTACGGGCTCGGACACCGGCGGTTTTGGGGAAAATGTCACCGAAGACCTGATGATGCGCTGGCTGGCGGTGAGCATGTTTACGCCACTGTTTCGCAATCATTCCGCACTTGGGTCGCGGGAGCAGGAGCTCTATCAGTTTGCGCGCGTTAAGGAGATGAGGGATCTCGTGCAGCTGCGCTACGCGTTGATTCCGTACCTGTATTCGGAGTTTATGAAGGCCGCGCTGCGGGATGAAATGTATTTTGTGCCGCTCGCATTTGCGTACCTAGGCGATGAACGGGCGATGCAGGTGGAAGACCAGCTTCTCGTGGGCGAGAGCATCATGATTGCGCCGGTCTACACGCAAAATGCCAAGGGCAGATATGTGTATCTGCCGGAACGGATGAAGCTGCTTCGCTTCCGTTCGGTAAATGATTACGATGAGATGATTCTGGAAGCCGGAGATCATTTTGTAAGAGCAGAGCTAAATGAGGTGCTCATTTTCCTGCGTCCGGGGCATGTGCTACCGCTTGCAAAACCTGCACTGACGGTGCCGGAGATCGATACGAAAGATCTTAATTATCTGACCTTTGAGGCAGAGCCAGCAAGCTATGAGCTGTATGAGGACTAAGAAATCACAATAAGCGAAGATAAAGAAAAACGACATGCCGAAACATGTCGTTTTTTGCTTGTATCACAAATGAATTACAAGCTAGCAAAAAAGATGTCTGCGCGGTCCATCCAACCCTCCACAGAGGTGCCGCGTCCGTCTCCAAATCCATGCTCGGCATGCTCACCCGCTTCCAGCACTGCGGGAATGGAGAGTTGGTCGAGGCGCTTTTTGAGCAGCTCGGAATTTGCGGGTGGAACCGTGCTGTCATCCTTGCCGCAGACGATGTAACAAGGCGGATAATCCTGGCTCATGTGAGTATCGATATCATACTCGGCCAGCTTTTCTTGGGAAGGTTTTTTCCCGAACATGCAGTTTAAACAGAACTTCATGACGGGGCTGCTGCCAGACAGGGTATGATTGATGAAAGTGTAAACGGGGATCAGTGCCTTTGGTTTGGGAAGGCCGTAAGTCTTCCAACCGTGATTGTCTGTGCCAAAAAGGGAAATCAGGTTTGCGCCGGCAGAAGCCCCCCCGACAATGTATTCATCGCTTACGCCAAAGCTCTCGCTTTTTGCGAGAATCATTTTTAACGCCGCGGCCAGATCATCGATCGGCTTTGGAAGAAGAGCTTTTCCACCGACACGGTAAGTGAGCGCGAAGGCATCATAGCCAAGCTCATTGAAACGAGCCATGACCGGGTAAGCCTCTACCGCCGAGCAGACACTGGAATAGGCCCCACCCGCGCAAAAGATGAGAAAAGGCTTTTTGCCATGATCCTCTGTCTTCGGGAAGAAGATGACATTGACATCCTTCTTTTGCTTGTCCTTTGCACATTCTGCTTCGGTATAGACCGGGTATAAGGCTTGCCCTGCCTGCACTACTTCTTTTAGCCGGGACAGACCGTATTCGATGCTCTCATGGTTCCAGCCAGCGGCTTCTTGCTTAGCCAAGGTCATTCCGCCCATCATCATGCCAAGAAAACCGGGGGTGAAAAGAATATATTTTCCTGTATTACCGAATTCGGGAAGTTTCATCAGGTCTTTTAACTTGATATTTGGTGAAATATTCATACGTTCCATGTCGTATGCTCCTTTCTGATATCTCATGCATATTTGCCGCTGAGGGCATGCTCAAACACCCGTCCGTCCGGCAGGATCACAGTGGCATCTACGTCCTCAGGAATTTCAACGTGCAGTACAAATCCGTCTGTACCACGCTCCCAAGAAGCGCTAATCCTTCCAGATGAGCTGTCGTAGGTGGCCTTTGCCCAGGTTAGGCTTCCCCCCGGGTGGGGCGCAACCTCGATCTTTTTGTAACCGGGTTCCAGCGCTCGAATTCCGCAGCAGCGCGTCCACAGCCAGGAGAGTGCTGCGCCGGGAGAGTAGTGGTTCTGTGACTTTGCTCTGATCTTTCCAGTCGCAGGATCGATGGCATCCCATCCCTCCCAGATGCTGGTCGCACCGCGATTCACTTCATACAGCCAACCGGGGCAGGATTCATTTTCCAACATCCGATAGGCGGTCTCGTTGTAGCCATTGTCCGTCAATACGTTGAGGATTTGATACGTGCTTAAAAAGCCGGTTCCGATCTTATATCCATTTCCAACGACAAGCTCGTTGAGCTTTGCGGCGAGCTTTGCTTTGACCTTATCCTCGGCAAGCCCCATATACAACGGCCGCACATATTTGCATTGACGTGTCTGCTTCAGATCACCGTTTTTCAGGAAGCGTTCATTGTAGGCGCGTTTGATCTTCTCTGCGAGCTGACCATATTTCTTGGCATCCTCGTCCTTTCCAAGGATTGTGGCAGCGTCTGAGAGTGTTTTTGCGGAATAGTAGAACCAGGCGGTAGATACTTCATCATCCGGAGACAGATAAGGCTTGATTGCATTGACCAGATTGGAAGAGCCTGGTTCGAGCCATTCACCGTAGTGATAGCCGGCATCGAGAATATATCGGTTGTCCCCATCCTTCCGAAAACGATTGCGCAGGGGTTTGCTCTCGGCGGCACGTCTGACATTGTATTCAATAAAACGGCGCATCCCTTCGTAGCTTTCAGCAAGGATCGTCTGATCACCATAAGTCAAATACTGCCGCATAGGAATCTGTGTCACAGCGTCTGCCCAACCCGCCGCACCAGGCGTGGTTTCATTGGACTTACGGGTCATCATATAGACCTTCGGCACGATCGAAAGGGGAGCACCATCGGCGCGCTGCGTGAGCAGCAGATCTTTCATCCATTTTGAAATGAATTTGCGGGTGTCCGCCAAAAGATCCGCGGTTTCGATGAACACGTTGATATCGCCGGTCCAGCCTGCGCGTTCACGATGAGGGCAATCGGTAGGAATGTCGACAAAATTACTCTTTAAGGACCATTCTACATTCTTCACAAGACGATTGATTTTTTCGTTGGAGCAAGTGAAGGTTCCTGTCATGCGCAGGTCGGAATAAACAGCAGTCGCGGTGAAATTCTCCGCGAGCACGGTCTCTGGCCAACCGACGACTTTGACATAGCGGAACCCGCAGACCATAAAGTAGGGGGTATAGCTTTGCGTACCGTCCTTCAGTTCGTAAATGAGTTCCTGACCTGCACGTAGGATCCGATCATCCCCCAGATTGGAGGTAGTAAAATTGCCATTTTCGTCAAGCGCTTCTCCGTGATAAAGCCGGGCGGTCTGCCCTGCTTTGCCGGTTACCGTAAAACTGACATAGCCCGCCAGATTCTGGCCAAAATCCAACACCGTCTCTCCATTTGGCGTGTGGAGCACCTGCGGGGTAAAGACTTCGTGCGCACAGACAATCTCACCCTCAGAGGGAACGAGCATGCCTGCATAGTTGCAAGGAACGCAAGTCTGCCAAGAAGTGTCGTCATAGTCGGGAGTTAAGTATGCGCCGAAGGTGGCTTCTGCCTTGGCGTCATAGTGCTCCACAAGTTTCATGTCCTGCTCGCGAACAGGGCCACAATCGGTCCAGCGCCAGCTGTTATCGGTTTTAATGGTCTCTGCGCCGTCTTCGTATGAAAGCACAAGATGTCCTGCCAGGGCGGTGATGTCACCGTAAGTTCCACGCATTCCCATCGGGCCGCAGCTGCCGCGATACCACCCGTCACCTACCATGACACAGAGGGCGTTCTTCCCTTCCCGGATCCACTCTGTCACGTCATAAGTCTGATACTGGAGACGCACAGAGTATTCGGTGTAACCGGGTGTGTAGAGGCTATTGCCCGGTTTTACACCGTTGATAAAAGGGATGTAGTTGCCAAGCGAAGTCATGGTTAGAGTTGCACGTTTCAGCCCGGGGCGTGTTACAAAGGTTTTTCTGACATACACCGCCGGCTGTATCGGCCCTTTTACTTGGAATGGCGCCATTTCCCAGGTAATAAATGGTAACTTCATATCATTCCTCCTTTTTCGTAGATTTTTCAAAAATGAATAACGTTGCATTTCGTCCTTTTTTCTTGATTATACACGAAAACCAGGATTTATTTTAGTAAAATTTTTGCTTTTTTATCAGAAGAGAGTGCGGAAATAAGATTGAAAGCTTCTGCAAATGGTGTTATACTGATTTTAAATGAACATGTTCATTTAACGCTTGAAAGAGAAATAGGGAGAGCATGCAAATGCCTAAAATCATTGAGGAATTAAAGGAGACGATCCTTGCCAAAACCAAGGAAATCTTGCTTTCGGAAGGCTATGATGCACTGACGGTGCGCAGCGTCGCGAAGGCGAGCGGGATCGCGACCGGGACGGTCTATAATTATTTTTCATCGAAAGATGTGATGGTGGCTTCGGTGATGTTGGAGGACTGGATCCACGCCCTGCATCGCATGCAGGAAGCAGCCGAGGAGGCACCGGACGTGATCGAAGGACTGCGGCGCATGTCGGGGGAGATCCGTACATTTTCCAGGCAATATTCACACACCTGGGAGCAGTATAAAGCCGGGGCTGGCGCGGTCATTTTCATCAAAGAAAGACACCGGCAGCTGATCGGACAGCTGGTAGAATTGATCGAATGTCTGCTTAAAAAGCACGATTGCTGGAAGGAAGCGCATTTGGCGGAATTTTTGGCGGAAAACCTGCTTGCAAGGTCACAGCAGGGTGAGGAAGCGTTTGAGATGATGGTACCCATTTTGCAGAAATTACTGCAATCAGAATAGAGAAAAAACAAGCAAGAGGAGTTGGTAAACATGAGCAGTTTTAAGAACTTAAGAATTGTCGATAACTTTTATCAGACGTCGCTTTTCTTCCCGATGCCGACGGTGTTAGTGAGCACGATCGCGGAGAGCGGCAAGACCAATCTTGGCCCGTACAGCCTGGTGCAGCCTTATTATGTGGCGGGCAAGGATTACTATGCGATGTTGTTAAATTGCCGCAATTCGTCCAATACTGCGCAGAACATTCTGCGTACGGGCAAATGCGCGATCAATTTCGTGACGGATGAGCGCAAGACGTTCAAAGAGGTCGTTCGCCTGGGATGGCCGGGAGATAAGACCGAAGAAAAGATGAAGAACTGCAAATTCCATCTGGAAGACGGACAGATGCAGGGCGAGCACCCGGACGAGAAGTTCCCGCAGGTGGTGACGGAAGCGTTCCAGGTCATCGAGTGCACGTGGATGCGCGAGCTGGATCACGCGGAAAATGATGCGCCGGGTCAGTTGGATGGCTATGAGGGTCCGTATCATGATTTCAATGGCATCACCTCAAAATTTGGCGCGACCTTTATCCTGCGCGTGGACAAGATCCTGATGAAGGAGAAGTATTACAATGCGATCATCAACGGTGTGAAAGCGAAAGATTTCCCGCCGATTCCGGTCGATTATGGGTATCGTGACAGCAAGAACTTCTGGTATATGAAGCATCGCAGAGCGATTCCGGAGCTCCTGCCGATCCGCGCGACGACGGTGGAGAGCGTGCGTTATGCCGCAGACCGCATCGATGATACGGTGAAGTTTACCGATGAAGCTTGTGCAAGACTCGTCAATGTGCCGCGTATCTTCCTTCCGACAGCGCTCAAGGGATGCGTTGCATGGGCAAAGGAAAATGGCGTGACACTGATCACGGAAGAGCATATGGATATCATTAATGATAAAAGATCCAAGGAAAAAGGAAAGTAAGAGGAGGCCTAAAATGAAAGTTGTATTAGCGGGTGCATTTGGACATTTGGGAGAGGATATTTTGCGTTCTTTAGTCAGAGAAGGACATGAAGTTGTTGCAGCGGATATGGTGATCCGCGAACTGGAAGGCGTCACAGGCTATACCCCGGTCAAGATGGATATGACCGACAAAGAAGCCCTCAAGGGTCTTTGCGACGGTGCGGATGTTGTGATTACCACGGTTGGTTTGACGAAGGCAAGCCCTACGGTCTCCGCTTATGACATTGACTTTGGCGCAAATAAAAACCTGCTCGATGAGGCGGTGCGCGCAGGCGTGAAGCATTTCGCATACATTTCCGTATTAAAGGCAGACAAAGCGCCGGATGTGCCGATGCTGGATGCGAAAGCGAAGCTGGAAGCAGAGCTGAAAAAGAGCGGCTTGACCTGGGTGATCTTCCGCCCGACCGGATACTTCTACGACATCGCGCATGTATTTATGCCGATGATTGAAAAGGGCAAAGTCACATTGCTTGGCAAGAAGCCGGTGCATGCAAATGTGGTCGACACCCCTGATTTCGCAGATTTCATCGTTGCGCATATGTGCGATGAAAACAAGATGTACAATGTCGGCGGCAAGGAGACTTACTCCTACGAAGAGCTCGCGAAGATGTTCTTTGCGGCAGCAGGCAAGGAGCCGAAGATCAGTTATGCACCGAGCTGGCTCTTTGATGTGCTGGCAAATCTGCCGAAGAACAAGAAGAACGGCAAGCAGGCGATCATTCGCTTCTCGAAGTGGACGCTGACCGAGGAAATGGTCGGTGACACCAAGGTTGGCGAGCACAGCTTTGCAGAATTTATCAAGAATTGTTATAAATAAGGCTTGATTGATAAGAATCATCGATAAGTGGAGGTTTCTGTGATGTTTCATCCTTATATGTGGGTTTTACTGATTGTTGCCCTGGTACTCTGCAGTGTGGGCTTCTATCGGTTTGTATGGTTTATGTCCGTGGGCTACGGCCTTGCGATCGGCGGCTTGGGTGTGGCAATTCTTGTCTTTGCCTTCACGCAGGGACAGGCAAGCATTCCGGTGATTCTGGCGACGTTACTCCTTTTGGTGTATGGTGCAAGACTCTCCGGATATCTGCTGGTGCGTGAACTGAAAAATGCGAGCTACCGCAAAACGCTTGATCAGGCGATGAAAGAGACCACCGGTTCCGAGAAGCCGGTGCCGATCTTTGTGAAAGTGGTCATGTGGCTGATGATGGGTGTGCTCTACATCATGCAGACTTCTCCGGTCTTTTACCGTGTGGCAAATGCAGCCGCAGACAAGGGTGCCGTCGCAGCGTGGATCGGCGTTTGTATAATGGCCTGCGGTGTCTGCCTGGAGGCAGTGGCGGACAAGCAAAAGAGTGCGTCTAAGAAGGTGCGCCCGGATATGGTGGCTATGGATGGCCTTTATAAAATGTGCCGTTGCCCGAACTATTTCGGGGAGATTGTTTTCTGGACAGGCGTATTCATTTCCGGCATCACGGTCTTGACCGGATGGCAGTGGCTGGTGGCGATCCTCGGCTATGTGCTGATCGTCTACATTATGTTTAACGGTGCGAAGCGACTGGAAAAGCGTCAGTCGAAGAATTACGGCGACAAGAAAGAATACCGTGAGTATGCAGACAAGACCCCGATCCTCATTCCATTTCTTCCGATCTATCATCTGATCAAGGAGGAGAAGAAATGACGGTAACGATGGCTTTGGTGGATTTCATCCCCGTGATATTGTTCTTGATCGCAGCGGTGATTCTACAGAGAGACCTGTATCATCACATGAGCAAAGGCGCATATGCACTGTTTTGTGCGGGCACCATCATGATTATTATTGCAGGCTTTTTAAAAGCAACCTGGAAACTGCTCTACGGAGCTGGGATCTGCGATTTTGAGCGCTTGAACCAGATGTTCTTCCCGGTGCAGTCGATCGGGTTTATGCTGGCGGGGCTTGCGGTTGTGGCACTTTTGACCGTGAAACAAAAAGAAGTGCGCACTTACGCCGCGGCACCGATAGTGTTTACGGGAACCATGATTTTCGTGGCATTGATGTCGATTGGCTGCCTGATGTTAAATGTCGGCCTTGCGGTACTTTCGGCGAGACGAGGCAAAAAGGCCGGCAGCGTGATCTTTGTGATTGCATTTGTCCTGATGCTTGGCATGGGATATCTGTCCTCGAAAGATTTTACGCAGGCGAGCATGAACTGGATTGCGCAGGGCGTGAACATTGTGGGGCAGGCGTGCTTCTTAGTCGGAACCCTGATGCTTAGAGAGAAAAAATAAGTAATCCTATGAAAGGAACCGCGGTGTGTCATATGGCATGCCGCGGTTTTTTACTTTACATGGTTTTGCAAGCGTGCTATGGGAGGAGCACCTTCTGGGCTTGGGTTGATCCGAAACACATATTGGACTTTTTTTGGATAAAGTGAATTTGGCATCTCGAGGAGAAATTGATCTTGAAGCGATTTATTGTAGCAACAGGATCAATTTTCTTTTTTTGCGAAGCTTTAGCTTTTATCCAAACACTACTTTTTTGTAAAAGTGAATCAAGAAGGAAGAAACCTGAGAGTAAGGAAGATCATCCAAAGAGAAGAAAAAACAAGATTTAGATCAGACGACGATGTATGTACAAAAAAGCAATTGATCTTGCCTACATTAATACTTGAGTTTGGATAAAGTTGAGGAGAAGCTTCGTTGTACATGTAATCCATCGATGAAAAAGACACGGAACAGGATAAAGTTTGTAAAAAAGATCAAATGAGAAAAAACAAGTTTTTTAGAATGGCTTTCCATCGAGATGCTTCAAATTGTGTCTTGACAAAAGAAGAGAAAGATGATAAACATATTAAATAATAGAAAATAATATAAATAAGACAATTAAAGAACAAAACAAGAAAGAAGGTATGCAATGCATAAATTATTGCATGAGAGACGAGAACAACTACAGCAGCTGTTAAAAGGCTTTCAGAGAAAAAACTACCCGAAAGGTGTTTTAAAGATCAATCAGCGAAACCAAAAGGTATATTATTACGTGCGAAAAGAAGGAGAAAAAGCCTGGGCATATCTGAAGCGTTCTCAAGAGGAGACAGCCCGCAAACTAGCACAACGCGACTATGAAAAAGAAGTAATTCGAAGGGCCAAGGAAGAACTCTCATACATTGATCAGTGTGTAAAAAAGGAAACGAAGATCAAAGCAGAGGACGTTTATGATCGATTGCCTTCTGGGAGAAAAAGACTTGTAACACCAATTGTTTTCAGTGATGAGATGATCATTGCAAATTGGCAGAATCAGACATACGAAAGGAAGGACTTCCCAGAGGGTTATCCTGAGTTTTACACAAGAAAAGGCGAGAGGGTTCGTTCTAAATCAGAGGCACTGATCGCAGATGAATTAGAGCGCAGAGGGCTAGCCTATCATTATGAAAAACCACTTTGGATTGAAGGCAGAAGGTTTCATCCGGATTTTACGGTGCTGCATCCCAAAACCAAGAAGGAGTTTTTCTGGGAACATTTGGGAATGATGGACTCTCAGGAATATGTGGCAAATGCACTCAGTAGATTTGCGAAGATGGAGGATGCAGGATATCTCATTGGAGATCCGATCATTGTCACATGGGAGACCTCAATGCATCCTTTAGACTCTGGACGTATCGCCAAGACCATAGATCGATTTTTTGCGTGAAGTAAGGGCAAGGATGACCTTCACAAGTTTTCTTGCTTTTCCTTGTTAAATGGTGTATCCTTAGGTCATCGACTTTTAGGAGGAAGATACAAGATGAAAGTGTTAAAGAAGATGGCTGCACTGATGATGGTGCTTTGTTTGGTGATTTCTACGGCAGCTTGTGTGCCGACAGCGACAACGGAAGAGGAAGAGACGACCGCGATGATTGCAAACCCGATCAAGGATTTTGATACGTTAGCAGAGGCGGTGGCGGATTCTGGGACATCTCTGATTGTGTCGGATGCGCTTGGCATGATGGAGCCTGCGTATTCCACGATTGGACAGGTGGTGCAGGTGATTTATATGGATGGCGATAACGAGATCTGCATCCGCAAAGCACCGGGTAATCAAGATGTCAGTGGTGATTATAATGAATATGCAGTCAACAAGATGATCGAAGTCGGTGAGACGTTTGTGACCGTGAAGGGCAATACAGAAGGCAGCTGGAATGTGATCTTATGGCTTAGCGAGGAAGCAACCTATTCTGTGACTTCGACACTTGGTGTGGACGATGCGATGGTGAACGCATTGGTTACGGGAGTGCAGTAAGCAGGCTGATGCATTTCTAAACACTTTCTAAAATCTTTGTTAATCTATTGACAAAGATTTTGCGGCGTGATATCGTGCTTTCAACAAGATAAAAGGGAGTAGCGAGAGCCTTAGGGTGATCTTGAAACCGTCAGTACGATGCCGGAAGGCCGGTGTCCGTATCAAGTGAGATCGCAAGACTTTTATCGTGAACATCTTCGGATGCGTTCGCGGTGAGGGTCTTTTTTTATAGGCAAACTGCAGCGCAGACGATGACCACAAAGCGTGTGAGATTCACGCAGAATTGGAGGTTTGTATGTTGAAGTACATTATTATCGGCGTTGTGGTTTTGGCGTTGTTTGGACTGATGGCCGCGGGTTATGTGAAAGCGCCGCCGGATAAAGCGTATATCATTTCCGGTATCCGCAAGACGCCGCGTATCTTGATCGGACGTGCGGGTGTGAAGTTCCCCTTCCTTGAGAGGGTGGACGTCTTGTATCTGGGTCAGATGACGGTTGATATCAAGACCGAGCAGTCCGTACCGACCAACGATTTCATTAACGTAAATGTGGACGCGGTGGCGAAGGTTCGTATCGGTGCGACACCGGAGGCAATCCAGCTGGCCGCAAAGAACTTCTTAAACAAAAAGCCGGATCAGATCACATTGGATCTGCAGGATTCCCTGCAAGGTAACATGCGTGAGATCATCGGTACCCTGGCGTTAAAGACCATCAACACGGACCGTGACTCGTTCTCGGATCAGGTGATGGAGAAGGCTTCGAAGGATATGCAGAAGCTGGGTATCGAAATTCTTTCGTGCAACATTCAGAATGTCACCGATGAGAAGGGCCTCATTTCCGATCTAGGTATGGATAATACGTCCAGAATCAAGAAGGATGCAGCGATTGCAAAGGCCCAGGCAGAAAGAGACGTCGCGATTGCGCAGGCGGAAGCAGACCGTGCGGCAAATGAAGCCCGCGTGGCTGCGCAGACCGAGATCGCGCAGAAGAACAACGCTCTTTCGATTAAGCAGGCAGAGTTAAAGAAACAGGCCGATACCGCAAATGCAGAAGCGGACGCAGCGTATGAGATCCAGAAGCAAGAGCAGCAGAGGACGATTCAAACCGCGACCGTGAATGCGCAGATTGCGAAAGCTGAGCGTGAGGCAGAGTTAAAGCAGAGAGAAGTTGTGGTCAAACAGCAGGAGCTGACCGCACAGATCGAGAAACAGGCCGATGCAGAGAAGTATCGTGCCGAGAAGAAAGCGGAAGCGGAACTGATCCAGCGTCAGAGACAGGCAGAAGCTGAGAAGTATGAGCGTGAGAAAGCCGCAGAGGCGCAAAAAGCCCAGGCAGAAGCTGCAAAGTATGCAGCGGAGCAGGAAGCGGCCGGCATCAAGGCAAAATACGATGCAGAGGCTGCCGGTATCGAAGCGAGAGGCCGTGCAGAAGCAGAAAGCATTCGTGCGAAGGGCTTGGCGGAAGCCGAGGCCATGGAAAAGAAAGCGGAGGCTTACAAGAAGTATAACGGTGCTGCAATGGCAGAGATGATGATCAAGATCATGCCTGAGATGGCTGCAGAGATTGCGAAGCCTCTCTCCCAGATCGATAAGATTAACATTTACGGAACGGGCGATGGTGCCAATGGTACCTCGCAGATCTCCGGAAATCTGCCGATTGTGATGAAGCAGGTATTTGATACGATGTCGGAGGCGACCGGTGTGGATTTCACAGAGATCATGAGAGCCGGTACGTATGATGCGAAGGTCAATCGAAAGATTGAACTTTCCGGTGCGGAGAATCTGACAGAGAACTTAAGCGGAGGCCGTGCGTAATGCGCGGCCTTCCGGCCGTTGTTGGGGATAAAGTTGACAATCGTGGGGAAGAATGTCTGAACCTGCAAAAATGGCGTAATTATGCGAAAAAAATGGCTTGACAAAAGGTTATGAAGTGAGTATAAATGATATTGTGCCTTGTCTTATGGGCATTTAACAGTGAATTATAGGTGAGAATCGATTTCACCAAATATAATTAGTATCAATATGGAGGATAAGAGTATGAACAAGACAGAACTGGTTGCTGCAATCGCTGAGCAGACCAATATGACCAAGAAGGATGCAGAAGCTGCTGTGAAGGCTTTTGTTGATGTTGTTACCGATGAGCTGAAGAAGGGTGAGAAGGTTCAGTTAGTTGGCTTTGGTACCTTCGAAGTTTCCGAGAGAGCTGCAAGAGATGGCAGAAACCCTCGTACCGGTGAGAGCATGCCGATCGCTGCTACAAAGAACCCGAAGTTCAAAGCTGGCAAGGCTTTAAAGGCAGCTGTGAACGACTAATCGATGCGCTTAGATAAGTATCTGAAGGTATCCAGAATCATCAAGCGAAGGACGGTCGCGAATGAAGCGTGCGACGCCGGCAGGGTGACGATCAACGAGAAACCCGCGAAGGCATCTGCGAATGTCAAGGTAGGCGATGTGATTGAGATTGCATTTGGCAATCGTTCCGTCAAAGTGGAAGTCCTTGACGTCTCCGAGACTGTGAAGAAGGATGACGCGAAGGATATGTACCGATATCTTTAGAATATGAGCGGGCAGACTGTAGATAGTACAGTCTGCCTTTTAAGTTTTTGTGACTTTTTCTTACAAAGCTACTTGTAAATTGTTAACAGATGTGATACAGTTGTAGAACAAAGGGATTTTTTGTTATATTTCTTTCAATTTGTAGCAGTTTAGAGGTGGTTTCTGTGGCAAGAACGGTCAGAAAAGAAAAAAAGAAAAGAACCGGTTTGCTGATCATCGCGGTTATCGTGATGATGCTTTGTGGTGTGATTTTATACCAGAAGCAGCAGAAACTGGCGGAGAGAGCCCGCTACGAGCAGCAGATTGCAGAATTGAATGCGAGAATTGATGACCTGCACGAGGAAGCTGAGGAGATCGAGGATTACAAGGCATATGTTCAGACGAAGAAGTATGTCGAGGAGATCGCCAGAGAGCGCCTTGGTCTTGTGTATGAGAATGAGATCATTTTCGAAGGGCACTAAAGATCTGTGAAAGGTTGAGCGGCAGAGAAATCTGCCGCTTTTTGTCTATGAAAGAGAAGTTACGTGCATTTTTAAAAGAACATCAGATCACAATATCCGGCAGAAATGTCCTGGCCGCGGTGAGCGGCGGTGCGGACTCGGTCTGCCTTCTTTTGTTGCTTGCATCCCTCAGAGAGGAAGAGAATTTCTCACTTTCTGCGATTCATGTCAATCATATGCTGCGCGGTGCGGAGGCTGACCGGGATGAAAGGTTTGTAAAAGACCTCTGTGAGAGACTTCACGTTCCACTGATCGTTCGGAAAGAGCCTGTGGCAGACTATGTGAGAGAGCATCATCTCAGCATCGAAGAGGCTGGGCGCGAAGTGCGGATGCGGTGTTTTTTGGAGACAGCGGTAGAATGGAATATTTCATACATTTGTCTGGCACATCAGAAAAATGATATCGCAGAAACAATGCTCTACAGACTGTCAAGAGGCACCGGACTTGCGGGTCTTGCCGGGATTCCTGCGGTGCGTGCGCTTGCAGAAGACGTTTATCTTGTACGGCCGCTTTTATTTGCGGACAGGGAAGAGATTGAAGCTTGGTTAGAAGGCCAGGGAGAAGATTGGTGTGAGGATTCTTCGAACACCGAAGATTCCTATAAAAGAAATGTGATCCGAGGCGAGGTTCTTCCGTTGCTTTCTGAAAAGGTCAACGCAAGGACGATCGATCATCT
>JAFVAL010000051.1 GCA_017480565.1 Lachnospiraceae bacterium | reverse complement strand
TCAGGTCGTAGGGGCTCATCGCCAGGGTCACCGTATCACCCGGCAGGATTCTGATGTAATTCATGCGAAGCTTTCCGCTGATGTGCGCAAGGACAACATGTCCGTTGGGCAGCTCAACACGAAACATCGCGTTCGGCAGCTTCTCTATTACCTTTCCCTCGATTTCCAGTGTATCAGATTTCGACATAAACTTCACTCCTCCAATTATCGTTCTTTTACTCTCAATGATAGTATTTCCGGTTCCCCGTCTGTGATCAATATGGTATTCTCATAATGTGCAGCCAGGGATCCGTCCTGGGTCGTTACCGTCCAGTCGTCATCCAGCCACCATACATCATACTTGCCGGCGGTTACCATCGGTTCAATCGCAAATGTCATATTCTGCCGGATCTTTAAGCCCCGCTTTCTCTCTGCAAAGTTCATGATCTGCGGGTCTTCGTGCAAATGCGTTCCGATCCCGTGGCCGCACAGATCGCGCACCACGCTGAACCCATTTGCCTCGACATACGTCTGAATTGCTGCACCGATATCTCTTAAGTGATATCCGGGTTTTGCGTACCGGATCCCCTCAAAAAAGCTTTGTTTTGTGACTTCGATGAGACGTCTTGCCTCCTCGGAGATCTCGCCGACCCCCCAGGTCCTCGCCGCATCGGAGTGATAGCCCTGGTAAATCAATCCTGCATCGAGACTGACAATGTCGCCGTCCTTCAAGATTCGCTTCTTCGAAGGAATCCCGTGGACAACTTCATCGTTGACGGAGACGCAGATCGAGGCCGGATACCCCTCGTAATTCTTAAACGAAGGGATGCATCCGAAGTCTCTGATGATCTCCTCTCCTCTGTGATCGATGTCATAGGTACTGATACCAGGCGCAATCATTTTTTCCAGCTCCTCGTGGACAATCGCAAGAAGTCTTCCGGCTTCGCGCATCAGTTCAATCTCACGAGGCGACTTAATCGTCACTGGCATGGAAAATTACCCCAACACCTTAACGATGTCAGCGAATACGTCAGCCATATCCTGCGTACCGTCGACTTCTTTTAAGATGCCCTGGCCATTGTAGTAATCAATGAGCGGCTGTGTCTGCTCATGATATACAGTCAATCTGTGCTGTACAGTCTCCGGCTTGTCGTCGTCTCTTAAAATGAGCTTGCCGCCGCAGGCATCGCAGATGCCCTCGACCTTGGTCGGATTGTACACGATGTGATAGGTGCCGCCACAATTGACGCATGCACGGCGGCCGGACATACGATTGACAATATTCTCATCCGGCACTTCCACATCGATAGCATAGTCAAGCTTATCACCCTGCGCAGCGAGTGCTGCCGTCAGAGCTTCTGCCTGCGGAATAGTTCTCGGAAAACCGTCAAGAACATAGCCGTTTGCACAGTCATCCTTTGCAAGGCGATCCACGACAAGATCTACCACCAGCTCATCCGGAACCAGCGCGCCCTGATCCATGTAAGTCTTCGCCTTCTTGCCAAGCTCCGTACCATTCTTAATATTAGCGCGGAAAATGTCTCCCGTAGAGATCTGCGGAATCTGATACTTCTCAACGATCATCTTCGCCTGCGTACCCTTGCCGGCACCGGGAGCTCCTAACATAACGATCTTCATAGGTCGATTCCTTTCTTAAGTGATTCGTGGTTGATAATTCAATCCATGGATACTTCTGTAATGCTTGGGATCCTCAATGCTGTTGTTCGTCCCTCAGGGTCTCAAGGCAAGCCCGTCTAGGCCAAAACTCAGACCCCCATGGTAACAATTCGCCCCTCAGGGTCTCGAAACAAGCCCGTCTAAGCCATAACTCGGACCCCTGCGGCAACAATTCGCCTCTCAGGGTCTTAAAACAAGTCAGTCTCAGCCTAAACTCAGACCCTAGACATGACAATTCGCCCCTCAGGGTCTCGAAACAAGTCTATCTTAGCCGAAAATCGGACCCTCGAGGTAACAATTCGCCCCTCAGGGTCTCAAGGCAAGCCCGCCCACGAACTAAGCCCACTCTCTTCAAGCCCAATTACATCGTAACCACCAATAGCTGCAGGGAAAACTGCAGCTATTGGATTGAATTCAGACGATTTCCGTATTAGTCATTTAAGAATCCCTTATAGTGACGCACAAGCATCTGGGACTCGATCTGCTTGAGGGTCTCTAAAACGACACCCACAACGATGATCAGGGAAGTACCGCCGATGGATACGTCCGCACCGAAAGCACCGGAGAAAATGAACGGAACAATTGCCACGATCGTCAGTGCGATTGCGCCGATGAAAATGATTCTGTTCAGAACATTGGTCAGATACTCAACGGTAGGCTTACCGGGACGAATACCAGGGATAAATCCACCCTGCTTCTTCATGTTGTTGGCGATCTCAAGCGGGTTAAAGGTCACGGAAGTGTAGAAGTACGCGAAGAAGATAATCATCACGATGTAAAGAACACAACCGATCGTATACTTAAACTCGCTCCAGCTGGAGAAGTTAAACCAAGCGTTGGTCGAGAGAACCTTTAAGATCTTCTGACCGAAGCTTGCGCCTTCACCGGAAGCTGCAGATACGCCTGCGAAAGAAGCGATGACAATCGGGAACGAGAACAGAGAGCTCGCAAAGATCACCGGGATAACGCCCGCGGTATTAACCTTTAACGGGATGTTGGAGTTCTGTCCACCGACCAGTCTTCTGCCCTGTACTTTCTTTGCGTACTGGACAGGGATCTTTCTCTCTGCATCCTGCAGAATCACAACGAACACGATCATCGCAAGGATGATGAGTAAGATCACGATTGCTGCAACGATTGCAAGAGCGATGTTCTTGGCACCGCCGACAAATTGATTGTACAGGTTTGTCAGGCTGGCCGGAAGAGAAGAAACGATGTTGAAAAGGAGGATCATGGAGATACCATTGCCCTCACCCTTCTCGGTGATCTGCTCTCCTAACCAGACTAAGAATGCGGTACCTGCAGTCATAGCCATAACCATGACAACAACGTTGGTAAAGGTAGCGCCGCCATTTAACAGACCGCGGTTACCAAATCCGATTGCCAGTGCAGCACTCTCAAGGACTGCCAAAGCAACCGTGACATAACGTGTGTACTTGGTGATGACTTTTCTTCCCTCTTCACCATCCTTAGCGATCTCTTCCAGTTTCGGAATTGCAATCGTAAGGAGCTCCATGATAATGGAGGAAGTGATGTAAGGGGAGATGTTCAGCGCGAAAATGGACATCTGAGACAGAGATCCACCGGTCAGAGCATCAAAGAAGCCCATGTTGACCGTCTGGCTGAAATACGACTGCACATATGCTTGGTTGACGCCCGGTGCCACAATTAAGCAGCCCAGGCGCACAACAACAAGGCAAATGAATGTGTAGAGAAGTCTCTGACGGATTTCTTTCACTTTGAAAGCATCCACAAATGTCTTAAACATCAGATCACCTCAGCTTTTCCACCAAGAGCCTCGATCTTAGTCTTTGCGCTTTCACTGTAAGCGTTGACCTTCACATCCAGTCTCTTTGTTAACTCTCCGTTTCCAAGAATCTTTACGCCGTCCTTCGGGTGACTGATTAAACCGATATCCATCAAAGACTCGATGGTAACTTCTGCACCATCTTCATAACGGTTCAAATCCGATACGTTTAATGCGATAATTTCTTTTGTATTGATGTTCTTGAAGCCTCTCTTAGGGAGTCTTCTGTAAAGAGGCATCTGGCCGCCTTCGAATCCAGGTCTCGGAGCTCCAGAACGAGCCTTCTGACCCTTGTGACCCTTACCTGCGGTCTTGCCGTTGCCTGAACCGTGTCCACGGCCTCTGCGGAAGTTGTCGTTCTGCTTAGCGCCGTCAGCCGGTCTTAATTCTGATAAATTCATAGCTATTCCTCCCTCGCTCTTATTCAGCTTCGATTTCCTCAACCTTCACCAAATGCTTGACCTGGAAAACCATTCCCTTGGTTGCATCATTGTTCGGGAGAATAACCGAATGATTCAGCTTCTTGAGGCCCAGGGCTGCAACCGTTGCTCTATGCTTCGGGATTGCGCCGATAGGGGACTTAACTAATGTAACCTTCACTTTATCTGCCATGATCTGTTACCTCCTGTAGCATCAGTCGCAGACTTCTTCGACGGTCTTGCCGCGAAGGCGTGCAACTTCTTCTGCAGTCTTTAACTGGCTAAGGCCACTCATCGTTGCAAGAACGACGTTCTGCTTGTTGTTGGAACCCAGAGACTTTGTTCTGATGTTCTTATAACCAGCCAGCTCCAGTACGTTACGAGCGGGACCGCCCGCGATGATACCGGTACCTTCAGGGCTTCTCTTAAGCAGCACTTCTGCACTGCCATACTCACCGATAAAGTCATGCGGTACACTGCCGTTCTCGTCGATCGGAACGGTAATGATCTTCTTCATCGCGTCCTCTTTTCCCTTACGAATTGCCTCAGGGATTTCAATTGCCTTACCAAGACCTGCGCCAACATGTCCGTTCTTGTCACCGACAACAACCAGTGCGGTGAAACGCATATGACGGCCGCCCTTTACGGTCTTAACAACGCGCTTGATGGCTACGACCTTATCTTCTAATTCAAACTGACTCGGATCAATGATTTCACGTTTCATATGATTTCCTCCTGCTTAGAATTCAAGACCGGCTTCGCGCGCTGCATCTGCCAGTGCCTGGACCTTACCTTTGTAAATGTATCCGCCGCGGTCAAAGACAACCTCTTTGATCCCTGCTTCGAGTGCTCTCTTAGCTACAACGGTACCTACGCAGGCTGCTGCTTCCACGGTATCCGTATACTCGACCTGACCCTTAATGTCAGCATCCAGAGTAGATGCGGAAACCAGTGTTTTCCCTACGGAGTCATCAATGATCTGAGCATACATATGATTGTTGCTGCGGAAGACTGCGAGGCGGGGTCTCTCAGATGTTCCGGCAAGATGATGACGCATTCTTCTATGCTTCTTTTCCCGAATATCGGCTCTGCTTACCTTGTTAACCATGTTATTCCCTCCTCAATTACTTCTTACCAGCCTTACCGACTTTACGACGGATAGTCTCAGTAGAGTACTTGATACCTTTGCCCTTGTAAGGTTCCGGTCCGCGCTTCTCTCTGATCTCCGCTGCGTACTGACCAACTTTCTCCTTGTCGATGCCCTTGACGATGATCTTGTTCGTACCCTCGACAACAGACTCGATACCCTCAGGATCGGTCATGATAACCGGATGAGAATAACCAAGGTTTAAGGTCAGCTCTTTGCCAGCCTTAGAAGCTCTATAACCAACACCGTTGATCTCCAGAGTTTTCTCATAGCCGTGTGTCACACCAACAACCATGTTGTTGATCAATGTTCTTGTCAGGCCATGAAGGGACTTCATCTTCTTCAGATCGTTCGGTCTTTTGACGATGACCTCTGCACCCTCTAATGTAATCTCCATCTCGGACGGAAGGACTCTCTCAAGCGTTCCCTTCGGTCCCTTAACTGTCACCTTATTATTTTCTGCAATATCAACAGTAACACCTGCCGGTACCGCGATAGGCATTCTACCGATTCGTGACATATGCCGTTACCTCCATATTCTTCTGGGTTTAACCCTTTAAATGTTATGCACCCAGGTTCGCAATGCTTCGCATTGCTCACTGTGAGGCGGCCCGAGTCGCTACGCGCCTAGGCCACCTCTTGCACATACTGCAAATCCGTCATTTCAACAAGTTGAATTCCGTCTTTGCATCCTGTGCAATGGGTGCTGATCTTATTACCAAATAAATGCTAACACTTCGCCGCCAACGTTCTCTTTTCTGGCCTCTTTGTCAGTCAGAATACCCTTGTTGGTGGAAATGATTGCGATTCCCAGGCCGCCCAGAACCTTAGGAAGTTCTTCTACGTTCGCATACACACGAAGGCCAGGCTTAGAGATTCTCTTCATGCCGGTGATAACCTTCTCGTTCTTGTCTGCGCCGTACTTCAGAGTAATGTGAATGTTCTTAAAACCCTTCTCATTCTCTTCGATTTCGTATTTCTTGATATATCCTTCTTTTGCAAGAATGTCAGCGATTGCAACCTTCATCTTGGAAGCAGGAACATCAACGGTATCATGTTTCGCAGTATTCGCGTTGCGGATTCTTGTCAGCATATCCGCAATAGGATCACTCATTGTCATTTTGTCTTCCTCCTTTCCAGATTACCAGCTTGCTTTCTTAACGCCCGGAATCTCGCCCTTATAAGCTAATTCACGGAAGCAAATTCTGCAAATTCCGTATTTTCTCAGGTATGCATGGGGACGTCCGCAAATTCTGCAGCGGGTATATTCTCTGGTGGAGAACTTAGCCGGACGCTGCTGTTTTACCTTCATAGAAGTCTTTGCCATAACTACTCTTTCCTCCTATTATTTCGCAAAAGGCATACCGAATAAACGAAGCAGTTCACGAGCTTCCTCGTCGGTCTTAGCGGTGGTAACGAATACAACGTCCATACCTCTGACCTTATCTACCTTATCATATTCGATCTCCGGGAAAATCAACTGTTCCTTAATACCGAGTGCATAGTTGCCTCTGCCGTCGAACGCGTTCGGGTTAACACCACGGAAGTCACGTACGCGGGGAAGTGCTAAGTTGATCAGACGATCAGCGAACTCATACATCTTCTCGCCTCTTAAGGTAACCTTGCAGCCGATAGCTACGCCTTCACGAATCTTGAAGTTAGCGATCGAGTTCTTAGCCTTGGTGATCACTGCCTTCTGGCCGGTGATGATCTCCATATCCTTAACTGCGGACTCTAAAACCTTTGCATTATCCTTTGCCTCGCCAACACCCATGTTAACAACGATCTTGTCGAGCTTCGGAATCTGCATAACGTTCTTATATCCGAACTTGCTCTGCATTGCAGGAGCGATCTCGTTCAGATAAGTCTCTTTTAATCTAGCCATACTAATTTCCTCCTCTTAAGATCAGCGAACAACTTCACCGGTCTTCTTTGCGATACGGACCTTCTTGCCATCACGTACCTCAAAGCCAACTCTGGTAACCTTGCCGCCAGATACTAACATGACGTTGGAAGCATCAATCGGGGCTTCCTGGGTAACGATACCGCCGTTTGCATTGGCTGCGTTCGGCTTCTGGTGCTTGGTCACCATGTTGACGCCCTGTACCAGAACTCTGCCGTCCTTGACGGAGAGAACCTTACCCTGTTTGCCTTTATCCTTGCCGGCGATAACCTGAACGGTATCACCCTTTTTAATCTTCTGCATTGCCATCTCGATACCCTCCTTATAATACTTCCGGAGCGAGAGAAACGATCTTCATGAACTGTTTCTCACGAAGCTCTCTTGCAACTGGTCCGAAAATACGGGTTCCTCTCGGGTTCTTGTCATCCTTGATGATGACTGCAGCGTTCTCATCAAACTTGATGTAGGAACCGTCTTTACGACGAGCGCCGTGCTTGGTACGAACGACAACTGCTTTTACAACTTCACCCTTCTTAACAACACCACCGGGCGTTGCATCTTTGACCGTAGCAACGATGATGTCGCCAATGTTTGCATATCTTCTGGTCGAACCACCCAATACGCGGATACAGAGCAATTCCTTTGCACCGGTATTGTCGGCAACCTTAAGTCTTGATTCTTGCTGGATCATAACTTTGATTACTCCTTTCGCTATAATAGCTTAAGCACAGGTACAGATTATTTTGCTCTCTCGATAATCTCGACAAGTCTCCATCTCTTATCCTTGGATAACGGTCTTGTCTCCATTACTCTGACTCTGTCACCGATATTGCACTCGTTATTCTCATCATGAGCTTTTAACTTGTAGGTTCTCTTCACGATCTTGTTGTAAAGGGGATGCTTTACGTTATCTACGACTGCAACGACAATTGTCTTGTCCATCTTGTTGCTGACGACCAAACCCACACGGGTTTTTCTAAGATTTCTCTCCACGTTAGTTCCTCCTTCCTCGATTACTGAGCAGCCTTAGACTTCTCAGAAATCAAAGTCTCAATGCGAGCAATGTTCTTTCTGACTTCTTTAATTCTGCTGGTGTTGTCTAACTGATTGGTCGCATTCTGGAATCTCAGATTGAAAAGTTCCTTCTTCGCAGCAACTAATTCATCGTTCAGTTCATTTACGGATTTTGCTTTCAGAGCATCCAATGCTTTCTTGGTCTTACTCATTATCAGCACCTCCCTCTAAGTCTGCCTTGGAGACGATCTTACACTTCAGAGGAAGCTTGTGAACGCCAAGGCGGAGTGCTTCTTTGGCAACGTCTTCCGGAACACCTGCGATCTCAAAGAGAACGCGGCCCGGCTTTACAACTGCAACCCAGTACTCGGTAGCACCTTTACCGGAACCCATACGGATACCAGCTGCTCTCTTGGTAACGGGCTTATCAGGGAAAATCTTGATCCAAACCTGTCCGCCACGCTTGATATAACGAGTCATAGCAACACGGGCAGCCTCGATCTGGTTGGAGCGGATCCATGCAGGCTCCATAGCGACAATACCATATTCACCGTTGGAAATCTTGTTTCCTCTGTTAGCCTTGCCGGCCATTGTTCCACGGAACTGTTTTCTATGCTTTGTTCTTTTCGGAATTAACATTACTTATCGCTCCCTTCCTTCTTAGCCTTTGCAGGAAGAATCTCGCCCTTGTAGATCCATACCTTTACGCCAAGCTTGCCGTAAGTAGTATCAGCCTCTGCAAAGCCGTAGTCGATGTCTGCACGCAGGGTCTGCAGCGGGATGGTTCCCTCACTGTAGAACTCGGAACGAGCGATATCAGCACCTGCCAGACGACCGGAAACTGCAGTCTTGATGCCCTTTGCGCCGGCTCTCATGGTTCTGCCCATCGTGGACTTCATTGCACGGCGGAAAGAAACACGGTTCTCAAGCTGAGAAGCGATGTTCTCTGCTACGAGCTGAGCACTTGCATCAGGTCTCTTAACTTCCTTAACGTCTACTAAAATCTTCTTGTCGGTGAAAGCCTTGAGCTCTTTCTTGAGAGTTTCGATCTCGGAACCGCCCTTGCCGATCACCATGCCAGGCTTTGCAGTGTGGATGATTAACTTCACGCGGTCGGAAGCTCTCTCGATCTCAACCTTTGCAATGCCGGAATTGAATAATTTCTTCTTTACGAACTTTCTGATCTTGTAATCTTCTACCAGATTGTCAGCGAAATCGTAATCTGCATACCATCTGGAATCCCAATCAGAAATAACTCCAACTCTTAAGCCATGAGGATTAACCTTCTGTCCCATAATGTCCTCCTTACTTCTCATCAAGCACAATCGTAATGTGGCTCATTCTCTTCTCGATTCTGTAAGCTCTACCCTGTGCTCTGGGCTGAATTCTCTTCATCGTAGGTCCCTTGTTTGCGTAGCACTCTGCGACATACAGGTTATCACGACTCATACCGTTGTTATTTTCTGCGTTGGCAATTGCCGAATTCAATAATTTCTTAATAATGCTGGAAGCGTATCTCGGGTTGTACTCGAGAATCGCTAATGCAGTCTCAACATCCTTGCCTCTGATAGCGTCAAGAACGAAACAAGCTTTGGTCGTAGAGCATCTTGCATAAGATAATTTTGCAGATGGTCTTCTGTCTCGCATGTTCTCGTTTCTTTCTCTCTTGATCTGGGATCTATGTCCTTTCGCCATGGATGTGACCTCCTTTCAAATCTCTTATACTTATCTTCTAGACTTCTTCTCGTCTTTTCCGTGACCTCTGTAAGTTCTTGTTGCAACGAACTCACCGAGCTTATGTCCAACCATATCTTCGGTTACATACACCGGAACATGGCGTCTGCCATCGTAAACAGCGATCGTGTGGCCTACAAACTGAGGGAAGATCGTGGAACGACGGGACCAGGTCTTAATCACGGACTTGTCACCGGACTTCTCCATAGCGTCGACTTTCTTTAATAAAGACTCATCGGCAAACGGACCCTTCTTTAATGAACGTGCCATTTTTCAATCCTCCTTACTTGATCGTGCTTCCGTCACGTCTTCTGACGATTAACTTGTTGGACTTCTTGTTCTTCTTTCTGGTCTTCAGACCCAGAGCAGGCTTGCCCCAAGGAGTAGACGGACCAGGACGACCGATGCTGGTCTTACCTTCACCACCACCATGAGGGTGATCATTCGGGTTCATGACGGATCCACGAACGGTAGGACGAATTCCCATGTGACGCTTACGTCCAGCCTTACCGATCTTGATCAGCTCGTGATCGATGTTGCCAACCTGACCAACGGTCGCGCGGCACATGATCGGAACCATTCTCATCTCACCGGAAGGAAGACGAAGGGTTGCATACTTGCCTTCTTTTGCCATCAGCTGTGCAGCGTTGCCGGCAGCTCTTACCAGCTGTCCGCCTGCACCCGGATAAAGCTCTACATTGTGTACCAGAGTACCAACAGGGATCAGGGACAGAGGCAGGCAGTTTCCTAAACGAACCTCAGCCTTCTCACCATTCATCAGCTTCTGACCGACCTTTAAGCCGTTCGGAGCCAGGATGTAGGACTTCTCACCGTCTGCATAGCAAATCAGTGCAATGTTAGCGCTTCTGTTCGGATCATACTCGATACCAAGAACAGTTGCGGGGATGTTGTCTTTGTTTCTCTTGAAATCAACAAGTCTGTATTTCTTCTTGTTGCCGCCGCCCTGATGTCTCACGGTAATCTTACCCTGGTTGTTGCGGCCGGAATTCTTCTTCAGAGATACGATCAGGGACTTCTCGGGAGTGGTCTTTGTGATCTCGGAGAAATCAGAACCAGTCATATTTCTTCTGGAAGGTGTATATGGGCGATATGTTTTGATTCCCATCTTAATAACTCCTTTCTGGCAAATGAATTCGCTTAAAATTCATCTGCGTGCGATCCGTTTCGGCGATCGCTGCCATAATATAAAGTGTCTAAAAACGAATTACAGTCCTTCGAAGATCTCGATCTCAGCGGAATCAGCGGTCAGCTGAACAATCGCCTTTTTGGACTTCGCGGTCTTGCCGTAGGTCATTCCCTGTCTGCGCCACTTACCATCAAGATTCATGGTGTTGACCTTTAAAACCTTGGTGCCTGCAAACATCTTCTCAACTGCATCCTTGATCTGAGTCTTGGTAGCGTCCACATGAACCTGGAACGTATACTTCTTCTCAGCCATAGCGCTCATGGACTTCTCAGTCACGATGGGCTTCTGGATTACATCGTAGTACTTTAAATCAGCCATTGTAAACCTCCTCAATCTTGGCAACTGCGTCCTTGGAGATGACCAGGTTGTCATACTTTAAAATGTCATAGACATTGATCGAGTTTGCTGCAATCGTTCTGACGGAAGGAATATTTCTTGCAGAAAGAGCTACCTTCTCATCCTTCTCACCGGTAACAACCAGTGCCTTCTTTACATTCAGTCCATTTAACAGGTTGACGATCTTTTTGGTCTTTACTTCATCGACCTTCAGTTCATCAATCACGAAAATCTTGGACTCCGCAACTCTGGAAGAAAGAGCGCTAAGAATCGCTGCCTGCTTCTCCTTGCGGTTCATCTTAAACGAGTACTCTCTCGGCTTCGGAGCAAATACAACGCCGCCACCGGTCCACTGAGGAGCGCGGATGGAACCCTGTCTTGCATGACCGGTACCTTTTTGTCTCCAAGGCTTCTTGCCGCCGCCGCTGACCTCAGCACGGGTCTTGGCGCTCTGCGTTCCCTGACGCTTGTTAGCAAGCTGCAGGACAACTGCCTGGTGCACTAAGTGCTCTTTGATCTCTGTAGCAAATACGGCATCATTCAGTTCGATTGTGCCGATTGCCTGGCCTTCCATATTATAAACAGATACATTAGCCATCTGTGTGTTCCTCCTTTCCGAAAAGCATTAGTTTGCTTTTACAGATTCCTTCAAGATCACGATAGATTTCTTAGGTCCGGGAACAGCACCCTTGACTAAGATTACGTTATTCTCAACATCAACGCGGACAACTTCCAGGTTCTGGGTGGTAACCTTTACAGCACCCATCTGACCAGGCATTCCCTTGCCCTTGAAGACACGGCTCGGATCCGATGCAGCGCCGTTAGAACCGGCATGTCTGTGGAACTTGGAACCATGAGCCATAGGTCCTCTGTGCTGACCAAAACGCTTGATTGCGCCCTGATATCCTTTACCTTTGGACTTCGCGGTTGCATCAACCTTGTCGCCTGCAGCAAAGATGTCAGCCTTGATCTCGTCGCCTACAGAATACTCTTCTGCGTTCTCGAAACGGAACTCTTTTAAATACTTCTTGGGTTCAAGACCCGCTTTTGTGAACAGACCCTGCTGAGCCTTCTTCACACCGTGTACGTGTCTTACGACCTTGGTACCGGTTGCATCCTTGGTAATGACCTTCACCTTAGCATCGCCATAACCAACCTGAACTGCACTGTAACCGTCGTTCTCGACAGTCTTTACCTGCGTTACCACGCAAGGACCGGCCTGCAGTACGGTGACCGGAGTCAGAACACCATCTTCAGCGAAGACCTGAGTCATTCCGACCTTTGTCGCTAAAATCGCTTTCTTCATAGAAATTGCACCTCCTGTTAATCTACAGCGGAACGTTCCCATACCCGAATGAAATCTCATCCGGAGGCCAACCGTTCATCCTAGACGGTTTATCTGAGTGCTTACCCTATATATAAACCCTAAGGAAAACGTTGCGTTCTCTAGTTAATTATTTTGTCTTCATCTTGATGTCGATGTAGACACCTGCAGGCATCTCAAGTCTTGAGAGTGCATCTACAGTCTTCTGGCTGGGCTGAATGATATCAATCAGTCTCTTGTGAGTTCTCTGCTCAAATTGTTCTCTGGAATCTTTGTACTTATGAACGGCTCTTAAGATGGTAACAACCTCTTTCTTGGTCGGAAGCGGTACAGGACCACTCACCTTCGCACCGGTCTTCTTGACAGTTTCCACGAGCTTTGCAGCAGACTGATCGATCAACTGATGATCATACGCCTTGAGAGTAATTCTCATAATCTGATTAGCCATTAAAAAAGTCGCCTCCTTTTCGCACTTTTTTCGGAAGTACGACAAGCGGTGACTGTACACCCACCCGTGCGTGTCCTGCATCTTCTTAAGAAAATGCGCAAACTTAGCGCACGGTTTATCTGCTCGTCGGCAGAAAAATCTGTACAGTGACTTGTCGCCAGTTTTATAACTTGACATTCGCTCCACGGAAAACCCGCAATCTCCTTGCGGCAACCTCACGCTTCACAGCTATCAATGTCACAACAGATGAAATTATAGCCTATCTCTCATTTGAAAGCAAGTACTTTTTTTCTTTTTTTGCAAATATTTTTTGCGGCCTTGAAAATGAATTCAAAGCCGCGCGATTTCTTGTAAAATGTTCTCTCTTCTCTCTTCAAACTGAAGTTCCCCAACGTGTCTCTCATACGCCTCGCATCCATGCGCAGCGATCCATCTGGCAGAGTCTTTCCCGGAGGAAAGCTCCGTGACAAGCATTAACATCTCATAGCCGTCCGGCCAAACGTCTTCGACAAAAGCAAAAAGTCTTGCAAGCACAGCAGAGACAACCTCTCGTTTCAGCTTCATTTCTGCAACGAGACTCTGGAAACTTGTCTTCACTTCCTCAAATGTCCCGCACTCAGCCAAACACTCCTTCAAGAAAGAAATCTCTCTGCTCCAGAGTTTCTCATCTCGTCTTGCCAAGATGCCGCGAAGCCGATCGCGTTCTCTTCGTTCTTCAATCTTCTTTCTTTCCTCTAAGAGCGCATCCGATAACTCCTCCCGCTCCCTCACGCGAAGCAGCGCTTCATGCAGATCGCGCACGACATCTTCCTGCAACAGATTCTCGCGAAGCATCCGGTTTGTCTGTGAGAGCAGCTGTGAGAGCAACGAAAAACGCTCGTCAAAGTCAGCAGCCTTCGCTCTCTCATGAATCTCGTCCGTCTCTACGCCTTGCAGGATCTCTAAAACCTGATCCTTGGCCTGGTAAGACTCATAAAGAGCATAATAAGCCGCAAATGCTTCCGCCGCCTGGGGGTGCCCGATGTACTGCGAGGCAAGATGACGATCCACCGCAATCTTTTCTTCCTCGCACACGAGGAGCATCTGTGATAAATCCATCCAGCCTCGTGCGGTTGCAAATGCCTTATGCATGCCCGTCCCCGTGATCTCATAGAAATAGTTCGGATGGCCGTTTAAGAAACGAAGCACCGCAGGGTGGACATCCTGGGAGATCGCATAGCTTCTCCATGCCTCGTAATCCGGTTCGATCTCGATCACTTTCATGCGGTCCAACGTGACCACGTCAAAGACTTTTGCGCTGCGGTTGTACTCCGGTGGGTTCCCCGCGCAGACCACCATCCAGCCTTCCGGCAACTCGTGGCGCCCAAACACCTTATACTGCAAAAACTGCAGCATCACCGGCATTAACGTCTCCGAGACGCAGTTGATTTCGTCCAGGAACAAGATGCCTTCCTCGCAGCCGGTCTTTTCCATCTGCTCGTAAACCGATGCGATAATCTCGCTCATCGTATATTCCGAGACCGAAAAACGCATGCCCTTATATTCTCTTTCCCGGATCGCTGGCAGTCCCAGCGCACTCTGTCTCGTATGATGCGTCATTGAGTATGACAAAAATCCAATGCCAAGTTCCGCCGCCACCTGCGACACCACCGCGGTCTTTCCGACGCCAGGCGGTCCCATGAGAAGCACCGGGCGCTGTTCGTGATGCGAGATCCGCGACAGACCGTCCGCATCTTTGGCAAAATACGCCTTTGCTGTTTTTCTGATTTCTTCTTTTGCCTTCGTAATGTTCATCGATTCCCCTCATCTATAGCAAGAATTCATCATCGTCTTTGTTTTTGCTCTGCTTAAGCGACACCGTGAGAAATACTGCCCGCAGTTCTCGGTTTCGTTCCAACCCAGGATCTTCTTTCAGATAAAACGCAGCTTCCTCAGCCAGCTGTCCCTTAAGATCCTCCGGACACGCTTCTGCAACTTTCCGGAGCGCATCTCCTCGTCCGGTCGCAATTATAGTTTCCAGCCATTCGTGCAAATGTGTTCGCACGTAGGAAAAGCCTCGTACATTTGCCTCATCATCATATCGCTCCAGGTTTGCGGCCCACAAAAGCGCATAGCCTTTCATCGACCATGGCGTCTCTTCCTTTGGAAAACCAGGCGCAAAATACCCATCTGAAATACATGCCGCGCCACCAAAGGCATCTTTATAAAGAAGCGTTTCCTTTCCCAACACTTCCACGAATCGCAGATCCTCGCACCCCCAAAACGCCATCTCCCCGATCTCATTTACCGAAGCAGGCACAGAAACCGCACGCAGTCCTGACTCAAAAAACGCCATTTCCCCAATCCGGCGAAGACCTTCCGGAAACGTAATCTCTCGCAGCGCACTGCACGAAGTAAACGCGCCATCCGCAATCTCATGAAGGCTCTTCGGCAGATGTACCCGCAAAAGACTCATGCACCCGAGAAACGCTGCTTCCCCGATCCTGCGCACTTCCTCCGGCAAGATCACGGTCGTGAAATCGCTCTCCGCATAGGCTTCCGCAGGGATCTCGATGGTTCCCTCCGGAACCCGCAGCACTCTCTCCTCATCCATGGCTTCTCACCCAGTCCTCTTCTGTCATCACGTAACTCTCCGCCCAGGCAGGCACCCCCGCATTCTGGCTCAAAATCACAAGCGTCGGATACTCTGGCGCTTCCTCCGGGAACCTTCCCTGCCCATCCGTATAATAGATGAGCCCCTGAAACTGCGGAAGCTCGCCTCGTTTTTGCAAAGCACCAACATGCGCAAACACCGGCCGAAAGTCTGTCTGTCCCTTTCCCTTTACCTGAAAACCGGCCAGATACGCCTCCATCTCTTGCCTGTCATTTACCACAACTTCTTCCCGAATCTGGTCATCACATTGCAGCAAATGAATCCGCACCTGGTCAGCAATGATATCTTCGGACAACAGCCGCACGGTCTGCATCACAAAACTGTGCAGCGCATCCCCCTGCACGCTGCCTGATGTATCAATCGCAATCACAAACGTCCGGATCTTTTCATTTTCCTGATATTCCAACGGCTCAATCAGCGGAATGTTCTCATAAAGCTGCATGCCGTAGGTATAATAAATGTAATCAAACTCCTCCGCAGGATGCAAGATCTCCGGCTGATGGAAAAATGCACGCAATAGGTCTTCGTAGGAAAGACGCTTCGCCTGATGCTTCGCGATCGCGCCAAGCAGTGCATCCTCATCCTCCAACTCCTCGGCAAGGATCTGCGTCTCCTTCTCTACCTGTCGCCAGTCTGTCTCCTCCTCCGGCAGCAAAAGCATTTGCCCATTGGCATCATAATACCAGAGTTTGTGCTGATCTGCTGCAAAATGTTCTCGCTCAGAGATTACCTCTTCTGCAGGGATCTCTTTATCTTTCAAATATGTATAAATGCGTTCTGCAGTAAGAGGTTTGCCGAGCTCATTTTTAAGAAGCTGAATCATCGTCTCTTGCTCTGCTTCTCGCTTTGTGCGCAATATGGAAGGTGCAAGTTCTCCGATCAACGCCTCCACCGCAATATCGCAGGAGAGATCCCAGTACGGGCGGTTGACCGAAAGTTTCTTCCGCTCATCCGCCTGAAAATGTCGAAACAGGCAGTGTAAAAGCACATGAAGATAATCTCTCGTAAGCACCCTCTCATCTTCCCGATAAACAGAGAGCACATACCAGGGATCATAATACAGCCTGTAACTGTCTGTGCCGAATGCGATGGGACGATCTCCCTCGCCCGCCACGAGCAGTGTTTTGGAATCGACGCATTTCAGATACCGAAATGCAGAAGAAAGATAAGGAAATGATAACGTCAGTCTCGCTCTGACTTCACCTAACACCTGCCCCGCCAAAGCTGCCGCACGCTCATCACGTGCGGCAGCTACATCATTTGTCAAAAAACGCATCAGCCGTGATACTCTCCCGGTACTTCCAGGATCAGATCCGACGTCGGGAAGGTTGCGCAAGGATGAATATATCCGGTCTCTTTATCCGAATACCTTCTGCCCTCGTGCTCCGGCGGTGCGAAGAATGTACCGGAGATCACCTTCGACCGGCACCAGCCACATTCACCGCTGCGGCAGCGGGAAGGAGCAATGATACCCGCGCGCTCGACCGCAACAAGGATCGGCTCTTCGCACGATGCCGGGATCACACACTCTACCTCCCCTTGGCGTACCGTGATCTGTACAGTCGCTCCAACGCATTCCTGCGGGAAGTCCGGATGCGCAGCGATCTTCTTCGTCACACCAAGCAACTCTCTGCGGATGTTCTTTCTGGGAAGACCAAGTTTTGGCAGTTCGCCTTCGAGGAACCGATACATCGCTTCCGGTCCGCAGATAAAGACACTGTAATCCTCGGAGGCATATTTCTTTACCAGATCTGCCGTGATAAAGCCATGCTCGTAGCCTTCTTTTTCCTCATCGGAGAGCACATGCACGACATTGATCTTGTCATTCTCAGCAAGGGCATCGAGCTCCTCTTTAAAGAGAATCTGCTCCTCGGTGCGGCTGCCAAACAAAATCGTGAGCTTAAAGTCCTCGGTGCCATCCGCGATCGCCTTGGCCATCGAAAGGAATGGTGTGATACCGCTGCCGCCTGCCAACGCCACGATGTGCTCCGGATCTCTTAACTCTTCATAATAGAAGTTGCCCTGCGGTGCGGAGCAGAGGAATTCGTCGCCGACCTTGACTTCATTTAACAGATAGTCTGCCGCAAATCCACCCGGATTCGTGCGCACCGTCACCTCGTATTTGCCCGCAAGCGCTTCCTTCGGGGAAGAACTGATCGAGTACGGTCTTGAGACATAGCTCTGCCCGATCTTTAACTTCAGAGAAAGATATTCACCTGCTCTAAAATATGCCAGCTTTCCACCGTCAGCCGCACGTAGAACCAAGGTCTTTGCATCTGCACCCGGATGATCGATGATCTCCGTAACAACCACTTTCTGGAAGTCCGGATGCAGTGCCTTTGCATTGTTGTTGACCGCATAATCCGCGGTGATTTCTTTGGCTGGCGCAGCCTGGATGGCTGCCTCACGCACCTTCGACATGTTCTTAAACTTCAACATGTCCAGCGCGCCGATCAGTCCGACTTTCACTTTTACTGCCATCACTGCTGCCCCCCTTCCTCACGTAAATCTTTTAAGGCGAGTCTTGCCATCAGACGTCCGCAGACATATGCAGAACTGTAGCCATCGCCTCTCGGTCCTGCCGCACCGATCGGGCGAAGTCCCTTGATCGGATAGTCGCTAGAAAGCATCATCATTCTTGCCATCATGCCATCCCACTCTGCAGTCTCATATCCATAAACACTGCCCTCCGGGGTTCCTAAGTATCTTGCAAATGTCCACGGCGACGCCACGCAGATCTCCTCAATGTAAGGCTCGATATCGATACCTGCACGATCCTTCAACTCGCGGATAAACTTCTTTGCATACTTATTCTTGTAAGCAACGTAGTCTTCCTGCGCAAGGTTGCCCCACTCGTCTGGATTTCCCATGGAGGTAAAGAAACCGATCGAAGTTCCCTCCGGGGAAGCCTCCGGGTTCGTGATATTATTACAGAGGAAGATTGTAAAGTTGTTGGTCTCGTAGCCGCCAAGAATGTTTTTATACTCCTTCGTCGAGTCCGCCGTGTCCGCCATGAAGATACAGTAATACTTGATGCCAAGTTCTTCCGCGGTCTTATTAAGTCCAACGTAGACCGTGTACATTCTTGCACTGTAGTTGTGATTTCTTGCGGCAGACAGCTTCTTCTCACGCTCCGGAATCAGATCCTTCGGCATCATTTTTGCATAAATGATGTCTGGATTGATATTTGCCAGAACGTAATCGCACTCAATCGTGCCCATCGAGGTCTTCACGCCGCAGAGACGATCGCCGTTGAACAAGAACTCCTCCGCCCGGCAGTTGTACCAGACATCGCCACCCAGTTCGCGAAAGCGCTCCACCATCTTGTTACTGATCTCATGAGATGTATGTGCCGGGATGTAAGCAGCCCTGGTCACGTACTTCATGAACATGTTGCAGTAGTGGATGAAGGCCATTCTCTCCATGTCGATACCGAGGTATCCCCAGTAGGTGGACATGATATCCTGACACTTCTGCGGAAGCTTCATCGCATCCCAGACCTTCTTGACCGGATACGCACCGGTTCTTAAAAGGTTCGGATACTTCTCTTTTAAGACATTCGAATCCGCATGGCCATTGGAATTACTGATGTACGCGGTACCAGCCATCGTCTCTTCCAGAAGTTCAAAGTACTCTCTCATCTTCTTGGAAGTTCCCGGCACGTACTCCTCCATCTTTGCAAGGAAAGGCTCCTTGCCTGAAGGCATCGTCACATCCATCGGTGTACCATCCGAATACTTACTGATGATGCGGAAGCAGTCCGGCACTTCTTTCCAGTCCACGTGCACACCGTACTCTTCCATCATCTGGCGAATCTCAGCTGGATCCTCCGCCGTACCGATATCGCACAATTCATGCAAAGAAGGCTCAAACTCAAACCGCCCCCTCACGAAACTCGTCGCACAGCCCCCTGGGAGGTTGTGCTGTTCGATAAGCAAGACCTTTTTGCCCTCCTTCGCGCAGTGCAGCGCCGCGGAAAGCCCCGCATTGCCCGCACCGACAACCACAATGTCATAGTGTTTGCTCAAAATCGTCGCACCTCCTTATTCCGTGCAGATAAAGCACAATTGTTTCAATGACAAACTCTGCTTTGGATAAAGCAGTGATCTGTACCTATGAATTCCGACCTCTTTGATGAGTTTAGTATAGCATAAATGCAAGGCAATGTGCATAGTTTTTTCGCTGTCAGCTGGAAAACTTGTGCCTCAAACATCTTGTTAGCTTATTTTTCTTCTTTCGGATGCTTGTCTGTCGCCTCAGTCTACCCCGACAAGCATCTTTTCCTGCTCTTTTTCATAATCCAGATGCCAAACACCCTCTGCATAAAGCAAAAAAAAGCATCTCTAACATGCTTTCAACACATTAGAGATGCTCCTGCTCATTCAATCAAAAATTTGTCAATGACTGCATTGATCCTCCCTCATTCCTTCTTCACCCATCTGCCGCTCGCGCCGCACGGCAGAATCCGTCCATTCTCCTCGACCGGCAGGCCAATCTCATCCGACACCGTATGCCCGCCATGCTTTTTCTCGATTGCTTCGCCCAGCATGTAAGTCAACACCGCTGGCTGCAAGCCAGTCGTATACGAATTGATCAAGACAAACAAGGGCTCGTCCGATAAGAGCAATTCACACCGCTGCAGGAACGGATAGATGGAATCTTCGATCTTCCAGATCTCTCCCTTCGGGCCGCGTCCATAGGAAGGCGGATCCATAATGATCCCATCGTAATGATTGCCGCGCCGGATTTCCCGCTCGACAAACTTTGCGCAATCGTCCACAAGCCAGCGAATCGGTGCATCAGAAAGCCCAGAATCCGCGGCATTTTCCTTCGCCCAGGTCACCATCCCCTTGGACGCATCCACGTGGGTCACTTGCGCCCCAGCTGCTGCCGCAGAGATCGTCGCGCCTCCCGTATAGGCAAATAAATTGAGAACCTTCACCTGCTCTTTCCCCTGCGAAAGCGCTCCTCGTATCAACTCCGCACACCAGTCCCAGTTAACCGCCTGCTCTGGAAAAAGTCCCGTATGCTTAAAGGAAAACGGCTGCAGTCTAAAGGTCAATTCACGATAATGAATGCTCCACACCTGCGGCAAGTCAAAAAACTCCCACTCGCCACCGCCCTTGTTGCTGCGGTGATAGTGCGCATTTGGCTTTTTCCAACCCGGATGCTTCTTCGGCGTCTGCCAAATCACCTGCGGATCCGGCCGCACCAAGCGATAGTCTCCCCACTTCTCCAGACGCTCCCCGCACGAAGCATCCAATACACGAAACTCTTTCCACTGATCTGCAACCCACATAATTGATTCCATCCTTGTACATATTCTAAAGCAAGTGTACCATCTGCAAAATGTTTCCGCAAGTCCTTGACGCTTTTGCCAGCCACGAATAAAATGAAAGTAACATTTTTAAGAAATGAGGTTCCACCCATGGGATTATTTAAAAAGAAAAAAGAAGATACGCAAATCAAAGACGCGTTAAAAGAGTTAGAAGAAACCCTTGCGACCGTCCATGCCAGCGTCGCCCGTGTTCGTGCCGAGGAGTCCCGCGCCCGCGTTAAGCTTCACAACGCAGAAAATGAGCTCGACGACCAGAGGCGTTTTCTTGCCCGCGCAAAGGCCGAAGATCGACCCACCACGAGCTACGAAGCAAAGATTGCAGAGCTTGAGAAAAAAGTAGAAAAGCTGAAAAATGAATACAACGAAACGCTTGAGAATCTCGAGCACGTGGAATCTCTGGAAAAAGAGCTCTCCGCACAGAAAGATCAGGTGGCCTATCTGAAGACTGAGAAAGAGTCTTTCCTCGATGACGCCTACTATTACGCGGAATCGCCGAATGAAGCAGCTGGCGAAGCGACTGAGAACGTATCTTGCGAAGAAGATACCTTGGCCGAGGAGGACTCCCATGAATCCGCGTAAAATCTATTCTCTCTTCACTGGTCTTTTCTTCATCGTCGGAGCTATTCTCTTTGCGGTCGGTGTTTGGCTGCTTCTTCATCCACACACAAATTATGTTGATACCACCGCAACCATCACCGATGTAGAAGAAAGAATTCACTATGATAATGATGACACAGAGGTCCATCGGAACGTTTATTTTGTCGATTACGAAGTAAATGGTGTCTCTTATCAGCATGTCGAACTAGACACCTCAAGTTCCCTCTGGAAGGTAGGCAAGGAGCTCACGATCTCTTATGACCCGTCAGATCCCACGAAGATGGAAGTCAAGGGTTCTACTCGGATGGCAGGTATTGCACTCACGGCTACTGGTATCATTCTTGCCGTCGCAATGTATTTTGTCCGGGCTACGCTTTTTAAGGGCACGCAAACACCTTCCGAACCGGATTCTGATCATTCCGATGATTCCTATGATATCACTTACACCGAATAAAAACGTCAGGGAGCTTCCTAAGAAGCTCCCTCTCTTTGACTTAATTTTCTTACCTCTGCACAAATGCAGGCGTATCCGCTGGTGCGAAAAGCAGTTCTTTCAACTCCTCATCAAGCTTTAGTAGCGTGATCGAGAATCCCTCCATCTCAAGTGATGTCATATAGTTGCCGACGATGGTCTTAGCTACCTTCAGACCCTTTCCTGCGAGCACTTCGCTCACATGATTGTTCGCGATGAACAGTTCCATAATCGGTGTGCCGCCCATGCCGTTGACCATCAGCGCAATCTCATCTCCCTCATGGAAAATGTCTTCGGCAAAGATCTTTGCAAGCAGTTCGTCAGAGATCTCATTTACGGTCTCAAGCTTTGCTCTGCGTACGCCAGGCTCTCCGTGGATACCGATACCGATCTCCATCTCATCCTCCGCTAGCTCAAAGCCAGGCTTTCCAACCGCCGGCACTGTGCAAGGATTGATCGCCATGCCCATAGAGCGCACATTTGCAATGACCTTCTCTGCGACACGTTTTACTTCTGAAAGCTCCGCACCGGTCTCCGCCAGTGCACCCGCAATCTTGTGCACAAATACGGTTCCCGCGATGCCTCTGCGCCCGGTCGTCCACGTGCTGTTCTCCACCGCGACATCGTCCGCCACGATCACCTGTGCAACTTCCACGCCTTCATCTGCGGCCATCTCGGCCGCCATCTCAAAGTTCATCACATCGCCAGTGTAGTTCTTGGTCACCAAAAGCACGCCTTTGCCTGCATCTGCGGCCATAATTGCTTCATACACCTGATCCGGCGTCGGGGAGGTAAACATCTCTCCGGTGACCGCTGCGTCCAGCATTCCGTAACCCACATAGCCGCCGTGTGCAGGCTCGTGTCCGCCGCCACCACCGGATACCAGGGCAACCTTCTCTTTCTTCTCGGCTCTTAAGAGCACATCAAATCCATCCAGACGTTTCACATACTGCGGGTAAGCCGCGACCATACCGTTTAACATCTCATCGACGACGGTATCGACCTCATTGATTAACTTCTTCATCGCCTAAAACCTCCCATTCGAAAAATTACAAGATCTTTTTCTCACCGCGCACCGCCTCCGCGGCACCAATCACGTCCTCAAGTGAAGAGCCGCAGGATGCTTCCACCGCGGCTGCCACAGCGCCTTCTACCAAAGGCGCGTCCACAATCTTTGCGGCCACGTCATTACCTAAGAATTCCAGTGCAATCTCCGCACTCATAATCGCACTGCCAAGATCGCACAAAATCGCCACGCCGTCGCCCTGATTTGCTTCCTGAATCGCATCCAGGATCCGCATGGCATCCGTACCGATCGATCCGTCCTCCAGGCCGCCTGCTGCCACAATCAGGCCGGATGCCCGAGCGACTTCATTTGCCAGATCCCGCACGCCCTCGGCAATCTTGGGGCTGTGCGAGACAATCACCAGTCCAACCATCGCCTAGCCTTTCACATAATCGCGGATGCTTTCCAGCATCAGCGTCGCGCTCGTTGCGCCAGGGTCCTGATGTCCGATGCTGCGCTCGCCAAGATAAGCCGCGCGGCCTTTCGTCGCTGCGATCGTCTTGGTAAATGCCACTCCTTCTTCGGCAGCCGCACACGCTGCATCCAGGGCTTCCACAAAAGACGCACCTTTTGCAACCTTCTCTGCAAATGCATCCTTCGCCGGAATCAGTGCATCTAACATCGTCTTTTCGCCGCGCACCGCTTTTCCTCTGCGCTCAATGCCCGCGATCGCCGCGCCGAGCATCTCGTCAAATAAATCCGCCGTAATCTCAGTCTTTCCTGCGGCCACCTTCGCAGCCTCCATGTAAGCCGTTCCATAGAGAGGTCCGGACGCCCCGCCGACCGTGGAAAGCAAGGTCATACCGACCTTTTTTAGCACCACGCCGAAATCCGGCTCTTCCTGCGGCACCTTCTCAAGTACTGCCGCAAATCCGCGCGCCATATTAAGACCGTGATCCGCATCGCCGATCTCACGGTCCAGTTCCGTCAAAAAGTCTTTGTTTTCCGTGATCGCTGCCGTAATCCTCGTCAAACACTGATAAATAGAAGTCGCCATCGTTCCCGATCTCCTTTGTTCCGAATTCTTTGCATTCATTTTAACACTGATCCATAAGTGGTGCAAGAAATCCTACTCTCAATCTGTGTATCAAAACGAAAAAACCGAGACAATTTGCCTCGGTCTTCTCACTTATTCTTCTACAAAATGTTCTGTGGGTTCCCCCGCATGATTTAGCACTTGATAGAGCAGTTTGTACATCGTCATCGCCTCTTCCGGGGCGAGTGGCACGCACATACCGATCTTTGCAGGAATCTCCGCAGCTTTCTCTCGAAGCGCCATGCCTTCCTCTGTGATCGTAACGGTCACGACACGTTCATCTTCGTGACATCTCGCGCGCAGGATGTACCCGGCCTCCTCCATCTTCTTAAGCAGGGGGGTCAGGGTTCCGCTATCTAAGTACAGCTTCTTGCACAGATCCTTCACCGAGATGCTCTTCGCCTCCCAGAGAACCATAAAGACGATGTACTGCGTATACGTCAGTCCCAGCGGTTTCAAATGCGGTGTGTAGAGATTGACGATTTTCCTCGCACACGCATAGAGCGGAAAACACAACTGGTTCTCCAGCTTCAGCTGATCATAATTGCAAAGCTCCTCCATCTCTCTCCCTCACACATCCTTACGTCTTAGTTTAAATGACCCTCGATCCAGGCAGCGATCACCTGCTTCGGCTTAAAACCGATGCTCTGATCCAACTGCTCACCGTTCTTAAAAAAGCCAAGGCACGGAATGCTCATGATCCCATACTCCTGTGCCAGATACTGGTTCTCATCTACGTCACAGCCAAAGAACTCCACCTTGCCTGCGTACTCATTTGCCAGATCATCAAGGACAGGTGCCATCATCTTACAAGGGCCACACCAGGTTGCATTAAAATCAACCACTGCATACTCACAACCCTTTACTTCATCCAGGTTGTCATTTAAGATCTCTTTTAACATCATTTACTCCTTCGCTTCAACTCATCTAGATAACTCACGGCAGAGAGCGCAGCCACATTGCCCTGTCCCGCTGCCTTAATGTACTGATAAGGGGTTCCTGCGATATCGCCGCACGCGAAGCATCCGGGGAGATTCGTCTTCATCTGAAGATCCACCGCCACATGTGGCCCATCGGTCACAAGGCCTGGCACCAGCTGTTTCGGGGAAATGGCCTCGCGCAGGATAAAGATACCGTCCGTCAGAATCTCGCCGTCATCCGTCACAAGCTTCATCTTGCTGCCGTCGCGCTCCATCGAAACCGGCTTTTTGCGCACGATCTCAATCTTCTCGGAAAGCTGCGGCTCCTCTTTGTACATAGGAATATAATACACGTGATCCGCCATTTCTGCAAGGAAATCTGCTTCCGGCTCTTCCTTCGGCGCGTACGCAATCACCACCGCATTCTTGCCACGATAAAGTGCTGCATCGCAGGTCGCGCAGTAGCTGACGCCGCGGCCAAGGTTCTCCTCTTCGCCCGGAAACGGCTTGCCCGCCACAACACCGGTCGCGAGGATGACGCTCGTCGCCTCGTACATCACGTTCTCGCCGCCCTGCAGCACATAATAGTCACCCATGCCATAGATCGCATTGATCTTATCCTCTGTGATTTCGATGCCCATCTCATCGATGTGCTTCTGAAATGCCGCAGAGAGCTCTTCACCGCCCGCATTCGGCAGTCCCAGATAATTGGCAATCTTGTGTGCCTTCGTCACCTTAAGGCTTAAATCCTTGCTTCCTAAAAGCAACACCTTCTTATTGCGAACGGTTCCGGTGATGGCTGCAGACAGTCCCGCAGGCCCGGTTCCGATCACCGCGATATCATAACGTCCCATGTCAGTCTCCCATGAAAGAAATAAAATTGATATCTACAAGAAAATTATAACAGAGAAGCGACACATTTGTCGACATCCTTCATGCTGTGGGTAGGCTCAAAACGTGCAACCACGTTGCCTGCACGGTCGACAACAAACTTCGTGAAGTTCCACTTGATGTCCGGATTCTTCTTATAATCCTTGTCGATCTTCTTAAGCATCGTGTTCATCGCGATCGCCATCGGGTTCATACCAAATCCCTCGAAGCCCTTCTGGCTCTTTAAATATCCGTAAAGCGGCAGTGCGTTCTCACCGTTGACTTCGCTCTTCTTCATCTGCGGGAACTGGGTCTTATACTTGAGTGTGCAGAACTCATGAATCTCTTCATCCGTGCCAGGGGTCTGGCCTGCAAACTGGTTGCAAGGGATATCGATGATCTCAAGACCCTGCTCATGATACTTCTCATACATCTCTTCGATCTCTTTGTACTGAGGGGTGAAGCCGCAGCCGGTTGCGGTGTTGACAATCAACATGACCTTGCCTTCAAACTCCTTTAAAGAAATGTCTTCGCCCTTGATATTCTTGACACTGTAATCATATACGCTACTCATTTTCATACCTCCATAATAATTTTCCGCTCTCTAGCGGTCTTTCGATTTTCTACAATTCAATTGTATCAAATTAAATTGTGTTGTCAAGTATTTTTTGAAATCATTTGCAAAAACTTTTTTTCGCGTTATACTAGAGATAGATTTGAAAGATTTTTGGAAAGCAGGTAAGTCATGTTTCATCCGATCAAGCATTTTAAAACGATTACCACACACCGCCATATGGTCATGCAGGAGTGTTTCCGCGTCGGCCTCTACCGTCAAGGATTGCTGCACGATCTGAGCAAATACTCTCCCACCGAATTCATCGTCGGCGCGCGTTACTGGCAGGGCAATCGCAGTCCAAATAACGCGGAGCGCGAAGATACTGGCCTCTCCACCGCGTGGCTGCACCACAAGGGGCGCAACAAACACCATTATGAATACTGGATTGATTATGTCAGAAAAGACGGTCAGATCGAGCTTGCCGGCATGAAGATGCCTGTCAATTATGTGGTTGAGATGTGCATGGACCGCATCGCGGCCTGCAAAGTCTATAATGGAGATGCCTACACACAGAAAGATCCACTCGCTTACTACCAGAAAGGCAACCCTTCCCGGTTCATGCATCCGGACACGAGTGCCTTGTTAGAAAAGCTGCTTGTGATGCTTGCAGAAGAGGGTGAAGAAGCGCTCTACTCCTACATTAAAACGGTCGTCCTCCCGCAGTGGCGCAGGGACCGCCGCAAGAAAAGACATTAAAAGAACGTGCTGTCAGAATCACTTCCGGCAGCACGTTTTCCTTTGCAAATGTTTATGGCAGATACCATTCAAAGATCTAGATATCGTACGGCTTCTCTTCTTCCGGCGCATGTGTCACCCAGCCGACCTTCACCGCGCCCATCCATTCCGAAAGCTTGGCAAGCGGCGCTTTCTCTCCGACCTGATAAGCGATAAAATGTGGTCTCGCAAACACATTAAAGCACGTATTGGATAAAAGCACGGGACCAAACCCTCCCATCGCATTCGGATTGTAATTCGCCTTCGCCATCGCAAGCTGTCCTCTCACAATCTGAGGTGCATGTCTGCGAAACCAGAATACGATCGAAGGATCGAAACTTTCCACGCAGTAGACGCCAGCGTAGCTCTGTAAGATCGCAAGCGTCTTCTCACACAGCTCTTTGTTGCGTTTTCCAGTCTTTAACTCCACAATGAGCGGTGTCCGTCCGGCAACCACCGAAAGCACATCCGTAAAGAGCGGAATCTTCTCCTTAGTTCCACAAAGCGACAGTTCTTCTAACTCTGCAAATGTCAGATCCACGACTGGCCGATCGACACCACAGACACGTTTCAGATCATCATCATGAAAGACCACGACCTGGCCGTCCTTGCTAAGCTGCACGTCCAGCTCACTTCCGTAGCCCGCCGCACACGCTCGTTCAAACGCAGGAAGCGAATTCTCTGGGATGCTCTGATCCTTTTCATACAAACCACGGTGCGCATAATGATGATGCATCAGCGGATCCAGCACTTCTTCGGGCAAATAACCAGGCGCGGCAACCACAAGGGGTGTCAGGGCAAGCCCGGCCGCTGCACGAAGCAGCCTCGCAGTCATTTTCCTCATGAATCAGTCTCCCTCCAGCGCTTCAATGCCATGCACATTTGCCACTTTCTTCGCCTTAATATTCTTTACAAGCGTGGTAAAGACGATCAGGCTCAGGCAGAACAGAATCGTCGAATAAATCGGCAGTGCATACCAGGCAAGTGTCACGCGAAAGACCAGGCCTAGCAAAATCGGGGTGATCGTCTGTGCCGACATGCTGGCAGCATAGTAAAAGCCGGTAAATCTTCCGATCTTCTTGCTGGAGCAAAGCTCAACGACCATCGGGAACGAACAGTTGTGAACGAGCGACATGCCAAAGCCTTTAATCATCCATACGGCAAATAAAATCACCGGGAAGGAGAACTCTCCGTTGGCACCGACGACGTTGCCGGTCGGGCGCACAAAGCACATTAAAAGCAGGGCTGCCACCGTGATGCCAAGACCCGTGGAGATCGTCCATTTGCGGCCGATCTTGTCTGCAATCGATCCGGCAACCGCAAAACCGATCACGCTTGCCAGACCACCGACAATCGTAAGGATCATCGTCGAACTCGAAGAAGAATTCATGTAATAGATGACGTAGTTGCCGATGTACGTTCCGATCGCATTATCCGCCATGAACCAGAGAAACTCTGCCCCGAGAATTGCGAGAAGCATCTGCTTGTTTGCCTTTGACATCGGTGCATCGTCATCGATTGGCGTCTCCACCGCAGCCATCTGCTCACCGAGCGCCATCTCCTCTTTCATCTCTTCCGCCAGCTTATTTTCCTTGATGGTGAAGAAAAGTACCATTGCAGAGATCACCATCAGAAGGCTCGCCACGATGAACGGAATCTCGATGATCCAGAGCTTTCTCGCACTGTCTTCTACATTGATGTAATCCGACAGCTTTAAGAAGATACCAAGAACCGTCGCAAACGCGCCGCCAAAATAGCCCATGATGTTGATGATACCGTTCGCTTTTGCACGAAGCGGCTTCGGCGTAATATCCGGCATCAAGGCAACCGCAGGATTGCGGTACATCATCATGAACATCAACACGATGGCCATCATGATCACCATGCCCGCCACGTTGTTGTAGTGGAAAAACAGCGGAATGAACGGGAAGGCAACCGCCGCCACCATCGTACCAACCAGAATATAAGGCATTCTCTTGCCGATCGGCGTCTTCGTCTTGTCAGAGAGATTACCGAAGATCGGCAGCAAAATCAGTGCGGCCAGGTTATCGCACGCCATGATGATGCCGACGATCCACTGGACATTCAAGATCTTCTCCGGATCCCCGGCCTTTAACTGCGCTGAAGAAATCCCGTACATTCTTCTTGCAAAAATGTCCGTCAGAAACGTCGGGCACCACGAATCATACACCTGCCACAAAAGCAAGATACCAAAGAACGCAAATCCGATCAGTGCCGTTCTCTTATAGTTGAGTTTTAATCCACCAGTTGTTTCCTTTGCTGACATATTCTTTCGTCCTGTATAATGATTGAAATGTGATTAAGCACCCGCCATCTGACCGATAAAGAGCAGGATGTTAAGCACAATGCCGATGATTACGAAGGTACGAATCTTCTTCGCATTTGCCTGTGCAGTCTCTACATCTCCCTCATCTACCGCAACCTTTAACTTGTTGTAAGGTGAGATGCAAAGAATCCCCCAGATCAGTCCGAAAACAAAACCAACAATCGTCAAAACGAGATATGTTGTCTTACTAGGCATATTTTCCATATACCACGCCCTCCTTCTTATTATTTACGCAGCATTCCTGCGGCATTGATTGGTAATTCCATTATATCACTAGAAGATGCGTTTTCAAGCACGCATTTTTCGCGCGAATCCACTTGATTTCTTTGATGAAACCTTTATAATGAAGAAGAAATACTAGTAAATTACTTGGAATTGATTTTGACCACATTCCACGGTATTTTGATAGATTCCATCAAGGAGGAGACACTTATGTCATTACTTTCCATCGACAACTTATCCGTTAGTGTCGAAGAAAAACAGATTTTAAAGAATTTAACCTTCCAGGTCAACAAGGGAGAGACCCACGTTCTCATGGGACCGAACGGTGCCGGCAAGTCCACACTCGGCAACGCGATCATGGGCAACCCCGCCTACCACATCGATGGCGGATCCATTTTCTTCCAGGACGAGGACTTACTGGCGAAGCCTGTCAATGAGCGCGCGAAGGCAGGCATTTTCATGAGCTTCCAGAACCCGATCGAAGTGCCTGGCATCACGCTCTCTAACTTTATCCGCAGTGCCCTGGAGCAGAAAACCGGCCAGCGCATCCGCATTTTCCAGTTCAAGAAGGAGCTTGAAAAAGCCATGGAAGTGCTGCAGATGGATCCTTCCTACGCAGAGCGTGATCTGAATGTCGGCTTCTCCGGCGGCGAGAAGAAGAAAGCAGAGATTCTGCAGCTTCTGATGTTGAAGCCTTCTCTTGCAATCCTTGACGAGACCGACTCCGGCCTTGATGTCGATGCGGTCCGTACGGTTTCCCGCGGCATTTTGGAGTATCAGAAGGACAAGGATTCTGCACTGATCATCATCACGCACTCGACCGGCATCCTCTCTTCTCTGCACGTCGATCACACCCACATTCTGGTGGATGGCGAGATCGTGGCAAATGGGGACGGCTCTCTTGTCGATGAGATCAACCGCGATGGTTTTGCACGCTACGAACACAATTAAAGGATGGCGCATGTATGGCAACAGAAGATAAAACTTACGTAGAAGACATCGACCGTTCTCTCTATGACTTTCGGTTTGAGAATAAAGATGCCTACAAGGTGGATGAGGGTCTGACCCCGGAGATCGTAAAGACGATTTCTGACGAGAAGAAAGACCCGGCGTGGATGCGCGAATTTCGTCTGCATTCACTCGACATCTACAATCAGACGCAGATGCCTGATTGGGGTCCTTCCATCGAAGGCCTGAATATGAACAATATCGTCACTTATGTCCGTCCGAACACGAAGATGCATGCGGACTGGGAAGAAGTGCCGGAAGAGATCAAAGATACCTTTGAAAAGCTAGGAATTCCGCAGGCAGAGCGTGAATCCCTCGCGGGTGTCGGCGCACAGTTTGACTCCGAACTTGTCTACCACAACGTCAAGGAGGAAGTCGCTGCACAGGGCATCATCTATACGGATTTAGAGAGCGCGCTTCACGGCCCTTACGCGGACATGATTCATGATCATTTCATGAAGCTTGTGCCCCCGACCGATCACAAGTTTGCAGCCCTGCACGGTGCGGTTTGGTCCGGCGGATCCTTTGTCTACGTTCCACCCGGGGTGAGCGTGGAGATCCCTCTGCAGTCTTATTTCCGGTTAAATGCCCCCGGTGCTGGCCAGTTTGAGCACACCTTAATCATCGTCGATGAAGGTGCCTATCTGCATTTCATCGAAGGATGTTCCGCACCGAAATATAACGTGGCGAATCTCCATGCAGGCTGCGTGGAATTATTTGTTGGAAAGAACGCAACCCTGCGTTACTCGACCATCGAAAACTGGTCGAAGAATATGTATAACTTAAACACCAAGCGTGCCCGCGTCGAAGAAGGCGGCAAGGTCGAATGGGTCTCCGGATCCTTTGGTTCCCATGTCTCCTATCTCTACCCGATGAGTGTGCTTGCAGGCAAGGGGTCTCGCTCTGAATTTACGAGCGTTACATTTGCTGGCAAAGGCCAGAATCTGGACACTGGCTGCAAGGTCGTACACAATGCGCCACAGACCTCTTCGGTCGTCAACACCCGTTCGATCAGTAAGAGCGGTGGTATCAGCACGTTCAGAAGCTCCGTGGTTGTGACCAAGAATGCGCCGGAGAGCAAGTCCGCAGTCTCTTGCCAGTCCCTGATGTTAGATACGATTTCCCGCTCGGATACGATCCCTGCGATGGACATCCGCACCTCAAAGGCCGACATCGGACACGAGGCCCGCATTGGACGCATCAGTGATGACGCGATTTTCTACCTGATGAGCCGCGGTATCGCCGAAGACGATGCCCGTGCGATGATCGTCAGTGGATTTGCAGATAATGTTGGAAAAGAACTTCCTCTGGAATATGCGATCGAGATGAACAATCTGATCCGTCTGGAGATGAAGGGTGCCATTGGATAAGGAGGCCGCCTATGGAAAGAACGATGAAAATCAACCATTTGCCGGCTTACACCTATGGCTGGCTACATTTAAATAACGCAGATTTAACTGTCAAGGACGCACCGGTGCCTGCAGATCTTAAAGTCGAAGTCCCTGTGCATGTCGTGGCAAATGAATCCGCTCGCATCGCGGTTCCGACCGGGGCCGGAGATGCCCTCACCGATTACTTAAAGGATGTCCCGGTACTCTCCTACGATGTGCTTGCCGGATCGATTCCTGCTAAGCCGCTTCGCATCCGCACAGATTACGCCAAAGACGCACAGGCTGGCAACGTCATTTCTCTGCATCTGAATGCAGGAACGTCTCTGGTCGCGGTCATGGATCTCACCTCTGAAGCAACCGGTTTTGCCGCGCTGCAGACCCTCTTTGAGTTGGAAGAGGATTCCCATCTGACTCTCGTGCAGATCCTTCGTCCCGGAGAACAGTTTACACTGGTCAATGACATCGGCGGCCGTGTTAAAGACCGCGCAGATGTGCATATCATCCATGTGATGCTTGGCGGAAAGGAAGTCTATCAGGGCTGCCGCGTCAACTTAGAGGGCAGACACAGTGACTTAAAGACTGATATCGGCTATCGCCTCCAGGGAGAGAGCAAGCTCGATATGAACTACTACGCTTACCACACCGGCAAGAAGACCTCCTGCGAGATCCAGGCGGATGGTGTCCTTGCAGATCATGCAAAGAAAGTCTTCCGCGGCACCATAGATTTCATCAACGGCTGCGCAGGCTCTGTCGGCGACGAGCGTGAGGATGTGCTGCTCTTAAGTGATGACGTGGTCAACCAGACCATTCCGCTGATCTTGTGTGCGGAAGAAGACGTCGAAGGCAACCATGGTGCGACGATCGGACGTCTCGACGAAGACGCCCTCTTCTACGCAGAGTCCCGCGGTATGGATGAGGCTTCCGTCATCGAGATGATGGCTTCCGCCCGTATCGATGCGGTGATCAAAAAGATCCCGGATGAAACCACGAGAACCCTTCTCTTACCGAAGGAGGACGATCATGACTGATTTAGAGAGAAAGTTAGAGGATCAGGAGATCCGCGCGGATTTCCCTTTATTTACAACCTATCCAGACATCGCCTACCTTGATAACGCAGCGACCACACAAAAGCCGCAGTGCGTCATCGATGCGGTCCGCGACTATTATGTCAAGGACAACGCGAATCCGCTGCGCGGTCTCTACGAGCTGAGCATGCGGGCCACCGATGCCTATGAGGATGCCAGAGAGCTGGTGCGCGAATTCATCGGTGCGGCCTCCACAGAGGAGATTGTATTTACAAGAAATGCTTCCGAAAGCCTCAATCTGCTTGCCTATTCGGCGGCAGAGGCTTTTGTCAAAGAAGGCGATGATATCCTGATCACCATCATGGAGCATCATAGCAACCTGCTCACCTGGCAGCAGGCCGCGAAACGCCGCGGTGCGCATCTGCATTATCTGGAGTGCGATCCCAAGGGAAAAATCACTGAAGAGATGTTTCGCGCTGCTCTCACACCGCAGACAAAACTCGTTGCGATGACCCAGGTCTCCAACGTCCTCGGTGTGAAAAATGATGTGAAGACATTTGCAAAGATTGCCCATGAAAACGGTGCTCTCTTTGTCTGTGACGGTGCGCAGAGCGTCCCTCATATGCCTGTCAACGTGCGGGACTTAGACGTCGATTTTCTTGCCTGTTCCGGCCATAAGATGTTAGCCCCGATGGGCATCGGTGTACTCTACGGCAAGCGCGAGCTCTTTGAGCAGATGCCTCCGTTCCTCTTTGGCGGCGAGATGATCGAATATGTCACCCGTGAAGGCGCGACCTATGCGGAACTGCCGCACAAGTTTGAGGCAGGCACGGTCAACGCATCCGGTGCGGTGGGTTTAGGTGCTGCGATCCGCTACTACAAAAAGATCGGCTGGGAGCGCATCTTAGAGCGCGAGGAGCACTTAAGCATCTACGCGTACGAGAAGCTCTCCAAAGTGCAGCATCTGCACATCCTTGGATCTGACGATCCGAAGGAACACCACGGCATCTTTACCTTCCTCGTGGACGGTGTCCATCCACATGACATCGCCGCTATGCTGGATGCAGACCGCGTGGATATCCGCGCAGGACATCATTGTGCACAGCCACTCATGCAGTTTTTAGGAACGCCTTCCACCACCAGGGCAAGCATTGCCTTCTATAACACGGAAGAAGACATCGACCGTCTCGTGGCAAGTCTTTCCACCGTAAGGGAGAAAATGGGCTATGGCAACGAATAATTTTTATAACGAGATCCTGACGGATCACAATCTGCGCCCAGCACACAAACACGAACTTGCGGACGCAAACATGGAGCTGCGCGGCGTCAATCCGAGCTGCGGCGACAACATCGTCTTAAAGCTGAAAGTGGAAAATGACGAGATCGTTGACGGTGCCTACACCGGCGACGGCTGCGCGATCTCACAAGCCTCCGCAGATATCATGCTGGATTTGATCATCGGCCGCAGCGTCGAAGAGGCAAAGCACCTCTCCGAGATCTTTCTTCGCATGATCAAGGGAAAGATTACTGACGAAGAGATGGAGGAACTGGAAGAAGCCTGTGCACTGCAGGACATCTCTCACATGCCCGCTCGTGTCAAATGCGCGGTGCTCGGTTGGCACACGATGGATGAACTGTTGAAAGAAGAATAAGTAGATCCGTTAAAAATAACCACCTTCGGGTGGTTATTTTTAACTGCTGCTGTTGTATTGGTCACTGCTCTATCTCACAAAAGATGAGCGAATTTCAAGCCGATTCACACATTTCATGAGGGACTTAACACGCATGTACGCACATTTTTCGTATTACACTGTATGGGATTCCCTGATTTGAATCACTTGAAAAAGCGAAGGAAGCTTGATACAATGTTAGTAGGAGGACGCGTCCCCTCATATGCAAAAGATGATATGAGGAGTGAACATTGAAAGGAAAAGATATCACTGAAAAAACATTAGAAGACTTCAGATGAAAAGATCAATGTCAGGATTGCCTTTTTAGGCATCGAGAATCAAACAGAGTACGAT
>JAFVAL010000050.1 GCA_017480565.1 Lachnospiraceae bacterium | reverse complement strand
GTTCGTGGAATTGCTGTGGAGGGTGTGGAAGGAGAACACATCAATCTGACCCCAGAGGCAGCCAATGTGATCGCAGTCTCATTTGTACACTGGCTTTGTAAGAAATGGAATCTCGCGCCGCAGGCGGTTCGGGTTGGTGTCGGACATGATTCCAGAATCACCGCCGATCTGATCAAAGACGCAGTGTTATCTGGTATCACATCGACCGGTGCGCATGCCTATGACTGTGGGTTAGTATCGACCCCGTCCATGTTTATGACGACCGTTTTCCCGGAGTTTACGTTCACGGGATCGATCATGATCACCGCCAGCCATCTGCCTTTTAACCGCAACGGATTAAAGTTTTTTGATGTGAACGGCGGCCTCGAACATGAGGATATCGATGCGCTTCTTGGCGAAGCGGAGACCTTAGAGCCTGGGGAAGGTGACCTTACTCTGGTGTCAAAGGTGAACAGCCTGGATGTCTATTGCAATCATCTAAAAACCAAGATCATCGAAGGCGTTGGCAGAGGCGATTCACCTCTTGCAGGTCTTCACGTTGTGGTAGATGCCGGCAACGGCGCAGGCGGGTTCTTTGCAGAAAAGGTGCTGGCACCGCTTGGTGCAGACATCTGTGGCAGCCAGTTTTTGGAGCCGGACGGAATGTTCCCGAATCACATTCCGAACCCGGAGAATAAGCAGGCGATGGCTGCGATTCGTGAAGCAGTCCTCACAAACCATGCAGATCTCGGCATCATTTTTGATACGGATGTTGATCGGATGTCTGCCGTGCTCCCGGATGGCAACGAAGTCAACCGTGACAAGATCATCGGTATGATGGCTGCAATTCTTGCAAGCACCTATCCCGGCGGAACCATCGTCACAGATTCCGTTACCTCCGACCGTCTGACCCGCTTCATTGAAGGGAAGCTCGGCATGAAGCATCTGCGCTACATGCGTGGATATAAGAACGTCATCAATAAGCAGATCGAACTCAACAAGGCCGGCGTGGTCACACCGCTTGCGATTGAGACCAGCGGTCACGGTGCGCTGAGTGAGAATTATTATCTGGATGACGGCGCTTATATGGCGGTCAAGATTTTAATTGCAGCCGCACTGGCAAAAAAAGAAGGAAGAGCACTCTATTCCTACATTGAGGATCTTCCGGATGGATTTGAAGAGAGAGAGTATCGCTTCCGCATCACCGCACCGGAGTTTCGTCCTTACGGGGCAAATGTGTTAAAAGCATTTGAAGAAAGAGCGAAAGCGCGCGGTTACTATGTGGTTCCAAACTCCTACGAAGGAATCCGATTATCCTTTGATGGGGAGGATATCAAGGGATGGCTCTTACTTCGTGTGTCTCTTCACGATCCGCAGATGCCACTCAACATCGAAGGGGATCGCCCCGGAGATTGTGACAAGATGCTTGCACTGGTCAAAGATTTGGTCAAGGATTTTGATCAGTTGGAGGCAAAGTTTTAACTCAGGAGTCAATGCATACGCTCCGGAATGGAGATAACTTTATGGAAATCATGTTATGGCGTGAGCTTTTAGAGCCCTACGGCATGGCAGTCGATGAATTGATGCTAAAGTTCACGCAGGTCAGAGACGGATATCGTAAGAGGGGGCTGTATTCGCCGATTGAACAGGTCGATGGACGTCTTAAGACCATTTCCAGCATTCTGGATAAGGTACAGAGAAAAAATATCGAGATTGACCATTTTGAAGAACAGCTCGATGACATTGCCGGCATTCGTATCATTTGCCAGTTTGTCGAAGACATCGAGAAGGTTGTGGAGATTATCCATGACCGTGAAGACTTAAAAGTGATCAGCGAGAAGGACTACATCACCGAAAGCAAGGACAGCGGATACCGCAGCTATCACATGATTGTCTTATACAAGGTGCACACCATCGATGGCCCACGTGAAGTTAAGGTGGAGATTCAGATTCGAACCCTGGCGATGAATTTCTGGGCGACCGTGGAGCACTCGCTGCAGTATAAGTATGACAGAGATATCCCGGATGAGATCAGAGAGCGCCTGACCAACGCTTCGGATGCAATCGTCATCTTGGATTCTGAGATGTCTTATGTCAGACAGGAGATCCTGGATGCGCAAAATTCCTTCCTGCTTGAGGCAAATGTGGTCTCTGACATCTTAAACAATATCCAGAATCTCGTCAGATATTCGAATAAACGAGAGATTAAGAAAATCCAGGATGAGTTTTTCAGGATTCATAAAACCGGTAACATCAAGGATTTGGAACGGTTTAACAAGGAACTGGATATCATCGCGGAAGGCAGAAGGGCGCAGAGCCTGGAAGAGTAAAAGAAAGGAACTGGGAGTTTATGGAGCTGCCGCAGGCTTATTTAGATCGTATGCTTCGTTGTCTTGGCGCAGAAGAGTTCGCCGCTTATCTGGCCTCGTTGGAGCGTGATCCTTATAGTGCGATCCGCATCAATGGGCTCAAAAGTGAGGGCGATGCAGTGGCAAGGAAGGTACTGACTTCTTTTGAGCCGGTTCCCTGGACAAAAAACGGGTTTCTCTCCGAGGGGGAGAAGCCTTCAGATCATCCCTATTATTACGCGGGACTTTATTATCTGCAGGAGCCAAGTGCAATGGCTCCTGCTGCCTTTTTGCCCGTAACGCCAGGGGACCGCGTGCTTGACCTTTGTGCCGCGCCTGGCGGAAAGACAACGGAACTGGCCTCTAAACTGCAAGGAGAAGGACTTTTAGTCGCCAATGACATCAGTGCATCCAGAATCAAAGCGCTGCAGAAAAACATCGAATTGTTTGGGGTGAAGAATGCGGTGGTGCTCTGTGAAGAACCTTCACATCTGGTACCACATTTTCCCGCCTTTTTCGATGCGATCCTCATTGATGCACCTTGTTCCGGTGAGGGGATGTTCCGCAAAAAAGGCGGTATGAGCAAGTTTTGGCTTGAACATGGGCCGGATTATTATTGTGAGATTCAGAAAGAATTGATCCTGCAGGGTGCCGATATGCTCGCGCCCGGCGGATATTTATTATATTCTACGTGTACCTTTGCACCGGAAGAAGATGAAGAAGTCATCTGGCATCTGCTGACCCAAAGAGAAGGATTTCAGATCGTATCTTTGCCTGATTTTCCAGGCAAATGTGATGGCAGGCCGCAGTGGAGCAGCCAGATCCCGGAAGATGCCTGGAACGATCTTAAAAAGGCAGTTCGTTTCTTCCCACATAAGTTAAAAGGTGAAGGGCATTTCGTATGCCTGTTACAAAAGGAAGGCGTCTCGGAAAAGCGGGCTGTCTCTCCTGCAAGAAAAGGACGTGTGCCTGAAGATGTCATGGCCTTTTTCAAGGACGTTTCCTGGCAGATGGATCCCGGAAGAATCCGCGTGATCCGCGATCATGTCTATTTCCTGCCAGAAGGCGAACCAGATCTGACGGGCCTTCGCGTGCAAAGAGAAGGGTTATTCCTTGGCATCTTAAAGAAAGACCGCTTTGAGCCGGTGGAAGCCTTTGCTATGGCACTTCGCATGGAAGAATACGCCCGTTCGATTTCATTTGCCTGTGAAGATGAACGCGTGAAAAAGTACTTAAAAGGCGAGACCATCGATCTAAAAGAAGAGGAATTCATCGAAAAAGGCTGGGTGTTGGTCGGTGTAGACGGCTATCCCTTAGGCTGGGCGAAGTCTGATGGCAGACGCCTGAAAAATAAATATCATCCGGGATGGAGACTGCTATGATCCGATTAGATAAATTGCTCGCGGATGCAGGCTTTGGCACGCGAAGTGAAGTAAAAAAGCTTCTTCGCGCAAAGCGTGTGACCGTGGATGGTAAGGTTGAGACTTCTCCGGATCGTAAAGTAGATCCGGAAAGCGTGACCATCTGTGTCGACGGGCAGGCAGTGAAGTACCAACGTTATGCCTATTATCTACTAAACAAGCCAAAAGGCGTCATCACAGCGACGACAGACAGTTATCATCGCACCGTGATGGATCTTTTGACCGGGGTGAAAGATAAGAATCTCTCCCCTGTGGGACGGCTTGATCTTGATACCGAGGGACTATTACTGATTACAAACGAAGGTGCCCTCGCGCACGCGCTTCTTGCGCCTGGCAGGCATGTCGATAAAGTCTATGAGTGCACGCTCTTAAGGGAAGCGGATGCCTCCTGTGTGGACGCATTTGCAAAAGGAATCGTGCTGGAGGATGGTACGGTCTGCCTTCCGGCAACATGTGAAGTTGCGGGGACATTTGCCAAAGTGACCCTGCATGAGGGGAAGTTTCACCAGGTGAAGCGCATGTGGGAGGCTTTGGGAAATGAAGTCGTCGCCTTAAAGCGTGTCCAGATGGGAGGACTCCGCTTGCCGGACGATCTCGGGCCGGGAGAGTTCAGAGAATTGACAGAAGAAGAGAAAAGGGAATTGTTGGGGGAATGAGAATGTTAGAAGAAATCAAGGCCGTTTTGTTTGATCTTGACGGAACGCTCGTGGATTCCATGTGGATGTGGAAAGCCATCGACGAGGAGTATCTGGCGCGGTTTGGCAAAGAGTATACGCCGGATCTGTCACGGGAACTGGACGGTAAAAGCATTCACGAGACAGCCGTCTATATGAAAGCCAGATATGAGATCCCGGATCCTGAGGAGAAGATGATCGATGACTGGAATGAGATGGCGAGGCTGAAATATCGCAATGAAGTACCGTTAAAAGAAGGCGTCCTTGATTTTTTGAAGGCTTGCCGCGCGCGAGGGATTCGCACCGGGATTGCAACCAGCAATTCCAGGGAGCTGACCACGGAAGTTTTGGTGTCCCACGGTGTCATGGATCTGTTCGACTGCATTTTAACGTCCAAAGAAGTCAAGAACGGAAAGCCCAGGCCGGACATCTATCTGATGCTTGCAAAGGAAGTCGGTGTCTCTCCGGAACATTGTCTGGTCTTTGAGGATGTTGTGCAGGGTCTGCGGGCCGGAAATGCAGCCGGGATGCGCACCTGTGCGATCGAAGATCCATACAGTGCGTGGAGCCGTGAGGAGAAACTGCAAGAAGCAGATTACTATATCGATAGTTTCGAAGAAGTGCTTGCAGAATGGGACGATTCGCGATAATAGACGACAAAAACCGAGAGGTGATGAGGGTTGAAAGAACTGACCGTTGGGACAAATGAAGCTGGGCAGCGGCTCGATAAGCTGCTTTTTAAGTATCTGCCCAAAGCAGGTGCCGGCTTTGTCTATAAAATGCTGCGAAAAAAGAATATTGTGCTCAATCGCAAAAAAGCAGACGGTCATGAGATTCTTGCCCTCGGGGATCAGATTATCCTCTTTCTTTCCGAGGATACCATTGCAGGGTTTCAGGATCATGAACGCAAGCGTTATCCGGTGCGAAAGCTTGATATTATCTTTGAAAACGCAGATCTCTGTGTGATCAACAAGCCGACAGGCATGCTTTCTCAAAAGGCAGAAGCGAAGGATGTCTCTTTAAATGAGTACTTTTTAGGGTACTTGCTCTCCACCGGCCAGATCACAGAAGATGCGCTAAAAAGCTTTACGCCTGGCATCTGTAATCGCCTGGACCGCAACACGAGTGGAATTGTCCTTGCCGGAAAGAGTCTTGCAGGCCTTCAGGAACTGAGCCGGATGTTGAAAGATCGGTCTTTAAAAAAATATTATCTTGCGGTGGTCTGCGGAGAACTGAAGAAAAAGCAGACGCTCTCCGGATGGCTTTTTAAGAACGAAGCTACCAATCAGGTGCAGATCTATGAGAACCCTGTGGAGGGCAGTGCAAAGATTGAGACCATCTACGAGCCCATTTCCTGCGCAGGTGGATTTACGCTTCTAAGAGTGGAACTGGTCACCGGAAAAACGCATCAGATTCGTGCACATTTGTCCTCCATCGGACATCCGATTGTCGGGGATTATAAATACGGCGATGCGAAAGTCAATGGCGAGGTAAAACACGCCTTTCAGATCACATCACAGCTCTTACACGCCTGGCAGATTGTGGTGCCGGAAAATGATGGCGTGTTATCTACAGTATCTGAAAAGAAGATTACAGCTGCACCACCCACTGCTTTTGAACGTTTTTGCGCACAGACTGGTCTACGGCTGCCATAACAGATTTATGCTAGATGAGGGATTTACATGACTTGGAATTCTAGAGGCCTTCGCGGTTCTACCTTGGAAAATCTGATCAATATGACAAATGAAAAGTACCGGGAGCATCAACTTTCCCTGATCCAAAAGGTGCCGACCCCGATTACACCGCTTGAGATCAACAAAAAAGAGGGGATCATCACAAAGGCATTTTTTGAACAGAAGAGTACGGTCGATTACATCGGGATCGTACAGGGGATCCCGGTCTGTTTTGATGCCAAGGAGAATGCCGGGGATACCTTTCGTCTGCAAAACATCCATCCGCACCAGGTGCAGTTCATGAAGGAGTTTGAGCAGCAAGGCGGCATCGCATTCTTCCTGATTTATTTTGCAGAGAGAGATCTGTATTACTATCTGCGTTTTCGTGAATTCTATCCGTTCTGGGAGCGTGCAGAAAATGGCGGAAGAAAGAGCTTTCGCTATGAAGAACTGACACCCAATTACGAGATTTCTCCGCATAAAAGCGGTGTTTTTGTGCACTATCTGGAGATGATCGCCCAGGATTTAGATGACCGGGAAAAAGAAAAAGAGAATTAACGCGAAAACAGAATTGACTTTCTTTTAGAAGATTTGTATAATGTGGAATAATTTCAGTTGGTAGCATGCTAACATTTTAACGCGCGAAAGCGCCCGGTAGAAGTAAGAACGTGTCTTGGCTGAAATAGAAGAAGAGAAGGAAGGAGGCGTACATTATGATACAGATGGAACAAGAACTTTTGCATTCCCCTGACGGTGTGAGTGATGTCTATGGCCGTGCTTGTGCGATTAAGCGTGCGGTGGAACATCGGATGCATAAGGTGATGGAACTGTACGGATTTGAAGATATTGAGACGCCTTCCTTTGAGTACTTGAATTTATTCTTGCAGGAGGGGACGATTGTTTCCTCCAGAGAATTGGTGAAGTTCTTTGACCGGGACGGCAACACCCTGGTGCTTCGGCCTGATTTTACACCGAGCATCGCCAGGTGCGTTGCGAAGTATTATACCGATGAGGTTTTCCCTCTGCGACTCTGTTATCAAGGGCATACCTTTGTCAATACGGAGCGGTATCAGGGAAGATCGAAGGAGATCACGTAGTTAGGCGCAGAATTGATCAATGATGCCTCTGTGGATGCAGATGCCGAGATGATCGCGATGGTCATCGAGTGCCTAAAGCAAGCGGGGCTCTCCGCGTTTCAGGTGGAGATCGGTCATGCGGACTTCTTTAACGGACTGCTTGAGGAAGTGGATTTATCCGACCAGGAAGTCGATCTCCTTAAGACATATCTAGAGCAAAAAAATATGTCGGGTCTTGAGATCTTGTTGCGCGATAAGGTGATGGATCCGGAGGTCAAAAATCTCCTGATCGATCTGCCGATGCTCTTTGGCAATGTAGAGAATCTCTCCGCGGCGGTTGCACGTACGCATAATAAACGTGCGCTGGATGCGGTTGCCCGCCTGGCACATTTGTATGAAGTGCTGGATTCCTACGGTTTTCAGCAGTATCTGACCTTTGATCTGGGTCTGCTCAGTCAACATGATTACTATACCGGCATCATTTTTAAAGCTTACACCTATGGTACCGGGGATCCGATCGCGCTCGGCGGGCGTTACGATCATCTGATCGCAAAGTTTGGCAAAGAAGCGCCTTCGATCGGATTTGCCATCCTTGTGGATTCTTTGTTAAATGCACTGCATTCCCAGGAGGAAACGATCTCTGTCGAGGAGAGAACGTTACTTTTGTACCCTGCCACATATCGCAGGGAAGCCATCGCTTATGGCCATGCGCTTCGATCCGAGGGACGTCTTGTAAGCTTGATCCGTAAGTCCTCCCGCAGAGAGATGGAAGAGTATCTTGCCTATGCAAAAAAGCAAGGGTTTTCACAAATCCTGTGGATGGAGAATCCAGATGAGGTTCATACGCTTCCGGTAAAGGAGGCAGATCTATGAGAGAGATTACATTTGCCCTGGCAAAAGGAAGGCTTGCGCAAAATGCGATGCGACTTCTCGCACAGATGGGCATTACTTGCACCGAGATGCAGGATCCGAAGTCCAGAAAGTTAATCTTTACCAATGAGGATTTACATCTTCGGTTTTTCCTCGCCAAGGCAAGCGACGTGCCGACCTACGTCGAGTACGGGGCTGCCGACATCGGAATCGTGGGCAAGGATACCATTTTAGAAGAAGGACGCCGGATGTATGAGGTGCTGGATCTTGGAATCGGAGCCTGTAAGATGTGTGTCTGCGGTCCAGATAGCGCCCGTGAACTCGTTGCGCGCGGTGAAAACTTCCGTGTTGCAACGAAGTATCCGAATATCGCGAAGGACTATTTCTTCAACCGAAAGCATCAGACCGTAGAGATCATCAAGCTCAACGGCTCTGTCGAGCTTGGTCCGATCGTCGGGCTTGCCGATGTCATTGTCGATATTGTGGAGACCGGCACGACATTAAAGGAAAATGGACTCATGGTGTTAGAAGAGATCTGTGATCTTTCGGCACGCATGGTTGTCAATGAAGTCAGTATGAAGATGGAGCATGACCGCATCGAGGAAATTATCCGGGGACTGCGGGATGTCTTGCTTCAAAACTCATAAGCATTTGGGGGATAGGATTCATGAGAATCGTTGCGTTAAACGATCAGTCACGAAAAGATTTATTAAATACGCTATTAAAGCGCAGCCCGAATCATTACGATGCTTACGCGGAGCGCGTTTCTGCGATCCTAGCACGTGTCAAAGAAGAAGGCGATATCGCGTTATTTGACTATACCAGACAATTTGATCACGTCGAACTTACGAAAGAGACCGTGCAGGTGACGTCCGAGGAGATCGAAGAAGCTTACCGCGAAGTCACCCCTGCACTGATCGAAGTGATGCGAAGATCCAAAGAGAACATTCGCAGCTATCACAGCCTACAAAAAAGAAACAGCTGGTTCTCGACCACCGAAGATGGCACGATCTTAGGACAAAAGATCACACCGCTTAAGCGTGTTGGTGTTTATGTCCCCGGCGGAACCGCGTCTTATCCATCTTCCGTGATGATGAACATTCTTCCTGCAAAGGTGGCCGGTGTTGATGAGATCATTATGACCACACCGCCCGGGAAGGATGGAAGAGTCCCAGCGGTTACCTTAGTTGCTGCCAAAGAAGCCGGGGCAGATCGCATTTTCAAAGTCGGTGGGGCACAGGGAATCGCTGCGCTTGCCTACGGGACTGCCAGCATTCCGAAGGTTGACAAGATCGTAGGTCCTGGCAACATCTACGTCGCGCTTGCCAAAAAAGCGGTCTATGGCTATGTGAGCATCGACTCGATCGCAGGGCCTTCCGAGATCCTGGTGCTTGCAGATGAAACCGCCAATCCGAGATATGTCGCGGCAGACCTTCTTTCCCAGGCGGAGCATGATGTGCTCGCTTCCGCGATTTTGGTGACAACAAGTAAGCCACTTGCTGAGGAAGTATCGAAAGAGATCGACCGCATGGTGCCAACCCTGTCTCGCAGCGAGATCATTTCCCAATCTTTGGAGAATTATGGGTACATTCTCGTTACCGAGACATTAGATGATGCGATTGAAACGGTCAATGAAATTGCCTCCGAGCACATGGAGATCATGACGGCCAATCCGTTTGAAGTGATGACAAAGATTCGCAATGCCGGTGCAATTTTCCTGGGACCGTATTCGAGTGAACCTTTAGGTGATTATTATGCTGGGCCAAATCACATTTTGCCGACCAATGGGACTGCCAAGTTTTTCTCGCCCCTCGGTGTCGATGATTTTATCAAGAAATCCAGCATTATCTATTATTCGGAGCAGGCCTTACGGGCAGCCTCCGACGATATCCAAGCATTTGCGAATGCTGAACATTTAACCGCACACGCCAATTCGATTCACGTACGTTTTGAGGAGGGGGAAAATGAGTAGAGGAGCCATGTTATCCCGACAGACCAAAGAGACGGATATCTCTGTGATTCTGGAACTCGACGGTTCCGGCAATGCTTCCGTTGAGACCGGCATCGGTTTCTTTGACCACATGCTGGACGCCTTTTCCCGCCACGGGTTCTTTGATCTGAGCCTTACCTGTCATGGGGATCTGAACGTCGATGGGCATCATTCCGTGGAAGACTGCGGAATCGTGCTCGGCAAGGCTATTAAGAGTGCCTTAGGCGATAAAAAAGGCATCCGCCGATATGGCTATTTCCTCTTGCCGATGGATGAAGCATTGGTTGCCTGTGCTGTCGATCTATCTGGGCGACCTTACTATGTAAGTGATGCCACATTTACCGCACCGATGGTGGGAGAGTTTGACACACAACTCGTCAACGAATTCTTTTATTCCATTTCCTATGCAGCAGAAATGAATCTGCATTTTACCGTTCTTCGCGGCAACAACGATCATCATATCATTGAGGCGATGTTTAAGTCATTTGCCAAAGCTTTGGATATGGCTGTTTCAATCGATCCTCGGATCGAAGGTGTTCTATCGACGAAAGGATCATTATAAAGACCATTTTTAAGGAGATAATTATGTCTGATTTCTACTGTTCGCTCGTTTCTTTGATTGACAGTACCGATAAGACAGAAGAACAGATGCGTCTGGCAGCTCTCGAAGAAGTTCGAGGGGGTGCCTCCCGTCTGTTCTTTTCTTATTCAGAAAAAGATGTGGCAAAGATAAAGCTGCAGGAAACTGCGGTTCGCCATATCTTAGCGGATCTTCCGATTCCTGCTATGGTGAGCGCTTACGTAAAGCGTTTTGAAGATGTAAAGAAAGCTTTTTATACAGGTGCCTCAGAAGTCGTGATCTGCTTTGAAGATCGTCCTGCCGATGAGGTTCTAAAGGAGGCTGTCGGAAGATTTGGAAAGGAAGCCATTGTCTATTCCTTTACCGAAGAAACTGTGGTTCTAAAGCCTGAGGTTATGCTTTGGCTAAATGATCATGAGAATCCGCCCGTTTTGTTGATGAAGCCACATCTTGATCAGGTTTTGACAGCTCTTCTTACAAACTACCAAGGGAAGGTCATCGTTCCCGGCACGCCGGATCACAGAGAAAAGCTTGAAAATCTTCACATCTGTACGGATGCATTTCGCACTGCGATACCATTTGATGATTGCAAGTGTAACGACGCAGGCCTTATCCCTTGCATCGTGCAAGATGTGAAAAATGACGAAGTGCTGATGATGGCCTGGATGAACCGGGAGGCATTTGAGAAGACGCTTGCCACGGGACGCATGACATACTTTAGCCGCAGCCGTCAGTCTCTTTGGGTCAAAGGGGAGACCAGCGGACATTTTCAGTATCTGAAATCGCTTTCTATCGATTGTGATAACGACACCTTACTTGCAAAGGTCGAGCAGGTCGGCGCAGCGTGCCACACAGGAAATCGCAGCTGTTTTTACCGTGAGATTGCAGGGGATATGCCCGCTGCACCTTCGGATCTTCAAATCTTAAAGGAAGTCTACAATACCATCAAGGAGCGGAGACTGCATCCGAAGGAAGGGTCGTATACCAATTATCTGTTTGATCAGGGCATTGATAAGATTTTAAAGAAATGCGGTGAAGAATCGACGGAAATCGTGATCGCCGCCAAAAATCCGGATTCTGAAGAATTAAAGTACGAAATTGCGGATTATTTGTACCATCTCATGGTATTAATGAATGTGCGTGATCTTACGTGGGAAGATATCACCGCAGAGCTTGCAAACCGCCATTAATGCTTGCACTTTATCTTGCTATGGTGTAAAATTTATAAAGAATGTGTGGCAGGGTTTTCAAAGATATGCCACCGATTTCAAGGAGGTTGCCCATGACATTATTATTGGGATTTCTTGGATATTTCCTGAAGTTTATCGCTTACTGCGCGATCGCGGTCTGCGGTATTTTGGTCGGGAAGAAGCTTCGCGAGAGAAAAGATGCGAAGAAGATTACAGAGACTGGGGAGGAATAATTGATTGAAAGCTTATGGTGTGAATGAACTCCGGAAGATGTTTCTGGAGTTCTTTGAGAGCAAGGGACATTTAAGACTGAACAGCTTTTCTTTGATCCCGCACAATGATAACAGTTTGTTGTTGATTAACTCCGGTATGGCGCCTTTAAAGCCTTATTTTACCGGGCAGGAGATTCCGCCGAGAAGAAGAGTGACCACCTGTCAGAAGTGCATCCGCACGGGCGATATCGAGAATATCGGTAAGACCGCGCGTCATGGCACCTTCTTTGAGATGCTCGGCAACTTCTCTTTCGGGGATTATTTTAAAAAAGAAGCTATCCCGTGGGCCTGGGAGTTTTTAACCGAGACGGTCGGTATTGATCCGGATCGTCTGTATCCTTCTGTCTATGTGGATGATGACGAAGCGTACCGGATCTGGAACGAGGAGATGGGCATCGCGCCTGAGCGGATCTTTAAGTTCGGCAAGGAAGATAACTTCTGGGAGCATGGCTCCGGCCCTTGCGGTCCTTGTACAGAGATCTACTATGACCGCGGTGAGAAGTATGGCTGCGGTAAGCCTACCTGTACGGTCGGATGTGACTGCGACCGTTACATGGAAGTATGGAATGTCGTTTTCTCGCAGTTTGATAACGACGGCCATGGCAATTACACGGATTTGGCTCAGAAAAATATCGATACCGGCATGGGGCTTGAGCGTCTGGCGGTTGTCTGCCAGGATGTCGACTCCTTATTTGACGTTGATACCGTAAAGTCTCTGCGTGATCATGTCTGCAGATTGGCTAATGTCGAATACGAGACCGATCCTAAGAAGGATATGTCGATTCGTCTGATCACAGACCACATCCGTTCTGTGACATTTATGGCGTCTGACGGTATCATGCCTTCCAACGAAGGACGTGGTTATGTGCTGCGCAGACTTCTGCGCCGTGCGGCTAGACACGGAAGACTTCTTGGCATTCAGGGAAGATTCCTCGCAGAACTTGCACAGACCGTTATTGACGGTTCTAAAGATGGCTATCCGGAGCTGGAAGAGAAGCGCGCGATGATTCTGAAGGTCATCACGCAGGAAGAGAATAATTTCAACGCCGTGATCGATCAGGGTCTTTCTATCCTTGCGGATATGGAAGAACAGATGACGAAGAATGGTGAGTCTACGTTAAATGGCGATGATGCATTTAAGCTTTATGACACGTATGGATTCCCTCTGGATCTGACCAAGGAGATCCTTGAAGAAAAGGGATTCTCTGTTGATGAGGATGGCTTTAAGGCAGCCATGGAAGTGCAGCGCGTCACTGCGAGAAATGCACGTAAGAAGAGCAACTATATGGGTGCAGACGCAACCATTTATGATGAATTAGATCCCGCACTGACCTCGACCTTCGTCGGATATGATCGTCTGACCCACGAGTCGAAGATCTCTGTGATGACCACAAAGGATGCGATCGTCGATGTTCTCACCCAGGATCAGGAAGGCACGATCATCGTCGATGAGACACCTTTCTACGGGACCATGGGCGGACAGCTTGCGGATACCGGCATCATTTCCACCACAGAGGCAACCTTTGTCGTGACAGATACCATCCACTTAAAGGGTGGCAAGATCGGTCATGTCGGCTACGTGGAAGATGGCCAGTTTGCTGTAGGTGAGACGGTTACTTTGACGGTCGATGCCGAGCGCAGAGAAGCGACCTGCAAGAATCACAGTGCGACACATTTGCTCCAGAAGGCTTTAAGAACCGTCCTTGGCAGCCATGTCGAGCAGGCTGGCTCTCTGGTGGATCAGGATCACCTGCGCTTTGACTTTACGCATTTCCAGGCGATGAGCGCGGAAGAACTTCAGAAAGTCGAAGAGCTCGTCAACGAAGAGATCGCTGCGAATCTTTCCGTCAAGACCGACGTCATGACGATGGAAGAGGCAAAGAAGACCGGTGCGATGGCTCTGTTCGGAGAAAAGTACGGCGACCGCGTCAGAGTTGTCAATATGGGCGACTTCAGTATCGAGCTTTGCGGCGGTACGCATGTGCACAATACCGGCGAGATCCGCGCTTTCAAGATCATTTCTGAGAGCGGTATCGCTGCGGGCGTCAGAAGAATTGAAGCGTTGACCGCGCAGGGTGTCTTTGATTATTACAAGAAGTTAGAAGATCAGCTCTCTGAGCTTGCAAAAGCATGTAAATGTGATCCTTCTCAGCTTCTGCACCGCATTACCTCCCTGCAGGACGAATTAAAGGCTGCGAAGTCAGAAAATGACAAGTTAAAGAACAAACTTGCCAGCTCTTCGATGGGAGATGTCATGAATCAGGTGCAGGAGATTGGCGGTGTCAAACTGCTTGCTGTGAAGATGAATGATGTCTCGATGAATGAGCTTCGCAATCTCGGAGATCAGCTCAAAGAAAAGCTGGGCGAGGGCGTTGTTGTTCTGGCTTCGAGTGAAGGCGCCGACAAGGCAACACTGATCGTGACTGCGACCGAGCAGGCTATGAAGGCAGGTGCACATTCCGGCAATCTGATCAAGGCAATCGCAGGCTGTATCGGCGGCGGTGGCGGTGGTAGACCGAACATGGCGCAAGCAGGCGGCAAGAATCCAGCCGGCATCGATGAGGCATTAAAGAAAGCGGCTGAGGTTTTGGCTTCTCAATTATCTTAATGGGATTTTTCTAAGACAATTTCATACCGTGTAATGCTCGGAAAAAATGTCTTGACTCTTGCAATAAATCTGATATAATACAGTCTAGTGCTATTATGAAAACCCAAACAGTTGTATCAGCACAATCCACAACTGGAGGGAGGTTAGGTGTGAGACTATGTCAAATGTTATCGTAAAAGAGAACGAGACACTGGACAGCGCTCTTCGCAGATTCAAGAGAAACTGTGCGAAGGCTGGTATCCAGCAGGAGATTCGGAAGAGAGAACATTACGAGAAGCCCAGCGTGAGACGTAAAAAGAAATCCGAAGCTGCCAGAAAACGTAAGTTTAAATAAGCAATATGAGCCCCCGAGCGGTTTCGCTTGGGGGTTTTGTATATCTATCACTTTCTTGGCCGTTGTCGCCGGAAAGGAGTTCTATGAGTATTCAGGAAATGAGTTTTGAGATTCCGTCGGAACATGCACAGAACATTTTCGGCGAATTTGACGCAAACCTGAAACGGATTGAAAAGTCATTTCGTGTGACGATGATATCCCGCAGCGGGGGCATGAAGATCATCGGAGAACCGAAGAGTATTGAGCGCACAGAACGTGTTTTAAATCAGCTGCTTGCGCTTTCCAAAAACGGGACCGCCATCACGGAGCAGAATGTCAATTATGCGATCTCTCTTTGTATGGAGAATAAAGAAGAGCATCTTTCTGTGATTGATAAGGATCTCATTTGTCATACGGTACAAGGAAAGCCGATTAAGCCCAAAACTTTGGGGCAGAAGTCTTATGTTGACGCGATCCGTGAGAAGATGATCGTATTTGGCATTGGCCCTGCCGGTACCGGTAAGACGTATCTTGCCATGGCGATGGCGATCACCGCGTTTAAGAATGATGAGGTGAGCCGCATCATCATGACGCGCCCGGCGATCGAAGCGGGCGAGAAGCTTGGATTTCTCCCCGGCGATCTGCAAAGCAAGGTAGACCCCTATCTGCGTCCTCTCTATGATGCGCTTTACCAGATTATGGGTGCAGAAAGCTTTGTAAAAAACTCGGAAAAGGGCTTAATCGAAGTAGCGCCGCTAGCCTATATGCGTGGAAGAACGCTGGATAATGCATTTATCATTCTGGATGAGGCGCAGAATACTTCTCCTGCACAGATGAAGATGTTCTTAACCCGAATCGGGTTTGGTTCGAAAGTCGTCATCACAGGCGATCTGACGCAGAAGGATCTGCCCGCGGGACAGACTTCCGGTCTGGACGAAGCGGTCAAAGTCTTAAAAGATGTCGATGATATTGGTTTTTGTTATCTGACCTCTCAGGATGTCGTGCGTCATCCGCTCGTTCAAAAGATTGTTCAGGCATATGATACCTATGAGAGCAAGAAATCGCAATCCCAAAGGGATCGCAACAATTATCATGTAAGAAAGTCTGCGTATCGCAGAGAAGAGAAAGATTCATGACGTTAATCTGTTCTTGGGAAGCAAGTACCAAAGATGCTTCTTCCTTCTCTTTTGACCCGGAAGCACAGATCCGGATGCTCGCTGAGGCTGTACTAGAAGAAGAGGGCTTAGAGTATGATTTTGAGCTTTCGGTGGTCATGACGGACAATGAAGGGATCCGTGAGGTGAATGCCGAAACCAGACAGATCGATGCCCCGACGGATGTGTTATCCTTCCCGATGCTGACCTTTGAGACGCCGGGGGATTTCTCCTTCATTTCCGAAGATGAGGATTTCTTTGATCCCGATACCGGAGAACTTCTTCTGGGAGATATCGTTTTGAATCTGGACCGTGTCTTTTCGCAAGCGGAAGAATATGGTCACTCTGTTGACCGCGAATTCTCGTTCCTCATTGTACACAGTCTGCTGCACCTTTGCGGTTATGACCATATGCTTGATGAGGAACGCGCACAAATGGAAGAAAAGCAACGTACAATTCTGGATCGACTGGGAATTGTGCGATAAAAATATCACATCAACCGATGGGTTAGGAGGCTAACAATGAAAAAGTGGAAATTGTTGGTTTTTGCAGTATTGATCGTAACACTCCTTGCCGGCTGCGGAAAGAAGACCGCAGATGAGCCGGATGTTGCTGATCTGCAGACAACGACGACGAAGGCTGAAACAACCACCAAAGAGACAACCACCGTGGAAACCACCACGGAGGAGACAACCACCGAAGATCCCTGGAAACTGGATGAGGGAATGATGTACAGTAAGCTGACCGGCCTTCCTGTCACGGAAGAGATCGGAAAGCGCCGCCCGATTGCGGTGATGATCAGCAATCTGAAAGTCGTAGATCCTCAGGACGGTATTGGCTCTGCGGTGATTCTCTATGAAGCACTTGTTGAAGGCGGAATTACCCGTACAATGGGTATCTTTGAAGAGTTTGATAACGACCGCATTGGTTCTGTCAGAAGTGCGAGACATGATTTCATCAGCGCTTCGGAAGAATATGATGCGATCCTCTGCCACATTGGATCAAGCAACATCGGTGATGAGCGTATCGCAAAGCTTAAAGTCAACGATCTGGATGGCTTAAAAGGTGCCGGTGTCAATGCATTTTACCGTGATAATTCCATCAAGATGCCTCACAATGCGTTTACCAGCTATGACCGCATTATGAAATGTATCGACAAGGCTGGATATCGGATGGAAGCGAAAGACCTCAACAATCATTTCACTTTCTATCACGAGGATACCGAGCTTACCGGCGGTGAGACCGCAAAGAAGGTCACCCTTCATCTTTCCAATTATAACAGCCCTTACTTCACCTACGATGAGGAGCAGAAGATCTATAAGCGTTATCAGTTTGGGCATGCGCACAAAGACAAATCTACCGGCGAACAGCTGGCTTTTAAGAACCTGATCATTCTTGTGGCACCGTGCTCTGTCGTAGATAATGATGGCCATGTCAATTATGAGATGGAAGAGAATACCGGCAAAGGATATTATGTGACCGATGGAAAATATGTCCCGATTACCTGGGAAAAGTCCGAGTCGAAGCAGTTTATGCAGTACTATGACGAGAGCGGTGAACTGCTTACGATCAATCCCGGCAAGACTTATATCTGCCTGTATCCTGAATATAATTTGGACAAATTGGAGTTTGCTGACGCAGAATAATTGGAGTTGACATATGAGAACACCTTCGGATCAACCGAATGAGAAAACAGCCGGCAATGAAGCAAGAAAGCGCCAGCACGGAGGGAATTTCCTCGCGCAGGGTTCCATTCTTGCCGTGTCCGGCATCATCGTCCGTATCATCGGACTTTTGTACCGGGTTCCGGTCACGAATATCATCGGAGAGCAGGGCAGCGGCTATTATCAGGTTGCTTATGAGATCTACAATATTGCGCTGATTCTTTCTTCGTACAGCCTGCCTTTAGCGGTTTCTAAGCTGATGGCAGCAAGGGAAGTGGAGAAGAAGTACAAGCAGTCGTTCCGGCTATTTGTCTGCGCGATGGCATTTGCCATTGTCAGTGGCCTTTTGATGAGCTTGATCATCTTCTTAGGCGCAGGTTTTATCGCGGAGAAATTCTTCGATATGCCTGGTGTCGTGATTCCGCTGCGCGTGCTCGCACCTACGATTTTGGTCTGCGCTATCTTAGGCGTACTGCGTGGTTTCTATCAGGGCAAGCATACCATGATTCCGACCGCATTGTCCCAGATCTTAGAACAGATCGTCAATGCCGCGGTCAGTGTCGGTGCGGCTGCGATCCTGATGAAAAAATACGCGAATGACCCTTCCGTATATTCTCACGGAGCGGCAGGATCTACCCTTGGCACCTTCTCTGGTGCTCTGATCGGACTCATTTTCCTGGCCTTGGTCTATCTGGCATATCGTCCGACGGTATTAAAGCAGATTCGCAGACAGGAGCGCAAGGATCAGAAAGAAGGCCTCGTGGATGAGGAAACCTGGGGCGCGATCTTTAAAGTGCTGATCTTTACGATCATCCCGGTCATCTTAAGCCAGACGATCTATCAGATCAGTGGTGTTCTCAATACCTTTTTATTCAACAAGATCATGTCCGCAAAGGGCATGGATGAAAGCACGAGAAGTACGCTGACAGGCATTTATGGCAGTAAATACCGTACGTTAATCAATGTGCCGATCGCCATTTCACAGGCAGTGGAGACTGCGATGGTGCCTTCTTTGGTGGCGTCTGTCGTCCAAAAGGACACACAGGCAATTCAGAAGAAGATTGGCAATGCCGTGAAGTTTAATATGATGATTGCGATCCCGGCTGCGGTTGGTCTTTCTGTCCTTGCAAAGCCGATCATCAATCTGTTATTCCACAACAACACGGAGGTCGCCTACACGATTCTTCGCTTCGGTGCTTATGCCGTGATCTTTTATGCGTTATCGACCGTGTATAACGGTGTCCTGCAAGGCATCAATCGTATGAGCGTTCCGGTGAAGCATTCGGCGATATCCCTCGGAATTAACCTGATTTTGGTTGTGCTTTTGCTTCGTTTTACCGGCCTAAGCATCTTCTCACTTGTCGTCGTTAACATCATGTTTCCGCTGATTGTTTCGATCCTCAACTGGATCTCTGTGAGAAAAGAAACTGGTTACGAGCAAGAATTGATCACGACATTTGCAATGCCTCTTGGCTCCTCTGTTGCGATGGGTGTCGTTGCCTGGGGAATGTATCAGCTTTTTTACCTGATTTTTAAGAGCAATGCGTTGGCTTGTTTGGGGGCAATTCTGATTGCCGTGATCGTCTATGTCATCATGCTTTGCGTGCTGCGCTGCTTCACAAAAGAGGAATTATATGACTTCCCGATGGGCGCGAGAATCGTTAAGATTCTGACACGCTTCCGTTTACTCTAATATGAACGAGACAATTTATGATATTATTATCATCGGAGCCGGGGCGTCCGGACTGATGGCAGCTTCGGTTGCCGTGAGCCGCTCGTCCCGTGTGCTGATTCTTGAGAAAATGAAACAGCCAGGCAAGAAGCTGCTTGCCACAGGCAATGGCAGGTGCAATCTGGCAAATGAAGTGCTAGAGATGTCTTGTTATCATTCCTCCGAGCATGCTCTTGCCGAGGAGATCTTATCTCAGATATCTCTTTCTGAGATTCTGGATCATTTTGCGCAGCTTGGCATTCTGACGGTGAGCCATAACGGATATCTCTATCCGCATTCCGAGCAAGCGAAGAGCGTGCTTCATGCCTTATTGTCTGAAGTGACCGAGAAAGGTGCGAAGTTAAAGCTCAATACCTGTGTCAAGGAGATCGTTCCTCTCGCGGAAGGATTTCGCGTCGAAGTGGATGGATATGCATATTTTGGCAAATGTGTTATCCTTGCCGCCGGTGGTTTGGCTGCGCCCGTTTTTGGTTCTGACGGGGATGGAATTTCATTTGCCCAAAAATTAGGCCATCAAATGGCGCCGACATCACCTGCACTGACAGGCATTCTGTGTGAAGAGAAAGATTTCTTTGCTAAGACAGCAGGCGTGCGTGTATCGACTCAATTACGTTTGCGAGGCGATGCGCAAGTTGTTGAGGAACGCGGGGAAGTGCAGTTTACTTCTTATGGGCTTTCCGGTATTCCGGCCATGATTTTATCAAGACATGTCGGCATGGCGGCGCTTCACGGGGAGAGTTGTCTCATTGAGGCAGATTTTCTGCCAGATCTAAACGCCGTAGCTCTTTGTGAGTTTCTTTCATCGCAAAAGGACCTGCATCCAAAGAAAACCTGGGAGGAGATTCTTTCCGGTTTGCTTCCGGAAAAACTGGCAAATGCACTGGTACATGGTTGCGCAAAGCAGGATGCAGAGACGCTTACCAAAGGCATCAAATCTGCGATCTTTCACACATTCGGCGTGCGTGGCTACGAGGATGCACAGGTCACGGCTGGCGGGATTCTTTTGCATGAAGTCGATCCGAAGACGATGGAATCAAAAATTGTGCCTAACCTTTATCTGACCGGAGAGCTACTGGACGTCGATGGGATCTGTGGCGGCTATAATCTGCAGTGGGCATGGACAACCGGGATGTTAGCGGGCAGAGCTGCTGCAGGGCAAAAGGAGGCGTTTCATCTATGATTCAGATCCGAGATCTTTCTCTTCCTTTTGATCATACGGAAGAAGAATTTCAAAAGGCTGTCGCAGATACGCTACACATTTCCAAAGAGGAGATTTTATCCTTTCAGCTGTTAAGGCGGTCGATTGATGCCAGAAAGCAGACGGTTCGTTTCGTCTATACCATCGCAGTTTCTGTGAAAAAAGAAGAAAGTGCCTTGCATCGGTGTCGGAAGAATTCTGCTGTGACTCAGTACGTACCGGAAGCGTATTCTTTTGTTCCTACGGGGACAAAGACTTTAGCACATCGGCCCGTCGTGGTTGGTTCCGGCCCTGCAGGTTTGTTCTGTGCCTTATCTTTAGCAAAGGCCGGTTACAAGCCCATTTTGTTAGAGCGCGGCGATGATGTCGATACGCGCGCAGATAAGGTAACTGCCTTTTGGTCGGGCGATGCGCCTCTCGACCCTTCTTCCAATGTTCAGTTTGGCGAAGGCGGTGCGGGCACATTTTCCGATGGAAAATTAAATACCATGGTAAAAGATCCGCATCATCGCGGCAGAAAAGTCTTAGAGACCTTCGTTTCGTACGGAGCGCCGCAGGAGATCTTGTACCTGCAAAAACCGCACATCGGCACGGATCATTTGAAGGTGATTGTGAAGCGAATGCGGCAGGAGATCGAGACTCTTGGAGGCGAAGTTAGATTTCGGTCCCAGATGACAGAGATCAAGATGAAAGAGGGGCATCTGACCGGTTTGGTTCTTTCTTCCGGTGAGGTTTTGCCCTGTGAAGTTGCCGTGCTGGCGCTTGGCCATAGCGCAAGAGACACCTTTGAGATGCTGTATCAATGCGGATTGTCGATGGAAGCGAAATCATTTGCGGTTGGGCTTCGCGTGGAGCATCCGCAGGAAATGATCGGTCGGGCACAATATAAGGATGCCTATGCGAAGCTTCCTCCCGCCGATTATAAGGTAACACACCAGACGAGTACCGGAAGAGGAGTTTATTCCTTCTGTATGTGTCCAGGTGGTTTTGTGGTCAATGCTTCGTCCGAACCCGGCCGCATTGCAGTCAATGGGATGAGTAATTATCTGCGTGACGGAAAAAATGCAAACAGTGCCATCGTTGTGACCGTCTCCCCGAAGGATTATCACGGCGAAGATGTCCTTGCCGGCATGTATTATCAGAGAAGGTTGGAAGAAGCTGCGTATGCGGCAGGCGAAGGCCAGATTCCTTTGCAGCGGTTGGATGATTTCCTGCTGCACCGAAAAACCACCGAACTGGGTGAGGTGCTTCCAAACATAAAGGGTGGTTACACGCTCTGTAACCTTCGTGATGCCGTGCCAGACTATCTGGGGGATGCCATTGCAGAAGGAATGAGTGCATTTGGCAGGAAAATCAAAGGCTTTGATCGGCCAGATGCCTTGTTTTCCGGCATCGAATCCAGAACTTCCTCCCCGATTCGCATGAACCGGGATGACACGCTGCAAAGCAACATCGCCGGTGTTTACCCGTGCGGGGAAGGTGCTGGCTATGCAGGAGGCATTACGTCCGCCGCAATGGACGGACTTCGTGTCTACGAAGCGATCGCAACTTTTTATGCGCCTTTAAAATCACGATAAATTTTCTGGTTTTTAGGCCAGAATTTATATAAAAGTTAGGAGAAAACCTTGAATCAAGAAAGACTGAATCGTATCAACGAGCTTTATCACAAGTCCAAGACAGAGGGCTTGACAGAGGAAGAGCGCATCGAACAAGCAGAACTGCGTGCCGCTTATATTCAGGAGTGGCGCAACGGAATGCGCAGTACCCTCAATAGTATTTCCATCGTCGAGCCGGACGGTTCGATCACGGAGCTAAAGAAAAAGTATGACCCGGAAGGATGAAAAAAAGCGCCTTCGGGATGAATATCGAATCAAAAGATGTGAGATTTCTGTGGAAAACAGGAGAGAAGGATCGTTAAAGATCTGTGAAACACTGATGAGACAGATCTCTGGCGCAGACATTTCTCACGTGTGTCTCTATCATGCCATGCGTGCCGAGGTAGATCTATCTGCCCTTGCTGGATGGCTGTGGGAGGAGAACATTGCGGTGTATTTCCCGCGGATCGAAGACCATGTGATGCACTTTTACCGCGTGAAATCTTCTAAAGAATTCTCAGAGGGGTTCTACGGCATCATGGAGCCAGTCGGGCGTGAGGAGCTTGATACGGATGCACTGATTCTGGTGCCAGGGCTTGCGTTTGACATAAACGGCTATCGCCTCGGATACGGCGGTGGTTATTATGATCATTTTCTAAAAGAACACCCGTGTTACCCTACGATCGGTGTCTGTTTTGAGGAGCAGATTGCATCTTTATCAGATATGACGGAAGCGTGGGATCGGCCCGTTGATCTTTTGATCACGCCGATGAGAGAAATCATTTGCAAAAAGAATGGAGGAACTTATGCCGAAGAACAATTATAACTATAATTTCAATCCGAATCGCAATCAGAAAAAGGTGTCCGTAAACCCTTGGGCCATGTTGATTGCGATGTTAGTCCTGACCGGGCTAAATGTCTGGGCTTCCCTTTATATCGGTTTTGATTTCTTCTCCATTGCAGCCTTTGTTGCCTGTGGAATCGGTATCTTTATCTCCATTCGCAATATCATTCGGAGTAAGAAAGAAAAATGAGTGTATTAGATTCGATGGAAGCATATTTGGCTTCCGATGATTATCAAAATGCGCTGCAGGCGCCGGATGTTGAGCCTCTCAGACAATATTATTATGTGGGTGTGTTAAGAAAGCTTCGCGCGCAAAAGGAAGAACAACTTGGGCATCCGCTCTATGCCTGCACGAAAACCTTTGGGTGTCAGATGAAAGCCAGGGACTCTGAGAAGATCGAAGGCATCTTAAAGTCCGCGGGATATCATTTGACGGAAAAAGAAGAGGAAGCGGATGTCATCATCTATAACACCTGCACAGTGCGTGAAAATGCGAACACGCGTGTGTACGGAAGACTTGGCTATCTTAACAGCTTAAAGAAAAAGAAACCACATTTGATGATCATCTTATGCGGCTGCATGATGCAGGAAGCGCATGTGGTGGAAAAGATCCAGAAGAGTTACCGGTTTGTCGATCTGATCTTTGGAACCTACAACGTCTACCAGCTTGCCGAGCTGATGGTGCGCCGGATGCAGAGCAAGAAGATGGTCGTTGAGATCTGGAACAAAGAATTAGGAATCGTCGAAGAACTCCCGACCGAGAGAAAGTATTCCTTTAAATCCGGTGTCAATATCATGTTTGGCTGCAATAATTTCTGCAGTTACTGTATTGTGCCTTACGTCCGGGGCAGGGAGCGCAGCCGTGATCCGAAGGAGATTGTGGAGGAAGTAAAGCGCCTGGCTGATGACGGTGTTGTCGAGATCATGCTTCTGGGGCAAAATGTCAATTCTTACGGAAAAGGTCTTGCAGAGCCGGTGAGTTTTGCGCAGCTTCTTCGTATGGTCTCGGAAGTAGAAGGCATCAAACGGATCCGGTTTATGACGTCTCATCCGAAAGATCTCTCCCAAGAGTTGATTGATGCGATGGCAGAGCTTCCTAAAGTGTGCAAACACCTGCATTTGCCTGTACAGTCCGGCAGTTCCCGGATCTTAAAGCAAATGAACCGGCACTACACAAAAGAACAGTATCTTGATCTGGTGAAACGCCTTCGCGAAGCAATCCCTGATATCTCCCTCACAACGGATATCATCGTTGGTTTCCCGGGAGAAACAGAAGAGGATTTTGAAGAGACGATCGATGTTGTAAAACAGGTTGAATATGACAGCTGTTACACATTTATCTATTCCAAGCGGACCGGCACGCCTGCGGCAAAGATGGAAAATCAGGTGCCGGAGGATGTCATCAAAGATCGATTCTCCAGACTCTTAAAAGTAGTCGGAGAGAGTTCTGAAAAACGTACCGGCCTGCATCTGGGACAAACCGTCTCCGTGCTTGTGGAAGAGCCGAATGAGCAAGACGATGCGATGGTTACCGGGCGGATGGATAACAACCTGCTGGTACATTTTCGCGGCGGAAAACGGCTCATCGGTCAGATTGTGGATGTCCAATTGATCGAATGCAGAGGTTTTTATTATATTGGTGAACTCGTTCTTGAAAATTGAACAAAAACAGGTACAATAGAGATAGAACTTGGAGCCTGTGAATGATGGATTTTGCATGGCTTCGCGATAGATTTCAGGAGGAACATATCATGGTTTTACAAGAAAAAGCTGCCGAGCTGCGCGGTGACATTTTAAAAATGATTCATGCAGCCGGCAACGGTCATCCGGGCGGGTCTCTGTCTGTGATTGATATTTTGGTTGCTCTTTATTACAACGTTGCTAACGTCGATCCGTCCAATCCGAAGTGGGAAGATCGTGACCGCATCGTTCTTTCCAAAGGACATGCTTGCCCGGCTCTTTATGCCGTTTTGGCAGACAAGGGATATTTCCCGAAGGAAGATCTTTGGACCCTTCGTAAGATCGACAGCCACCTGCAGGGTCATCCGGATATGAAGAAGACCCCTGGCGTTGATCTGAATACGGGTTCTCTTGGCCAGGGCGTAGCAGTGGCAACCGGTATGGCAATCGCTGCAAAGCATCTTGGCAAGAACTATCATGTCTATGCCATCGTCGGCGACGGCGAGTGCCAGGAAGGTCTTGTCTGGGAAGCTGCGATGGCGGCAGCACATTATAAACTCGACAATCTGACCGTCATTCTGGATCACAACGGACTGCAGATTGACGGAACGAACGACGAAGTCATGAGCCTCGGTGATCCTGTTGAGAAGTACAAAGCATTCGGTTTTGAGACATTTACAGTCAACGGACATGATATCGATGCTTTGACCGATGTGTTAAAGACACCGGTTCATGGCAAACCGAAATTCATCTGTGCGAAGACAGTCAAAGGCAAAGGCGTTTCCTTCATGGAGAATCAGGCAGGATGGCACGGCAAGGCTCCTTCCGCGGATGAACTTGCCAAAGCTCTGGCAGAACTGGGGGTGAACTAAGATGGGAAAATCAATTCGTATCGCTTACGGTGAGGCGTTAAATGAGATCGCCGAGACCAACGATAAGATCGTTGTCTGCGACGCTGACCTTGGTCATGCAACGATGACGAATATTTTTGCGGCAAAGCATCCCGATCGTTTCTTTAACTTCGGTATTGCTGAGAACAACATGATTGCAGAAGCAACTGGTATGGCTCACAGTGGCCTGATTCCTTTTGTCAGCACATTTGCACTCTTTGGTGCAGGCCGTGCATTCGAGATCATTCGTAACTCTGTCTGCTATGTCAATGCAAATGTAAAGTTTGCTCTGACCCATTCCGGCCTTTCTGTTGGTGAAGACGGTGGTTCTCACCAGGCAATTGAAGACATTGCCCTGATGAGAGTTCTGCCTCATATGACCATTCTGGTTCCTTGCGACTATGAGCAGACCAAGAAGTGTGTGAAGGCCGCTGCAGAGATTGACGGCCCTGTCTATGTCCGTGTTGCTCGTCCTGTGGTCGATGAGATTACAACCGCTGAGACTCCGTTTGAAGTCGGAAAAGCACAGGTATTAAAAGATGGTACCGATGTCTGCCTGATGACAACCGGTCTGATGGTTGGCCCGGCTTTAAAGGCTGCTGAGATGTTAGAGGCAGAAGGCATCAGCTGCGCAGTGATCAATCATCACACAATTAAGCCTTTGGATACCGAGATCGTCCGTGAATATCATGAGAAGTGCAAGGGCATTGTTGCATGCGAAGAGCACTCCATTTACGGCGGCCTTGGCAGCGCAATCGCAGAAGTGATTGCAGGTGTTCCTGGCGGAAAGTTCGCACAGGTAGGCGTGATGGATAAGTTTGGTAAGTCTGGCACCCCGGATGCACTGTTTGAGGCTTATGGCCTGACACCCGAACACATGGTGGAAGAGGCAAAGAAGTTCTTATAATTTCATCATAGATATTTTCTAGGAAAAGCCTGTCGTTACGGCAGGCTTTTCGCTAAATCAATCAGCCGCATGTTTGGCTGTGGGGAGGAAATATGACGCGTTGTCCCGTATGTAAAACTGAATTTGAAGATGGTGTGTATGTCTGCACAGAATGCGGCAATCATACTGTTTTTGAGATAGATGGCGAAGAGTTTACGTATGTTTTTAATACCGTACTCGCCAAAGACGTCGATGAGGTCGATGAGATCCTCGATTTTCTGCATTATTCTGAGATGCCGGAAGCCTATGCAGAATATGATGAGGTGATGGAGACCTACCAGATCTTCGTGCATCCGGATCATCGAAGAGAAGCCGCAAAGCTTTACGCTGGTTTTCGGAAGGCAAAAGAAGAGGCAAAGAAGGAAGCGAAGCGAAACGAAGCCATGAGCGATGATATCGCAAAAGTGGAAGAAGGGTATCTTAACGAAGATGGTGAGGAGACCGTAGAAGAGGATCTCGAACCCGCTGAAGAGCTCGAAGAAGAAGAAAGTTCTGAGGAGGAAGAAGAGGAAGAACTCGTTGGTGTCTATCAGGATAAGAAGGAAAAATACTCTGATTTTCGTTCCTCAGGCATCACCCTGATCATTGCCGCAGTTGCGGTTGGTATCTTTACCATTTTAAATGCCCTCAGTGTGATCAAGCTTTTCAGCGGATGGCTTCCTCTGGTTGTATTTACCCTGCTTGCGCTTGGATTTTTGTATGCAGGTATTTCTTCTCTGCGTCGTTCGAGCGAACTCCAGTATGAGATCCGGGAAGAAAAGCAGTCCCGTCAGATCGCGGAAGCGTGGTTGCGGGAAAATGTTACCAGTGACATGTTACGTGCCTTTGCCAAAGAAGGCCAGGCAGATGAGATCACTGCCATGAAACAGCTTGAGTTTATCGGGAATAAGCTAAAAGAGCAGTTTGACTCGAGCGAAGAGTTCCTGGATGAACTGGCAGAAGAGTACTTTGATGAATTGACACAGGAAACATCCAAATGAAACTAATCCTGACAACGATAGGAAACGCTGCCTTCTGTGGATTGTACCGGGAGGGGCGTTTTCTTCAGATAGACCTGAAATCCTCCGGGCATGAAAGTGAAGTCGGCAACATTTATGTCGGAAGAATCCAGAACATTGTGAAAAATATCGGCGCGGTCTTCGTGGAGTATCAAAAGGGAAAGATCGGATATCTGCGGTTATCAGAGCTAAAGCATCCTTACTATGTACAAAAGAAAGGCTCCTCTGACACCCCTGTGATCGGAGATGAACTTCTCGTTGAGATTACAAGAGATGCAATCAAAACCAAGCCACCGTCTTTATCCAGCGTTTTGAATTTCACGTCACCAAATGTGGTTCTAAGAGCCGGTGATCCTACCATCGGTATCTCTTCGAAAATCACATCCGGTGAAGAAAAAAAAAGATTAAAGGCAATTGCAAGATTCTATCAGACAGATCAGATCGGGTTTATTCTGCGCACCGCAAGTGCCGGGATGGGAGAAGAGGACTTAAAGAATGCATTTGAGGCGCAGCTGCAAGAATTTCATCATCTGCTGCAGCTGGGAACGCATGCGACTGCATTTACCTGTCTTAGAAGGGCATCTTCTCAGTGGCTTAGTGCTTATCGCGCAGATGAACTGGCTTCCTTAGAAGAGATTGTGACAGACAGCCTTATTTTAAAAGAAGAACTGGAAGATGAAGTTCATTTACAAGGACTTAACGCGCCTATCAGGCTTTATGAGGATGAGATTTCTCTCGCTCGCATTTACCAGATCGATACTGTGCTTGATCGGGCGTCATTTAAGCGTGTCTGGCTTTCCTCTGGCGCTTACCTTGTCATTGAACAGACGGAAGCGTTGTCGGTGATTGATGTCAATACCGGAAAGGCAATCCACGGCGCAGGTGCCAGCCAAGAGACCTTTTTAAAGATCAATTTAGAAGCTGCCAAGGAAGCAGCCCGCCAGATTCGCCTCAGAAACCTCGGTGGCATCATTCTTGTGGATTTTATCGACCTCTCCGCAGAAAGTGCCAAAAAAAGCCTTCTGAAGGCTCTGGCAGGGTTTGTAGAAGAAGATCCGACACCTTGTCAGGTCGTTGATATGACCAAATTGCAGCTTGTGGAACTGACGAGAAAAACCATCAGACCCTCGTTAAAGGAACAGATGGAATCCCTCACATAAGGATACATAATATGGTAAAAACAAATGTCATGCGCAAGTTAGATCAAAAGAAGATTTCTTATGAAACTGCGCAGTATGAAGTAGATGAATCTGATTTATCCGGTGTGCATGCCGCAGCGCTGCTCGGTGTGAATCCGGAAATGTTATTTAAAACCCTGGTCGCCAAAGGAGAGCGAAAAGGATACTGTGTCTTCTGCATTCCGGTCGCAGAAGAATTAGATTTAAAGAAATGCGCCGCTGCCTGCGGCGATAAGAGAGTCGAGATGCTTCCGCTCAAAGACCTGACCGCCGTCACTGGTTATATCCGCGGCGGTTGTTCCCCGATCGGCATGAAGAAGCAATTTCCGACGTTTATCCATCAGAGTGCAAAATCATTTGAAAAGATCGGTGTCAGCGCCGGCCTGCGCGGTGAGCAGATCTTTCTTGCTCCAGATGATCTTGCGGTAATGGTCGGTGCAAAATTTGCAGATTTAATTCACGAAAACACTTGACTGGACTTCCTTTGAATGATAAACTATTTCAGTGTGCCGCTCAGCGAGGTAGAAGTGTGCCCTTTTGCACCACCGAAGTTGGCGAGTAATGATAAAAGGAGGAGCCGATATGTACGCGATTATTGCAACCGGAGGGAAGCAGTATAAGGTAGCGGAAGGCGATATCATTCGAGTTGAGAAGCTTGGCGTGGAAGCCGGCGAGACAGTTACTTTTGATCAGGTTCTGTTTGTGAGCGACGAAGAAGTGAAGGTAGGCAATCCTACTGTTGCCGGAGCAACTGTTACTGCAACCGCAATCAAGGATGGCAAGGCGAAGAAGGTCATTGTTTACCGTTACAAACCCAAGACCGGGTATCACAAGAAGAACGGTCACAGACAGTCTTACACCGAGGTTAAGATCGAGAAGATCAACGCATAACTTAGAGGTGACGATATGATAAGTATTACATTGTTGTATCGGGAAGGTCAGCCGATTGGGTTTCATTCTTCCGGACATGCGGATTATGCAGCCTATGGCAGTGACATTGTCTGTTCGGCAGTTTCCGTACTTATCATCAATACCATGAATTCCATCGAGTCACTTACAGATGCGAAGTTTTCACAGTCTGTCGTGCCTGCAGATGGAGAAGAAGAGAACGGTGAGATCGACCGCGTCGACTATCAGTTACTGGAAGCGACGCCCGAAGCGGTTCTCTTGATGAAGTCTCTGGTTCTGGGACTTGCCCAGATCCGGGAAGAGTATGAAGAATTTATTTCAGTTGCAGTTGAGGAGGTGTAAGATATGCTTCAGATGAACCTTCAGATGTTCGCTCATAAGAAGGGTGTTGGTTCTACCAAGAACAACCGTGATTCCGAGTCCAAGAGACTGGGTGCCAAGAGAGCGGACGGTCAGTTTGTACTGGCAGGTAATATTCTGTATAGACAGCGTGGTACCAAGATTCATCCCGGCCTTAACGTTGGCCGCGGAAGCGATGATACCCTGTTTGCTAAGGTTGACGGCGTAGTACGTTTCGAGAGAAAGGGCCGTTTCTTAAAGCAGGCTTCTGTTTATCCGGTGGATGCAGAATAAGAATGTGATCTTGTAAGCCCCATACACTCTGTGTGTGGGGCTTATTGTCTATTTATTTGCAGAAAGAGGTGATGACATGTTTGCAGATCGTGCAAAGATTATCATCCGTTCCGGCAACGGCGGAGATGGACATGTCAGTTTTCGTAGAGAATTGTTTGTGGCTGCCGGCGGACCGGATGGCGGAGATGGCGGCAAGGGCGGCGACCTCATTTTCGAAGTCGATAAGGGTCTGAATACGTTAAATGAATTCCGTCATCGCAGAAAATATGCGGCGACCAACGGAGAGCCGGGCAACAAAAGACGTTGTCACGGTGCCGACGGGGAAGACCTTGTTATCAAGGTACCCGAAGGAACCATCGTACGCGACGCAGCGACGGGCAAGGTCATTGTCGATATGTCTCATGACAACCAGCGTGTCACCGTGTTAAAAGGTGGCCGTGGGGGCAAGGGCAACATGCATTATGCGACCGCGACGATGCAGGTGCCTAAGTATGCGCAGCCCGGAAAGCCTGGGATTGAGCTGGAAGTCACGTTGGAGTTAAAAGTGATCGCGGATGTCGGCTTGGTCGGCTTCCCGAACGTCGGTAAGTCTACCTTTTTATCCGTGGTGTCCAATGCCAGACCAAAGATTGCAAACTATCATTTTACAACCTTAAATCCGAATCTTGGTGTGGTAGATTTACCGGATGCGGATGGTTTTGTGATCGCAGACATTCCTGGCTTGATCGAAGGCGCTTCCGAAGGCATTGGCCTCGGACATGAGTTTCTTCGTCATATCGAGCGTACCAAAGTCATTATTCATATGGTGGACGCCGCGTCCACGGAAGGCAGAGATCCGATCAACGATATCAAAGCGATCAATGAAGAGCTGGCTTCCTATGACCCGGAATTGCTAAAGAAGCCTCAAGTCATTGCCGCGAATAAGTGTGATGTCTTCTATGGAAATGAAGAAGACACGGTCATTTCTCTTTTAAAAGAGGAGTTTGAGCCGCAGGGGATGCTTGTGTATCCGATTTCCGCGGTGACCGGACGTGGTGTGAAGGACCTGTTATATCATGTGCGCAGTCTTCTCGATTCTTTGCCGGAAGAACCGATCATTTACGAGCAAGAATACGATCCTGGAGAAGCCATTCTTTCCGGAGATGAACCGATCGAAATCGAACAGGTGGAAGAGCATGTCTTTCGTGTGGAAGGCCCCAGGGTGGATCGCATGCTTGGCTATACCAATATCGATGATGAGAAAGGATTTGAGTTTTTCCAGAAGTTCATGCGCGAGAATGAGGTGTATGAAAAGTTGGAAGAACTGGGCATCGAAGAGGGTGACACCGTCAGAATGTACGGTTTAGAGTTTGACTATTACAAATAATTTGTTATGATAGAAGTATGAGAGAGGACGAATTCTATGAATTCTATGACAACAAAGCAGAGAGCTTATTTAAAAGGTCTGGCGATGACGATTGACCCGATTTTTCGCATCGGCAAGGATAGTATCAGTCCGGAACTGACCGAAGGTGTCAGGCAGGCACTCGACGCCAGAGAACTGGTAAAGGTTGCGGTACTGCAAAACTGTCTGGACGATCCGAAGGAACTTGCACAGGTGCTGGCAGAGCGCACGAAGTCGCAGGTTGTTCAGGTGATCGGGAAAAAGATCGTGCTTTATAAAGAGAATCCTGATGAGGCGAAGAGAAAGATCACGCTTCCGTAACGTAGTATCAATGATTGGGAGGTCCGTATGAAGGTCGGAATTATGGGTGGAACATTTAATCCCATTCATCTGGGACATTTGATCCTGGCGGAGAATGCTTATCGTCAGTTAAATCTGGATGTCGTTTGGTTTATGCCTTCCGGCAAGCCACCCCACAAGAAGAATTCTGAGATTCTGCCGAATGAAGACCGTGTCAGGATGGTGGAAAAAGCCATCGCATCGACCCCATATTTTCAGCTGTCATTGTTAGAGATTGAGCGTCAGGGAACCACATATACGGTGGATACGTTAGAATATCTGCATGAGAACTACCCGGAGGATTCCTTCGTATTTATCGCAGGCGCAGATTCTTTGTATCAGTTGGATTCGTGGCGTGAGCCTGCAAGAATCCTAAAGCTATGTTCTTTTGCCGCAGCAAGACGTGATTCTGTGGTGTATTCCGATATTGAGGCGCAGGCAGAGGCGGTCAGAACAAAGTATGCCGCTGATGTTGTTTTAATTGACATCCCTGAGATTGATATTTCTTCTTCGAATATCAGAGAACGTCTCTTAAATGGACGAAGCATTCATTTTCTGGTACCGCAGGCGGTAGAAGATGATTTATACGAACATCACGCTTACGTGGAGGATCTCGATGATTGACAGCAAAGAATTACAGAGAAAAGTTTATAAAGTCGTCTCAGATAAACGGTTTGAGCATATCATTGGGGTAAAAGATACCGCTGCGTGTCTTGCGATGCGCTATGGCGCGGATTTTGAGGCCACGATCATTGCAGCGCTTTTACATGACTACTGTAAGGGGCTAAGTGATAAAGAGATGCTCTCACAGGCCAAGCGAAGACATTTGCCAATCAGCAAGATTGAGCAGGAGAATCCCTATCTGCTTCATGGAAAGCTGGCGGCAGCCTACGGAAAGGAGAAGTTTGATATCACGGATCCTGACATCTTGGGGGCGGTTACCTGGCATACAACAGGCAAGCCTGCCATGTCTTTACTTGAGATGATCATTTTTACTGCGGATTATATTGAGCCGAACCGAAAGATGATTCCGGGGATGGAAGAGATTCGGGCGATGGCTTTTGTGGATCTGGAAGAGACCGTCTATATGATCAACAAGAATACCATCGGCTATCTTGAGAATTCCGTAAGTGCTTCGAGTATTGATACTCATACGTACGACACTTATGAGTATTATAAAAATATACACAATCAAAAGAAAGGAAACTAACGAATGGAGATCAAAGATCAGGTCAAGATTATCTATGATGCCTTGGAAGACAAGAAAGCAGAAGACATTCGCATCATCGAGATCGGTGATATCTCTGTCATTGCAGATTATTTTGTGATTGCAAACGGCAGCAACCCCAACCAGGTCAGTGCACTCGTTGACAGCGTGGAACAAGAGCTTGCAAAGATTGATGTATTGCCAAAGCGCATCGAAGGCATGGGCAATTCCAGCTGGGTATTAATGGATTACGGTGATATCGTCATTCACATTTTCTCTAGAGAAGATCGTGCATTTTATGATCTGGAGAGAATCTGGAGAGATGGTAAAGTCGTTGCCGGAGAAGAATTATAATCTTTCGAACAAATGTTTGACTTTGATTTCTCGTTGTGTTATACTAAGAAAAAATCGAACGGAGGTTCTGGTATGGCACTTGGTAAGATTACCGCAAAACAGCGAGAAGTTTTAGAATATATCAAGCAATGTACCGCGGAGCGCGGTTATCCGCCGGCGGTCAGAGAGATCTGTCAGGCAGTAGGGCTGAAGTCCACATCGTCCGTCCATTCACATCTAGAGACATTGGAGCGCAACGGTTATATTCGGAGGGATCCGACGAAGCCTAGAGCCATCGAGATCTGTGATCAGGAGTTTGCATCTGCAAGACCCCAGAAGCTTATACAGGTTCCGATCGTTGGCACCGTCACCGCAGGGGAGCCGATTCTTGCGGTGGAGAATATCGAGGGATATTTCCCGATGCTGCCGGAGGCGCTTCCTCATGAAGATGTGTTTATGTTGAAAGTGCGCGGGGAAAGCATGATCAACGCCGGCATTTTCAGTGGCGATTATGTGATTGTGGAACAGACATCTGCCGCACAGAACGGAGAAATGGTTGTGGCGCTTGTGGACGACTCCGCAACCGTCAAGACATTTTATCGTGAGAACGGTCACATCCGACTGCAGCCGGAGAACGATACGATGGATCCGATTATCGTTCCGGATGTATCGATTTTAGGCAAGGTTGTCGGATTGTATCGCAGCTACAGATAAGGAAGGACACAAGATGGATAAGCGAGAGATTTTAAGCAAAGTAGACCACACACTGCTTCGTGTGGATTCTACCTGGGATGAGATCAAGGGTTTGATCGATGATGCGATTCGTTATCAGACGGCTTCTGTATGCATTCCGCCGAGTTTTGTCAAGCGCGGCAAGGAATATGCGGCAGGAAGAATGGCCATCTGTACGGTCATTGGTTTCCCGAATGGCTATAACACAACCGCATGCAAGGTGTTCGAGACGAAGGATGCCATTGCCAACGGTGCCGATGAAGTCGATATGGTTATCAATGTCGGATTGCTCCGCGATAAGGATTACGATGCCGTTGAGGCGGAGATTCGTGCACTGAAGGAAGCTGCAGGCGACAAGATCTTGAAGGTAATCGTTGAGACCTGCCTTCTGACCGAAGAAGAAAAGGTAAAGATCTGTGAGCTTATCACCGCTGCTGGTGCAGATTTCATCAAGACATCTACTGGTTTTTCGACCGGTGGTGCAACTCTTGAGGATGTGAAGCTCTTTAAGGAGCATGTGGGTCCGAATGTTCGCATTAAGGCTTCTGCGGGCGTCAATACGATGGAGCAAGGGGCTGCCTTTATCGAAGCAGGTGCCAGCAGACTTGGAACCAGCCGCCTAGTGAAGGCTGTGAAGGCCGAAGAAGCTGCCAAGTAATCTATCCTAATATAGTAAAAAGCAGAAGAGGAAGAGTGATCATTCACTCTTCCTTTCTTAGTTTTACAATATTGGCTGCACTGCGGCGTCTGTCTTCCTCTAAGGCTGCATAATGTCTTCTCGTGGTATTCACATCTTTATGACCTAATACGTCCGCAACCAGGTAGATATCGCCTGTAGCGCGGTATAGATTGGTACCGTACGTAGAACGCAGCTTATGCGGCGTGATTTTCTTCAGCGAAGTCACCAGTCCCGCGTATTTTTTCACCATTTTTTCAACGGTTCGAACGCCCATTCGTTTGTTCTGTAATGATAAGAACAAGGCGTCTTCATGGCCACTGCAAGGGATAATTTTCTCACGTTCGATCAAATAATCCTCCAATGCCTCTCGAACTTCATCTCCAAAGTATACAACAGCCTCGGAACCACCTTTGCGTCGCACTTTAATGCCATTATTGTTGAAGTCTACGTCGCTGATATTCAGTCCGACACATTCAGATACACGAATTCCGGTACCTAATAATAATGTCATCATCGCTAAATCTCGAACTTTTGTTCGATCATGGAATGCCTTTTGTCGATCGGATAAATCCTCGCCGGATTCCACCTCATCTAAAAGCTTTGCAACCTCATCAATATCCAGCCGTATGATTTCTTTTTGGTGCGTCTTAGGAATATCCACCAGAATCGCAGGATTGGTCGTAATGCGTTCTTTTTTATAGAAATACGTATAAAAGCTTCGAAGCGCAATTAATTTGCGTTTTCTGGCTTGTTCATCGTTCGTGATTTCTTTTCCGTCTTTGACGTAAAATCGAAGCCACGAGAGGAATTCCTCAATATCAACCGCTTTAATCTGATCCAGAATACCAATCGGCCATTCCGGAATTGGCTTATCCTTTAGGTAACTGTTTTGTTCCTGTAAAAAATGAAAAAAGATCCCAAGATCAAATGCATACGCAATTCTGGTTCGTGAAGAAGTTGTTGGTTCAATGCCGCGGAAAAATTCACCAGAAAACTTTGGAAGTTCTTTGATGAGTTCCCGCAAATGCAATTCATTTTTGATATTCATTTGTTCATGATAATTACGTTCCATGTTAAATTACCTCTAAACACACAAAACACAATTCAGGCCTGTCATAGACCAATTCCACGAATATTGTAGCAAATATCTTCAAAAAAGGCAATATTTATTCGTTAAACTTGCATTTTGCGAATAAATATAGATAGACTCCCCTGTCTCCAGGAGAGTCTAAGTTCTTAAAACTTCTGTTCGGTTATAATCTGCTCTAAAGCTAAAATCTCAAAGGTTGACAACTCTTTGTTGCGCAGATACTCTTGAATGAAGTGATCCAGGGATCCGTTGTACAACTTCTCGATTAATGCATCCGTCTCAATCTGTTGTACTTCCTGCTTGGTAATCGTTGCCTTGCAGATAAATCCGGGATCTTCACGTATGACAACACCTTTATCGATCAATCGCTTGATCACTGTATATGTTGTGTTTTTCTCCCAACCGATATATTCCTTGATGATCTTCGCAATGTCCTTAGCCGCCAATGATTTGTTAAACCACAGCAGTTCCATGACATTGAGCTCACCCTCATGGAGTCTTACATCCTTCACCTTATTGTTCCATCCTCAAGTATTCTTGCCAAAGACTATTCATGTAGAATCGCCCCCGAAACTTGGCGTAGCTTAATTCTACAACCTTAGAATGCAATTGTCAATGAGGAATTCACAATTTCTTAACTTTTCGATAAAACCGATAATAAGTGGGTGAAATAGTCCGGTAACGGGGCTTCAAACTCCATGTAGTCACCTGTAGAAGGATGAATAAAGCCTAAAACGCGGGCATGCAAAACTTGTCCATATTCTAAATATGACTTAGATTTTCCGTAAATATTATCACCCACCAAAGGATGTCCGATCGAAGCCATATGAACGCGAATCTGATGTGTTCTGCCTGTCTCTAATTGGCATTCTACATGTGCATACTTACTTCCCAGATTCTCAATCACGTGATAATGCGTGACTGCTCTTCTTCCGTGAACCGGATCAATCGCCATTTTCTTGCGTTCCGTAGAGTCTTTCGAAGGATTTCTCCCAATCGGTGCATCCACGGTACCATCTTCTTTGATCACATTGTATACAATTGCATTGTACTTGCGTGTAATCGTGTGTTCTTTCAGCTGCGCAGCGATATGACGATGTGCGTGATCATTTTTACAGGCAATCAGAACACCGGTAGTGTCTTTATCAATACGATGCACAATTCCCGGCCGAAGCACCCCGTTGATCCCTGACAGACTGTCTTTACAGTGATGCATCAAGGCATTGACCAACGTCCCGGAATAATGTCCCGGTGCCGGATGTACCACCATTCCCTTTGGCTTATTGACGAGAATCACATCGTTATCTTCATAGAGAATATCCAGTGGAATATCCTCCGGAAGAATCTCTGGCTCTTTGAAAGAGATTTCTGCAACCGAAATCTCATCGCCCAGTCTTGTCAGATATCCTGGCTTTGAGGGCTGCCCATTGACCAATACCAGCTCTTCCTTGATGCGTCCTTGTAGAAAGCTTCGAGACATTTCCGGCAAAGCCTGCACGAGGTAGTGATCCAAGCGGATACCGGCTTCCTCACTTTCCTGGATCTCAAAGATCATGGTTCGCACCTTCCTCTTCTACATCCTTCGACGACTTTTTAAGGGATAAGAACGCAAACTCATCATCTTTATAGGTAGTTAAAACAAAAAGCATCAAAAAGACAACTGGAATCGTCACATACATATCCGCTACATTAAAGATTGGAAAATCAATCAGACTGATGTACAAAAAATCGACAACATATTGATGAATCACGCGGTCGATCAGATTGCCCAGCGCACCCGAAATTAAAAACACAGTGATGATCTGAAGTTTGCGATACTTCTTCTCCTCCGGAATACGCAGCAATACATAGACAAACAAAATCAGTGCGATTCCGGTCAGTACATAGAAAAGACCAAACTGTCCTTCCAACATCCCCCAGGCTGAGCCTCGATTTGTCAGAAAATGAAGCTCAAATACGCCGGGAATCAGTTCCACCGGGCCGTTTACGGATAACCACGACTGTGCCCAGTACTTAGTCAGTTGATCGATCAGGATCAAGACCGGAATCCAAATCCAAAGATATTTTCTTTTCAAAAGAAAATCACCTCTATTCTACAAGGATAGAATCAATTGCCGAAAGCAATTCTGCATCTTCTACATCACGTCGAATCACTGCATGACCAATCTCTTCCAGCAAAATGAACTTGACGTGTCCTCCGTCCATTTTTTTATCTGACTTCGACGCAGATAGAATCTCTTGACTGGAGAGTCCAGACACATTGACCGGCAGATGATAATTTGCAAATGTATCCTTAATCTCCAGATACTCCTCTTTTGTAATCATCTCGCGTTTCCACGAAAGATACGCCGCAGCTACAGTGCCAATGGCCACGCATTCTCCGTGCAGCAATGTGAAGTCTTTGCACTTTTCTACCGCATGACCGATGGTGTGACCGAGATTTAACAAGGCGCGGTCTCCCTTCTCCTTCGGATCTTTCTCGACGATCGCCTTCTTATCCAGACAACTTCTTGTAATCATCTCTTGAAGAACAGGAAGATCTCTTGCAAGCAGTGCTTCCCGGTTCTCTTTCATCCAGGCATACAAAGGTGCATCACACAAAAGTCCGTGCTTGATCACCTCGGCAAATCCAGACAGATACTGCCGTTCGTTTAAAGTAAGAAGGGATGATAGATTCATGTAGACCGCCGATGGTTGATGAAATGCACCCACCATGTTTTTATAAGAATCAAAATCCACACCGGTCTTGCCACCGATACTGCTGTCCACCATCGCAAGCAGAGACGTTGGCATCTGCACAAACCGAATCCCGCGAAGATATGTTGCAGCCGTATAGCCGGCAAGGTCTCCGGTCACGCCTCCGCCAAGGGCAAAGATCACGTCATTCCGGTCTGCTTTCTGCTCAATCAAAAATGTATAGATCCCTCTTACAATATCCAGATTCTTATTCTGCTCTCCAGCAGGAAAGACATAGGCATGCACAAATCTTCCCAGAGGCCGCAGAGCCTCTTTTAAGGCCTCTAAATAGTAACTGGCTACCGTTGACTCAGTCACGATAAAAAGCTTCCTATTTTCGATTTTAAGGCCATATAACGCATTTGCAAGGTCATGGAGATCCTCGCGTATATAGATATCATAGATCGGTGCATCATCCTGATAGATGGTGATCGTATGATTCATTTCTTCCATAGAGTACCTCATCATTCTTTTCATTCATAAGAAACGGGCTGCCCCGCAAGTGGGACAGCCCATAGATGATTGTCCGAAATTATTCAGAAGCAGATTCCTTCTCCTCGTCCATCTTCTTTAACATCTCCATGATGGTCTTGGTCTCAGAAGAAAGATCCTTGGTCGCGGCAAATTCGATGAAGTCTTCAATCTGCTGGGTCTCTTCAGCTTCCCTAGCTTCGTCTTCCTCGACGACATCGGAAGCCAACTCCTTCTCCTCTTCGATCGAAGCGATCTTCTCCGAAAGTTCTTTTCCCTCTTCCTTGAGCGCATCGATATCAGAAAGAACTGGACTGGAAACCTGAGCCTTCTCCTTCTTCTCTTCCTTAACTTCCTCTTCCTTGACTACTTCTTCTACCGTTGTTTCTACTGTTTCTTCAACGACCGTCTCTGCGGCTGTCTCGACAGCTTCTACCGGCTTACTCTCCGTCTTCGCGATCGGCTCATGAAGCAGTCTGCTCAAACGATCGGAAAGAGGCATTAACTTGCGGTCTTCACTCTCTAAGAACTCCAGCTGCGCATTCATCATGTGCTTAAAGTTTAAGCGATACCGCTCGTACTCCTGCAGCAATTCCCGCGTCGCAGCTTCAATATTGCTCCGCTCCACCTTCGCATCCGCGACAATTGCATCCGCCTGATTGTTCGCCTGCGAAACGATCGTGGCAGCCTTCTCTTCGGCAACCCTCTGGGTCTCCTCCGCCGTCTGTTCTGCAAGCACCAGAGCACCTTGGATGGTCTTTTCAATCTTCTTATAATACTGAATTCCTTCGCTCAAAATATGCATCTTCTCACGAAGCTCAGCATTCTTACGGTAGAGATAATCATAATCGGTATAGATCTCAACAATCAGCTCATCGACATCACTCTTCTTGTAGCCCATTCCGGCTTTTAATGTCTTATTCTGAATATCAATGGGGGTTAACATCCGTCTGCTCTGCCTTTCTGTGTCTGATTAGAAGTCCTTGCCAAACTTCGGAACACCAAAACCATCTTCCGCGAAAAACTCTGCAAACTCACCGGAGATATCTACATTCACCGGGGAGAAAATGAAAATGTAACGGGAAACTGCGTGAAGCTTACCGTTCTCCGCATATACCGTACCGCAAACAAAGTCGATAATACGCTGTGCTTCACCCTGGTCAATCCCCTCCAGGTTCAAGATGACAGCTCTTCCAACCAAAAGCATATCGCAGACATCCTGCGCCTCTTCAAATGCTCTCGGCTTAATCACGCAGACTTCGAGACCTCTGGACGTTGTGCGGATCGGCACCACTTTGTTCGTTGTCGTTCTCTCCATGCGGGTTCCGGTCGTCGCAGAACGCGTTGTCTGAGAAGTACGTGCCGTATCTGTGCTGACATTGCGCACAGGAATATCCTCGCTTCTGGAACGATTCCTTGTATCGGTCCCGTAGCGTCTTTCTCTCTCCTGCGTCGTGCTTCTGGTGGACGTCGCTCTCGTAGAAGCTGTCTCACCTCTTGCAGGCGCAGCCTGCGTACGGGTATTTTGCGTACGTGCCGGGCGGGACGTGCGGCGAACCGGCTCATCCTCATCACCGTCATCCTCATCGTCATCTTCCAGACGTCTGCGGGCACGCGCTTCCTGCTTCATCGCCTTTCTGGCTGCACGCTGTCTTGCGCGCTCTTCCTTCTCCTGGCGTTCTTTCTCCTCATTTATCTCATCTTCATACTGATCGTAATCGTCCTCGTCATAATCATCACTTAACTTCAGGTAATCCAAAAAACGCTGAACAAAACTGGCCATCTCTTTATTCTCCTAAAACCTTTTTATCATTCACTGTGTCTTACACAGTATAATCTCTTGCCCCAAAAATGCCGGTGCCGACGCGAACCATCGTTGCACCTTCTTCGACCGCAACTTCAAAGTCTCCGGTCATCCCCATGGAAAGCACATCCATGGAAACATTATCAATGTTTTTACTTTTGATGTCAACCGCTAAAGCATGAAGATTTTGGAAATGTATCCGGTTTGATTCCGGATCTTCCACATAAGGCGCAATTGTCATCAAGCCTCTCACATGCACATGCGGCAGCTTTGCGATCTCTAGGATCAATGGAAGCGTATCTTTAGGCGACACACCGAACTTACTCTCTTCCCCTGCCACATTGACTTCAATTAAAACATCACAGATCCGATCACGTTTTGCGGCTTCCGCCTCAATCTGTGCGGCAAGTCGTTCCGAATCCACCGCATGAATCAAGACAACGTGATCGATGATTGCTCTCACCTTATTGCGCTGCAAATGTCCGATCTGGTGGAACTTTGCAGCCGTCCCGGAAAGTGCTTCCGCCTTCAGCTTTAACTCCTGCGGATAATTCTCTCCAAAATCAATCTGCCCTGCCTGCATCGCTTCTTCGATATCCGAAAGCGGTTTGGTCTTGCTCACGGCAATCAGGGTCACTTCCGAAGGATCTCTGCCAACACGCTGACAGGCCTCTGCGATCCTTGCCCGCACATTTTCCAAATTCTCAGCGATCATATCCATTCCCCTTAATAGATAACAGCGTCTTCCACCGCGCCGGTCGCATCCGCCACAATGTGATCATAGGCAGAAAGCCCGTAAGGCGTATTCTCCGCGACAATGCAGTACTCTTCGTTCTGGTATAAGACTTCCACCTGTCGGAAGATATAATAGCCTTTATTGACATTAAAGACACCGGTTAACGCTGCCTTCTCGGCTAGAACAAAGGAGTCCGTCGTCTCCGCATCGTCTGTCGGCAGCAATACCGTGCCTCCCTCGATGGCGGCTGCCGCGATGTAGAAATTCTCCTCATCCTTCATATAGATGTCCATGTCGACAAATTCCTTGACAACCGCCTTCTGTTCTTCGCTGTAAGTCTGCACGTAAACGCCCGTTGCGCCGGTTCCTTCATCCGTCACGTAGTAGTCGTTTGGCACAACATAGAAGTCCTTGGTTGTCAGAGCCGTCACAGGAATCTTAAGACCTGTCACTTGATTTAAATGCAGTTCGATATCGAGATATCTGTCATTGACGTAACGCACCATAAAACGGCTCAGAGATAAGATCGCATAAGGCGATCCCTCAATCTCCGTCAGTTCCACGGATGCCTTCGCGTCGACGTGATCCTTCATAAATGTGATTGAGATCGTCTTGACGTCCGTCAGTCTCTCCTGCTGATCCTTCGTTAACGGAATGACGATCTGCCAGTTCTCGCTCTTGGATAGCTTATAAACAGAGTCTCCCAAACCGACCAGCTCGGCCGTGCGGGTATTCTGCACCTTCGATGCATAGTCAGAAGAGTCGAAATCTGACTTTTTCAGATTCTCAAGCTTTAAATCCTCCATGCCATCGATCGTATAAGAAATGATGCCGGAGGACGTCGATCTCACCTGCGAAAAGACCGTGGTATTCGCGGAATCTCCCAAAATCTCCTCCAACCGGTCCATCATCGCAGCGTTCGTGATATCCATGATATCACTGCTTAAATCATATTGCAGATTCGTCAGCTTCTCATAGTGATCCGAGCTGTAGGAGTTCTGAAACGTCTTGATGCTTGCACGCACCTTATCGATATCAGTATCGGAGAGAACTACATTTCCCTCGCTCGCGGATAAAATGTTATATACCGATCCGCTCTCATCCACCGTATACACCGGAGAATTCTTATAAACCTGGCTGCCTTCCTGGTAGAGGAAGTTAATATAGCCTGCACGGCCTGCAGAGTACACCGTCTCTTCCCGCAGGGCAAGGCCTCTTACCGTATTATCATCTGCAATGCTAAGCTTCGAGACCTCATAGATCGCAATCTTATCGCGCCCCATATAGATGATAATGTTGACCAGCATATAGATAAAGATCAAGGAAAAGACGATCAAGCCAATATTAATCCTGATCGGCTTCTGATAACGAACGACATTCTCATCGTTTCTTGCGCTGCGTCTCGAATTGTTTCTGGCCACCTTTCGTCCTCCTCTCTTCTGATCAAAATAAATCAAATTATATTATACCTATAATGCTTGCATTTTTCCATACCTGATTCATAAAAAATGAGCCCTGCACCGTGCAGAGCTCAGAGTGAAACCGTGATTATAATGCAGCCAGAATCTTGTCCTTGACGCTCTCAGGAAGATCTTCCTGATTCATGGAGATACTGATGATGATCGTAACATGAAAAGCTTCCGACAAATCGTTGAGTTTCTTAAGCACCGGTTCTACCGTATCCTTATCTGTTCTGGAAACCTTCAAAAAGCTGTCCAGATAGATGGTCTCGAGATCGTGATCCTGCGAGATGATACCACTGATAAAGCCGATGAATTCGCTGGAATTGGAAATCATGTACTCGGTACAGTTGACCAGACGGACACGGTTATTCAGCTCAAACATATGTTGATTGCTCTTGTCCAAATAAACCAGACTGCCATTGGCTTCCTTCACTGCTTTGTTGACATGATCGAGAAGAATCTTCGTCTTCCCTTTTCCCTTTTCACCGCAAATGATCTGAATCATATTCTTTTCCTCCTTAGATCGATCGGACCAATGTCCAACACCTTGGATCTGTATATAAATTATACCCTAATCACGCCAGAATATCAACCGCAAACTATTTTGCATTCGCAAGAAGTTCTGTCATATACTGGTAGAGTCTGTCTTTGTTTTTTGCATGTAAGATCACGGAAATATAAAGATCTCCGGACTCTTTTCCGGTACTGCCAAGCACCAGACAATACCCTGCCTGGCTGGTCGTTCCAGTCTTTCCGCCGATTAACTCCACATTTTTCGGCATCTCAACTTCCCCGTTAAAATACCGGTTCGTTGCCACAAATTCACGGTCTTCCGTCTCCCCGTTGGCATGTGTGATATGAAGCACTGCCTTGGGGGCGTTATCCATCTCGCGGAACCGCTCGTCTTTCATCAGCTCGCGCATCACAAGATAAATGTCATACGCACTCGTATAATGATCATCTTCGTGAAGTCCATGGGGATTGACAAGATGCGTATTGACGCACCCTAATTTTCTTGCCTCCTCATTCATCTGATCACAGAAGTCTTCCACCGACCCGGAAATGTGCTCTGCAATCGCGATTGAGGTGTCATTTCCCGAATAGCAAAGCATCGCCTCTAGCAGATTCTTCATGTTGATCTGATCACCCTCTTCGAGCTTGCAAAGCTGTGCGCCCCAAGTGGTAATGTGAGACGCCCGGTAACTGACCGTGACGGTGTCGTCGAGATCCGCATATTTTAAGGCCATATAAGCCGTGAAAATCTTTGTGATACTCGCCGGGTAGAACTTATCGTAGACGTGCTCGCCTAAGATTGCTTCCCCCGTCGTCTCATCCGCCAGAAGCGCCGCATACACTTCCGGAAATTCCTCCGTGATCACGTCCGGATCAAAAACCGAAAGCTCCGACGCCATCAGTGTCTCCTGCTCGACCTTCGCTTCCGGCACTTCCATCGATGCGTCAAAAGAGGCGGTCAGCGAACTCTCGTTGGCCTTTCCACAGCCGATCAAAAGTGTCACGAGAAAACAAACCATGAAACAACGAAGCACTCTTTGTAGCAATTCTTTCTTCATTATCCTTCATTCCTCTCTATCGGCTTAAAGATGTAAGCAAAAGCTCCGCAGACGCCAGGTTGGTAGCCAGCGGAATGTTATAGACATCGCACAGACGAATCACCGATTTTAAATCGGTCTCGTGTGGATTTTTATTTTCGGGATCTCTCAAAAAAATGACCAGATCCATCTCGCCGTGTTCAATCTGCGCCGCCATCTGCTGCTCTCCACCCAGATGCCCCGAAAGGTACTTATGCACCGTGAGACCGGCAGCTTCCTCAATCAGTCTTCCGGTCGTTCCCGTGGCGTAAATCGTGTGTTTGCCTAAAATTTGACGATAGGCGACACAAAAGTTTTGCATCAGTTTTTTCTTGCCGTCGTGGGCCACCAATCCGATATTCATGATTCTCCTCGATTAACGTTGTTGTTGAAGACCGACATTTAAGATCAGACCGATGGCAATCATTGAACTGATCAAAGAACTCATGCCGTAACTTAAAAATGGTAACGGCAGACCCGTGTTCGGAAGCAGAGCCGTCGCAACACCGATGTTGACAAAGAACTGGAACATAAACATCGCAGAAACACCAATCGCAATATAATACCCCAGCTTGTCTCTGGCATTTCTTGCAATCATCACACAGCGAACGATAATCAGCGCAAGAAGGATGATCAAAAGCAGGCATCCAAGGAACCCTAACACCTCTCCTGCCACCGAGAAAATGAAGTCGCTCTCGTTGACGTAAACCTTGGATGACAGTCCCGTCATCGGCTTTACGCCTTCAATAAATTTGCCCAAAAGTCCGCCGGACGAAATCGCCGCCACAGACTGATTTTGTTGATACATATAAGACTGCGCATAGGTCTCAGGATCAAAGAATCCAAGAATTCTCTGCTGTTGCTTGGTGCTTAGTATCACCTGCCATGGCTGTTGCACATACCACAAAAGCGCAACAAACGCAGGAACACCGACCAAGGTCACAAGCCCGATGATCTTGTAGCTAAGCCCCGCCACAAAATACATGATCACGAAGATGAAAATCATAACCATACTCGACGAAAGATCTGTCTGGATCATGATCAAAAACGTCGGCGCAGCAGCAATTAAAACCGCAAGCATCAGATACCGGAACTGATTGACATTGTCTTTGTGGCGCATGAAATAATCCGCCAGAATCAAAATCAATGCGATCTTTGCAAGCTCAGACACCTGAATCTCCATAAAGCCGAGGTTTAACCACCGATATGCACCCGTGGTCAGGTCATCACCGAATCGTGTAAAACGCACCATAAAGAGCATGACCATCACGACGAAGTAGTATAAGAAGCTCATCTTCGACACGAAATGATAATCGAGAACAGAGACGATACCAGCGATCACAAGGCCAACGGCAAAGGCGGCAATCTGTCGCTTCATGTGGGGTAGATCCCCGGAGGCATACAGTAAAAATGCACTGATGCCAACCAGGATCGAGACGATGACCAGAAGGCCAACATCATACTTTCTCCAGTTGTAATTGCGAAATGTAAACATGGCCTCCTCCTTTCGTCATGATACTTTGCTTACTTCTTTAAAAATTCTTTGACCAGATACCTAAGCACCTGTCCGCTCTCACAAGCCTTTCCGATGATCGGCTTTCCCTGCTCCATGCAGTCTCGGACCTCGTCCTCTTCTATGAGCATGCCAAGCAGTTCACAAGATAAATAATCTGAAATCTGATCGACTTCCGGGTAGATTCCTCTGCAATTTACTGCATCAACATAATGATTTAACAAGAATCTGCATCTTACACAGCCTTGTTTTTTTAGAAGATGATACAGCTGATCCACGTTACGAAGCGATACTCGCTCTTGCGTGGAGATGATCAGGACTTCCTTTGAGATCGTACTCATCGGAAGGAGCCAATCAAGGTTTGCTGTCGGCAGATCTAGCAGAACGTAATCATAGGCTTCTGATACTTGTGTGACAAAAGATGCCAGTGCTTCTTGCACCGATATCGTCTGCTCATCTTCATCCTCATGAAGCGCAAGTCTCTGCGGTGCAGGGATTAGATACAAGCCGGGGTATCTTGGATGTTCCAGGCACACCTCGTCCGCCTCTCTTCGTCCGCTCAACACATCCGTGCAGTCAAAGACAACCCTCTCCTGCAAACCGAGGGCATCATCAAGGCTTCGAAATCCGAAGTTACAGTCGATCGCAAGAACCTTTTTCCCAAGTTTTGCCAAACCACAGGCGAAATTTGCGGTCACCGTCGTCGAGCCGCTGCCGCCCTTGGCGGAGATCACAGAAATCACATTTCCCAAGCTCATGAAAGAACCTCCGCTTAGTCCGTCGTCGCATTCGACTTCGGTGCAATTGCCTCGTGTGTCAGCAGCGCCTCATACTCACTGGTCTGATAATAGACCTTATAGACGTCAGCTGACAGCTCCACGGCGTTGGTAGAGCCATATCCGTTCGGAATTAAGATCGTAGAAGTAATCTCCGGTGCCTGGTAAGGCGAATACGAGATAAACCAGGAATGGTTCGGATGGTAATCATTCTGCTGTGCCGTACCGGTCTTGCCAGCAATCGTAATACCTGCACTGTTCAAGTCTGAGAACAGTTCTCTGACCGATCCCGCATTGACCACGCGGTACATGCCCGTATGAATGACATTCCAGGTGCTTCCTGAGATCTCAGAAGTCTCATTGACCACATCAGGCTCGTGTCGGTAGATCGTATGCCCTTCGTTATCATTGACCTGCATGACCATCGTCAAGGCAAACACCTTACCTCCATTGGCGATGGTAGTCACATATCTTGATAGCTGGATCGGGGCAAATGCATTCGTACCTTGTCCAATCGCGGAACGGATCGCGTCATCGTCAGAAATCTTTGGCTCGATCTCTCCGATCTCAACGCCGGTCTTTTGATCCAGACAGAACATTTTCGCATAACGATTCAATGCCTGCAAGCCTCTTGCATCGTTAAACGTCCCGGACTGTTTGCTTCCCAGGCGATATGCCATCTCATAGAAGAAATAGTTGCAGGACACTTCGATCGCGGTGGTCACATTGACAGCGCCGTGGGAATACGGAGAAATCCAGCACCGCGGCGACGGATTGACATTGGTAAAGATGACCTGATCTTCCACTGTCTCACTCGTAGAAACCACACCTTCGTTCAGTGCCGCGACTGTCGAGACGATCTTAAACGTGGATCCGGGTGCCAGTCTCGTGTATGTCGCCCGGTTATAGAACGGTGCTGACTGGTTGTCATACATCTTCGCATAATAAGCCGTATCCACAGAATTGGCCATGTGATTTAAGTCATAAGTCGGATACGAGACCATGACCCTGACTTCGCCGGAATTCGCATCGGTCAAGATGATCGCTCCGGAACACGGCTCCAGCGCAAGGTCTGCCGGCGTGATCTCAAGCGAACGAATCTTTTGGGTCAAAAAGCCGTACGGCGAGAGTAAGTCTCCGCGAATCTGCGCCTCTTCCTCCGCATTGGTCAGCACATTTTGCTCAAACAAAAGCAGGCAGATCGATTTGCCGGAGAGCCGGTAAGAATAAATCAAATCCGCATAGATCATCTTGGTAAATGCGCTGTCATTTTCCAGAAGATTCCAGGTGTAATCCATCAAAAGCTCATAGAGCTCTCCGGTATCATAATAGGCACCGCTCTCCACATGGAGCTTACCAAGTTTAATCCAGCTCTTTGAAAATGCATAGGTTAAAAACTGGTTTAACCCAATCTTCCCATTCCGGTAGTTGCGATAGACACTGTCGTTGCGGTCAAGCGCCTCGGAATCCAGAACACCGTCCTCTAAAAGCGCATCATAAACGTGGGATAGATATCCCGCCATAGTCTCATCCAGTTCACTGCCTGTCACGATCGCATTTTGTGCAAGATACTTCTTAAGTTCCGCAAGCACTTCCTCTTTGCGGCTTACATGCATTGCATAAACCGACCGTTCCAAATCGGACGCATCTTCCGCATTAAAATGCCTGATATCGATCACATTGTTCTCGATCAAGGCATTATAGACATCATAGATCGGAATCGTAATGTCTCCAGAGGACTCTCCCATGCTGCCGTGATCCGACCCGCTGTGGATCTTATCCAGCAAAATACCCGCAAGATGATTCTCAAGCACCGTGTATAACTGCTCTGTCAACTCCACATCGATCGTGAGGTAAATGTCGTTGCCGGGGACAGGCTCTTTCGTGATCACATTTGAGATCACTTTTCCGTTCTCATCATAGGTGATCGTCTGCAGGCCCTTCTGGCCACGCAGCTCCTCTTCCATGTCCGCTTCAATCCCGGTCTTTCCGATCTGATCACTCGCGGAATAATAGGTGTCGCCGGACGCATTTTTCTCCTCGAGCTGATCTTGCGTGATCAACCCTGTGTAACCGACAATATGAGCAATTGCCTCAGAGTGTTCATAGATACGCCTTGTCTCCTGCGAGATCGAGACGCCCGGAAGCTCCGGACTGTGCTCAGAAAAGGCAGCTACAGCTTCCATCGAGACATTGCTTGCGATCGCAATCTCGGTCGTCTGCTTCGAATATCGATTGATAAACAGCGTAAACCGAATCGATAGAATCCTAAGGGTATCTTCCACACTGTACGTGTCCGGGATCAAAAACCGCGGGCTGTTGACCGACTTGTCATAACTTAGGAATTCATAGACCGTCTGCGCGTCGGCATTTGCCTGCTCTTCCGACAGATTCTCAGTAGAATAGGCATCTTTTAAGAATCTCGTTAACGTGCTACCGCTGACAGAAAACTCAAGTTCTCCCTTGTCATTCTGGCGTATCGGAAATGTCGTCTCAAGCTTACAGTCATACTGATCGAGCAGCTTGAGCAGCCGGTAGAACATCTGATTGATCTGCTCTGCAGACTTCAGTTCCCCGGTATCCGAGTACGTAATGTTGTAGCAAAGCTCATTGGTTGCAAGCAACACTCCGTTGCGGTCATAGATCTTTCCTCTCGTGGCCTTCAGCTCTCTTGTGACTTCTTTGGTCTGCGCATCTACCTGCTCATACACCTGACGATTTTGAATCTGAAGCGAGAAAATGCTGTGGATCAACATGCCAAATAAAACCCCGTAAATGATCACGACAAAGATCAAGCGGGATTTTACCAGCCGTTTCAGATAATCAAAAATCACGTCAAACAAAGTCATTCCTCCCGGAATTCAAACTTTTGGTACCAACGGTGAATCGCACGAATGATGGGAAATAAAATCACTCCCACAAGCACCGTATAGAGCATCTCCGGCAAAATGATCGTGACAAAATACGTTCCAAACGCCATCTTGCCGCGCAGCAGAAAATGCAAAACATAGTAGAGCAAACTATAAATCAGGCTTCCCCCGCCAATCACGGTCAGGGAAAAATAAAGCGGATTTCGAAACTCGATCCTCTCGATCAGGAAAATCAGCACACCGATCGTCATAAAGATCAGGGCATCTAACCCGATGATGGTCGAAAAAAGAATATCCATCAGAAGGCCTGTCAAAAAGCCAAGAATCAGTCCAAATCTGTGCCCGCGCTGGTAGGAAAAGCACAACACAGACGCTAGCGCAAGATTCGGAACCACGCCTGCCAGGGCCAAGCTCTGAAAGACCGTACCCTGCAAGAAGATACAAAAAGCCGTAAAAAGGAAGGATATCAACATCATAATCATCGTTGTATCCCACCTTTTAATCCCCGGAGAGCATGCTTTCAAGCTCTTCCGAATTCTTCACTTCAGTAATGACGAGCACCGTCGTAAGATCTGAAAAGTCCACGACGGGCGAGAGATGTCCGGACATCGTAAGCGTCGATGCATCTACTTTCACATCCGTCAAGTAGCCAATCAGGATGCCCGGCAAAAACTGGTCAGATAACTGTGAAGTCACAATCGCCGCACCGGTCTTAATGTCTGCGTCCTTATCGATCAGGGATACTTCCAGTGAAAGCAGGCCCTCTTCCGTCTCCGTCAGATCCCCGCGAACCAAACAGGTTTCCTTGGTTCCCTGGAAATTGCCGGTCACATAGCTGCCATCGTCGATGATCGCCCGCACCCGGCTATAATGCGCACCACATTCATTGATGATGCCGCAAAGGCCATTGCCTGCAAGGACATTCATGCCAACGCTCAGCCCATCCTCCGAGCCTTTATCGATCACAAACATGTCATACCAGTTCGAGGTATTCCTGCTGATGACGCGCGCGGCAACTTTTGGATAGTCTCCATACGTTTGATCCAGTTCAAAGAGCGCACGAAGATCCTCCAACTCATACTTTTCCTGAAGCAAGACCGTATTCTGCGCAGTCTTCTCCTCCAGTTCACTTTTCAGTTGTTCATTTTCTGCGATCAGATCGCCTTTTTCTTTAAAATACTGTACCTTCTGCCCGATGAATCCCTTCACATTGTAAAATGCTTTCTCTGCCGGTTCAAAGACCGCATAGACCGCATCCTTGACCGATGCAAACCGTCTCTGGTACCGGTAAGAGAAAAACAAGAGCAGTGCACAAAGCAATGTCAGTAAAATAAAGATATATTTCGATCGGATCGTAAATCTGGAAAACTTTCTCTTGCGTCTTCTCATAGATCCATCACACTATCAATAAAATCTGTGCAGTTTCTTTAGTTCCTTAAAAAACTTTAAGAGTTCTTTCGACTCCATGATCTGTCCGAGGCCATCCACCGCGGAGGTCTCACAGTTATCGGCAATGAAAATCTCAAGACCGGTCTGCTCGGCAAGGAGCCTGCGAAGCTCCGGGATTCTCGCAGAACCACCCGTCAGATAGATCCCGCTCTTTTTGATATCTGAGGAAATCTCCGGGGGCGTTTTCTCAAGAATAATTCTGACCGAATCGACAATATTTAACAAAAGGTCATGAATCGAATCGGAAAGCACGGACGCCTCCACTTCCACTTCCGCCGGAAGGCCGGTCACAATGTGTCTGCCATAGGCGGTAAAGGAAGAGCCGTCTTCGATCTCGCTCTCGCCAAGACGATTCTTAAGCTGCTCCGCCGTCTTCTGACCCACAGAGACGTTATACTGACGCTTGATGACATTTAAAATGGCTTCATCAAACTTCTCTCCGCCGTTGACGACCAGACGGCTGATCACAATGCCGCCCAGAGAAATGACCGAAACCTCCGTCACCTCATAACCGACATCCACGATCATCATACCGCGGGCACCCACGACATTCTGGCCGATTCCCACGCCATCCGCAATCGCACGTTCAATCAAAAGAACAGAGCCCGGCCTGATCTGGGAACTCTCAACGACATCATAGAAAGCCTTCTTCTCTACTTCCGTGATGTCAAAGGGAAATGCGACCAGGAAGTTCGGGCGGTACAGCGGAAAGGACCGTACCTTAAGTTCCTTTAAAATACGGTCATACATATACTGCATGTTATCGATATCCGTAATGACGCCATTCTTGACCGGATTCGTAATCTGAATGTCCTCCGGTGCCTTTTCCATCATCTCGTAGGCTTCGTCACCGTAAGCGACGACACCACTCTTGCCGCGCTTGGCGATCAGGTTTTTCTGGCTGTAAACCAGTCCTTCTTCGGCTTTATAGACTTTGATGGAATTGCTGCCGAAATCAATTCCGTAATATCCGCCCATCTTCATAAGTTACATCCTCAATGATATTCCCAGCTAGACGAAACCACTTGTCCTTGTTGAATCAAGCTGTTATATTCCAAATCCCCCAGGATGATGTGATCGATCAAGGGAATCTCTAAGAGCTTCCCGGCATCCACCACACGCTTTGTCAGTGCGATATCTTCGCTGCTCGGTGTCGGATCCCCGCTGGGATGATTGTGCACCAGAAAAATGCGCACCGCACCCTTCTTAATCGCCCGGAGAAACAAATCCCTGACTGATAGTAGGCTTTGATTGACCGTCCCGCGGCTGATAATCTCATCCCCAATCAGACCCCCTTTGTTGTTGGTCATGCCCAGCAAAATCTGCTCATAGCCAAGGTGTCTGAAATCCTCCATGTAATGCTCTGCAATCTGGTCTGAACTCGACAGTGTAATCATTCCGGGCCGCTTCGCCTTCACAAAACGTCCGGCAAGCTCTCCGATCGCCTTTAGTTGAATCGCCTTCACGGTTCCGATGCCTTCCATCTCCGTCAGTTCTTCGATGGTGGCATGCCGCAAAATCAGAAGCCCGGGATAATTGTTCTCATCAAGTGACAAAATCTTCCTTGCAAGCTCCAGCGCGGTCATATTCTTGGTACCGCTTCTGATGATCACTGCTAAGAGTTCCCCGTCCGTCAGCGACTCAATGCCAAACTTGAGTGCTTTCTCATAAGGCCGTTCACTGACCGGGTATTCCTTTTGGGTTAAATGTGTCTTTTCCATAGATAACTCCTCTCTGTCTTTGCCAGAAAAAGGAGCTCTCGCCAAACATACAACCTTTAGTATACCATAGGAAGGGAATCTTTACAACGCGCTCATAGCCGAATTAAGTTTTTCTCAAATAGTTTCTGCAAGGACATTAAAATTCCTAATTTTGCATGATACCAGGTCAAGCCGCCTTGGAAATAGACCGCATAAGGGGGTTCGATCGGTGCGTCCGCAGACAATTCAATCGAAGATCCCTGGACAAATGCACCCGCAGCCATAATGACGTCGGAATGATATCCGGGCATCGCCCAAGGCTCGGGGGTCACAAAGCTATCCACCGGTGCGGCTGCCTGAATCCCTTCACAAAAGGCAATGACACCCTCAGGCGATCCAAGCACAACAGACTGAATGATGTCATGTCTGCTTTCACTGCCGTTCGGTACCACGCCAAAACCCAAAGTTTCGTAACAATTTGCCGCAAAGACAGCTCCCTTTAGCGCACCTGCCGTCACGGTCGGAGCCAGGAAAAATCCTTGGAAAAATGACTGATTTAGTCCTAAGGTTGCACCCACTTCCATGCCAAGACCAGGCGCAGTCAAACGATAGGCACATTCCTCGATCAGATCTTTGCGTCCCACGATATAGCCGCCAATCGGTGCAAGACCACCGCCGGGGTTCTTAATCAGAGACCCCACACACAGATCTGCCCCGACATCGGTCGGTTCGATCGTCTCGACAAATTCCCCGTAACAGTTGTCCACCATCACGATCAGATCCGGGCGAATCCCTTTCACAAAAGCAATCAGTTCTCCGATCTGTTTGACAGAGAAGGTCGGACGAGTCTGATAGCCTTTGGAACGCTGAATCGTCACCATTTTCGTTTTCTCGTTGATCGCCTCTTTGATCTTCTCGTAATCGAATGTCCCGTCCGGGAGCAGATCGACCTGCCGATAAGCCACACCGTACTCTGCAAGCGAGCCTCTGGAGGGACGAATTCCAATCACGCCTTCCAACGTATCATAAGGCTTTCCCACAGGGGATAACAGCTCGTCTCCGGGACGAAGATTTGCCGCGAGTGCAACAGTGAGTGCATGTGTCCCGCAGGTTAACTGCGGACGCACAAGCGCTGCCTCTGCATGAAAGGTATCCGCGTAAACCGCCTCTAACGTCTCACGTCCCAGATCGTTGTAGCCATATCCCGTTGACGCCGCGAAATGAATATCGCTCAGGCGATTTTTCTGCATCGCCCCGATCACTTTCATTTGGTTATATTCCGCGATCCGGTCAATCTCTGCAAATCGTTCGGATAACTTTGCCTCCACCTGCCCGCCAAACGCAAGCACCTCCGGTGAAATCTTTAAGGATGTATAGATCTGATCTAACGAATCCATCGGTCAAATTACCTCTTCTTCTCTTAATATTTTCAAAATCTGTGAAAGGAGTGCTTCCTCTGTCTGATACTCATCTTTCGAAAGCCAGATGACATCCCTCTCCCTTCGAAACCAGGTCATCTGCCTCTTGGCGAAATGTCTGGTATCACGCTTAATAATCTCCCGCGCCTCATCAAAGCTCATCTCTCCCAAAAGCGCGGCCACGGTCTCTTTATACCCCAGTCCTTGCATCGAAACCGCACTGCGGGGAATCCCCTTCGATAGGAGTCCCTTCACTTCTTCTATGAGACCATCCGCAAACATCTGATCCACGCGCGCATTGATTCTCTCATAAAGCATTTCCCGGTTCATGGTAAGCACAAAGTAGGCAAAATGGTAAGCCGCTTCCTTTGCATGCTCCTCTTCATTGTGATCCGAAATCTTCGTCCCGGAAAGCTCATAAAACTCCAAGGCACGCATCACGCGTTTCACATTATTGGGATGGATCGCCTCGGCAGATGCCGGGTCCACATCTCGCAGCAGTTCATGCAGATAACGAGCACCATTTTCCTCAAGGATCTGCTGATACTTCTGCCGCACCGCACCACCGGTGTCCTGCTCAGAAAAGTCTACCTGATAAAGCAGGGCCTGAATATAAAATCCGGTGCCGCCGACGATGATCGGCACGTGGCCGCGTTCATAGATCTCAGACAGAATCTTTCCCGCCTCTTCACAAAACCTAGCAACGTTGTAATCCTCGGTCGGATCACACACATCGATCAAATGATGTCTGACGCCCTGCATCTCTTCCGGCTTGATCTTCGCGGTACCGATATCCATGCCGCGGTAAACCTGCATCGAATCAGCCGAGATAATCTCCCCGCCAATCGCTTTTGCAAGCGCGATGGATAAGCCCGTTTTCCCGACCGCAGTCGGCCCCGTTAAGATGACAAGCGGTGGTTTCTCTTTATACAATACGCTTAAACCTCTTTTCAAGCTCTTTTTTGCTGACAGACACAATCACCGGTCTTCCATGCGGACAATGGTACGGATCCTCCAGTTTCATCAGCGCATCGATGAGAGCCTGCGCTTCTTCCTTTGACAGATGGTCGCCGCCTTTCACAGCTGCTTTACAAGACATCGTTGCAAGTCTCGATAAGATCAGCTCCGGCGTCTGCTTTTGCCCGGTCTCAAGGTCGATCCCATCTAAAAATTCGATAAGCAGATCCACTTCATTTAGATTGTACAGATCCGCAGGAATCGAACGCACCTGATACTCTCTGCCGCCAAATGGCTCGATCTCAAACCCAAGCTCAGCGAGCAGGTTAAGATTTGCAAGCAACACTTCTTCTTGTCTTGCCGTCACTGACAGAATGAGCGGCGGCAGAAGCATCTGCGACGTCAATTGTTTTTCTTTATAATGCGCATACGCCTTCTCATAAAGCACTTTCTCGTGCGCGGCGTGTTGATCGATATAGAACAATTCTTTCCCGTATTCCACGAGCCAATACGTCTCAAAGACCTGTCCGATGATCCGGTAATCCTCCTGCCCTTTGGCTTCCATCAGATTCACCGGTTCCTCAAACGTGATCGTAAGCTGCTCAGGCTTCATCACAGGGATCTTTTCACCGATCTTTTGCACTTCGCCTGCCGCTTCATTGACATGATAAAGCGGTGGTTCTTTGAGCACATTTGGCAGCTGATCGATATCAAACTCCAGATTCTTCTTCGGCAGTGTCGCATTCGGCTTCACCTGCTTTAAGGAAGTCTCTGTGGCCATCCGTTTGGTCTCAAACGGCTCCGGAATCTTCTCTTCCTTGGCAGTCTCCGGCTTTTTCTCGACAGCCGTCACCTCCACCGTCATATTTTTGCCCGCGAGGGCGTCCGAGATTGCATGATAGAAGGCCTGGAAAATGAGTTCGCTGTCCCGGAACCGAACCTCCATCTTTGTCGGATGCACATTGACATCGACGCGGGAAGCATCGATCGTGACCGCAAGCGAGGTAAATGGATACCGATGACTCATCAGATAGGGATGATACGCCTCTTCGATCGCCTTAAAGATCACAGCATTCTTTACATATCTGCCATTGATGAAATAATTCTCCGCGGCACGGTTTCCCCTGGAAACCACAGGCTTTCCGACAAAGCCTTCGATCCGAATTCCATCCACGTCGTAGTGTATCGGCACCAGATTCTTTGCGGTCTCTCTCCCGTAAATGTGATAGATCACGCTCTGCAGATCCCCGTTGCCACCGGTATGCAACTTCACCTGATTGTTCGTCACAAATTTAAAACTGATCTCCGGATGCGCCTGGGCAAGTCGCTCCATGAGTTCCGCAATATAATTGCCTTCCGTCACATTGCTTTTTAAAAACTTCTTTCTTGCCGGCGTATTGTAAAACAGATTTCGCACCAGAATCGTCGTACCCTCCGGCGAGCCGATCTCATCCAACGACTTTTTAACACCACCGTCGATGACGAGCCTCGTTCCTGTCAGAGCTTCCCTGGTTTTGGTCACGATCTCCACCATCGCAACGGCTGTGATTGAAGAAAGTGCCTCACCGCGAAATCCCAGGCTGATGATATGATCCAGATCACTCACGTCCAAAATCTTGCTCGTCGCGTGCCGGACAAATGCCTCTTCGACCTGATCGGCAGGGATGCCGCAGCCATTGTCCGTGACACGAATCAAGGACGTTCCGCCGTCTTTGATCTCCACGGTGATCACCGTCGCCATCGCATCGATCGCATTTTCCACCAATTCCTTGACAACCGCGCTGGGACGTTCCACGACTTCCCCGGCTGCAATCTGATTGATCGTATTTTCATCTAAAACATGAATCACTGGCATGCTAACACCTCATCGCATACTGTGTGGATTACTTCTGTAACTCTTTCCACGAAGAAAGCTTTGTGAGCGCTTCCATCGGGGTCATCCGGTTGATGTCCAGATCTCTTAATTCTTGTAAAATCTGTTCGCCCGCGGGATCTTCTTTGACAAGGTAGGACGTATCCGGCGCCTGATTTAAGTCAAAGAAGGACAACTGTCCGCCCATCACATCTTTGGCTCGTTTACTCGGCGAATTGCGTCTTTCATCCGTCTCTTCCAGACGCATCGCAATCTCTTTCGCGCGCTTTAGAACTACGTCCGGCACCCCGGCAAGCCTTGCCACTTGAATGCCGTAGCTCTTATCTGCCCCGCCAGCCTGAATCTTCCGAAGGAAAATGACCTGGTCGCCTTGTTCCTTGACCGCCACGCAGTAATTGTGCGCACTGTCAAGCTTTCCCTCTAACTCCGTCAGTTCATGATAATGCGTGGCAAACAGTGCTTTCGCCCCAAGCCTTCGTTTGTTGGAAATGTATTCGACCACGGCCCACGCAATCGATAAGCCGTCAAAGGTCGACGTGCCACGCCCGATCTCATCTAAGATCAACAAGCTGTTTCTCGTCGCATTCCTTAAAATGTTTGCGACCTCGGTCATCTCCACCATAAACGTACTTTGACCGCTGGCCAGATCATCCGAGGCACCGACGCGCGTGAAAATACGGTCAACAATTCCGATATTGGCCTCGCTCGCCGGCACAAATGACCCAACCTGCGCCAGAAGAACAATTAAGGCAGTCTGCCTCATATAGGTCGATTTTCCGGCCATATTCGGGCCTGTGATGATCGCAATCCGGTGATTGTCATTGTCCAGGTACGTGTCATTCGGGACAAATTGATCGTTCGGGATCATTTGCTCTACGACCGGATGCCTGCCGTCTCTGATCTCGATCATGCCGTCGGTATTTAGCTTCGGCCGGACGTATTGATTACGCATCGCAACTACGGAAAGGGAACAAAGAACATCCAGTTTCGCAAGTGCTCTTGCAGTCTGCTGAATCTGTCCCATCTCCCGCGCAATCTCATCGCGAAGCGCTGAAAACAGCTCATACTCTAATACATTTAACCGATCTTCTGCCCCAAGAATCTGATCTTCCAGTTCCTTAAGCTCCGGCGTGATATACCGCTCGGCATTCGTCAGAGTCTGTTTTCTGGTCCAGGTATCCGGCACCAGATCTTTATATGAATTGGTCACTTCCAGGTAATAACCAAACACCTTGTTATACTTGATGCGGAGGTTCTTAATCCCGGTCGCTTCCTTCTCTTTTTCTTCAATCTGTGCGATGTAAGTCTTGCCGTTTTTACTAAGCGACCGCAAACGATCCACTTCCTCGGAATAGCCTTCCTTGATAAATCCGCCTTCCCGCAGGGATATCGGCGGTTCTTCCACGATCGCAGAATCGATTTTCTGCCGCACAAAGGCAAGATCATCCATCTCTTCCTGGATCTTGCCAAGAAGGCTTCCGGGCAGATCAGAAAGCAAGAGTTTGATCGGCGGAATCATCGCAAGTGAGCCCGACAACGCGATAAAATCTCTGGCATTTGCGGTGCGCATACTGACACGCCCCATCAGACGCTCCAGATCATAGATCGGCCCCAGATATTCTCTCGCTTCATCCCGCAAAATCGGTTGTTCATTTAACGCTTCAATTGCGTCATATCTGGCTTCAATCTCCTGAACCTCAGTGAGCGGCTGCTCCAGATAGCTGCGAAGGAGTCTCGCACCCATCGCGGTCTTTGTCTTATCCAATACCCAAAGAAGCGATCCGCGTTTTGTCTTCTCTCGCAATGTCTCGGTCAGCTCCAGATTTCTTCTCGCAGTCGAGTCAAGCACCATAAAGGTTCCAGTCTCATACGGCGTGATCTGCCTGATATGTTCCAGGGAGTTTTTCTGCGTCTCGATCAGGTAAGACATCACAGCGCCGGCCGCCAGAACCCCGCTCCGGTGATCTGCAATGCCAAGTCCCTGTAAGCTCGCCACATGAAAATGATCCTTTAAGACACGCTCACACGTCTCGCGGTCCGTATACCAGTCGTCCAACTGACTGATCGCGATATTATAGCGAAAATGCAGATCTTCATAATCGATCTCTCCGCTTGCTACCGCTTCGTTGTAGATGATCTCGCTCGGGGCATATTTTGTGATCTCGTCGAGAACCTTCCGCTCATCGGCCACTTCCGTCACATAAAACTCACCGGTCGTTAAATCCACAGTGGCAATGCCATAGATCAGATTTTCCAGCACGATGCCCATCAGGAAATGATTTTTCCCCTCTTCTAGTGACATCTCACTGATATCCGTGCCCGGCGTGACGATCCGGACAATGTCTCGCTTGACCAGTCCTTTTGCCAGTTTGGGATCTTCCATCTGCTCACAGATCGCGACTTTATAGCCCTTTCGCACTAATTTGCTCAGATATCCCTCGACCGCATGGTACGGGACTCCGCACATTGGTGCGCGCTCCTCCAGGCCGCAGTTACGCCCGGTTAGCGTCAGTTCCAGCTCTCTCGAAGCTGTGATCGCATCGTCAAAAAACATCTCATAAAAGTCGCCAAGGCGATAAAACAAGATGCAATCTTTATATTGTTCCTTCACTTCCAGATACTGTTGCATCATGGGTGTGATCTTGCTTACATCAATTTCCATCATTCTTTTTCATTTCTTTTGGTATAGGTTGGATACAGATTCTATGGATTCATCCATGGAAAAACCCATAGACCATTTGATTATAACACAGAATGGCGAAAAAGAGACCGGTGAATCGAATTCTTTTGCAAATTCTTTCACCGGTCTTTTGTGTAGATTCGATTAGTCTTTGATGTAGCGCACTGCCTTTGTCGGTGTCCGGTAATTCATGTTCGAGATCTTGATACCGCTTCTTGCGTTGCTCGCATGAATGACCTGACCATTGCCGATGTACATCGCTACATGGTTGATGCCGGAGCTGTTCGAATAGAAAATCAGATCTCCCGGCTTTAAGTTGCTTAAGCTGATTCTCGTACCGCCGGATGCCTGATTCCTCGAGGTTCTCGGGATGCTGTAGCCAAAGTGCTCATAGATTCTCATCGTAAATCCGGAGCAGTCGGTACCTCTGGTTAAGCTCGTGCCACCCCAGACGTAAGGATTGCCTAAAAACTGCATCGCATACGATACCATGCGGGAACGTACGGACGAGGTCTTAGAGCTTGAAGAACTGGAGGAACTTGACTTACTCGATCCTGACGAGCTTGTCTTTGCCGGTTCCGGCTCAGGCTCTTTATAGACAACCGCCTTCTCAAGCACGAACGAAATCGTCACATACTCAAGCTTGACCCATGCTTCATCATCATCGATTGCGATCTTGCCCCACTCGCCGTCCTTCTTGATCAGTTCAAATTCTTCGTCCAGATTCAGGATCGTAACGATCTTACTCTCCGTCGTGGGCTCCATGCGCGCATACAGCGTCTCGGTGATAACGATGACCTTCTCAGAACCAACTCTCTCAGCCACTTCTGCCACTTCATCTCCAGAGATGATATACTCTGTCGATACCCAGCCGGTGACCGGACCGGACTTGATCTTCACCCAAGTCTCATCCTTGTTGTACTCGATGATCTTGCCGCCGCCGTTCTTCGGAAGCTTACCGATGATCTTACCGTCCTTGCTCGCCTTATCACGGATGTTAAGAACACTTGCTGTCGAGACGATCCAGTTCTTCCACTGGCGCTTCTCATACGCATCGACGATCTCTTTACGCTCTTCCTCATAGGTCTTCGCAGGCGCGTCCATATCGTATTCCTGATAGGTGATCTTCGCGTTATCCTGCATCATCGTAGATTCAAAGATCGTCGTGACTTCTTCGGTCTCCGTCTCCGTCTCTTCCTCTACCACTTCAACGGCTTCCTGGGGGAAGACATATTCTTCTTCAAATGTTTTCTCAGGCTTTTGCTCAGGCTCTTTTACCACGGCATCCTTCACAGAAGCCTCAGCCTTCACACTCTCCGGTCTGCCTGCTGCAAAGGAACTGGTTCCGACAAATGCATCCGCACTCACAAGCAGTGCCAGCCCCATCACCAGAAACACAGACAGTGCAGTCCATCTCCACTTTATCCTCATATAACAATCCCTTCTCAATGACAAAAAGGTTCAAGTTGTTACAAATTTGTTAATTTCGCATTAACATTGTAGCAACCTGAACCTATACTGTCAAGAGAAAATCATCGGAAAAATGGCGAAAATAAAGCAAAAATCAAAGGTTTAACGCTCAAACGGGAACGTAATGCCCCATTGTCTGCGTACATTTGTCATAATATCCATGACATCCTTGGTATAAATCATGGTTTTATCCTCGATTTCGCCGGACAAAACCTTCGCCACATATTCTGCCTCATACTGAAGCGCTTTGTCGGTCTCCCCTGCGGAAATGGTCTCGGTATGTCCATCTGATGTCCAGGTGATCGTCGCCTTGTCTGCTCTCGGATAATTCTCGACCGCGATAAAACCATGCTCACACGCCACGATCCCACGCTTCGGCTGCTTTGCACGCATCGTCAGTGCGATGACAGCCATCTCATCATCCGGATTCTTTAAGATAATGCCGCTCGATTCATCCACGCCGGTCTCAAAGCGCTTGACCGTTGTGAGAACCTCATCCGGCTGGCTGGTTAAAAACTGTCTTGCAAAGGATAAGGCATAAACACCGATATCTAAGAGAGCACCGCCGGCCAGATCCTGGTTAAAGAAACGGTTCTTCACATCGTATTCCTTGCAGCTGCCGAAATTCACCTGGATCATTTTCACAGGACCAAGCTTACCGGAATCGATGATATCGCGAATCTTGTCATAGATCGGCATGTGATAGATCGTCTGCGCCTCAAATACCTTCACGCCTTTTTCTTCCGCCAGCGCAAGCATATCATCCAGTTGTTCCGAGCAGACTGTGATGGCTTTCTCCACCAACACATGTTTTCCGGCACCGATTGCCTTCATCGCCCACTCATAGTGATTGCTGTGCGGCGTCGCAACATAGACAACGTCCACATTCGGGTCTGCAAACAGTTCTTCATAGGAACGATATGCCACCTTCGCACCGAAACGGTCCTTCCACTCTTCTGCCTTTCCCGGCTTATCACTGGCAAAAGCATACACACCGATTCCGGCATCGACAAGTGCCTGCGAGAAGTCTCCGCCGATCCATCCAAGCCCGATAATACCCCAATTTAATTGTTTCATGATGAATTCCTTTCTGCGAAATGCGCGTCTATGACTTACTTTGCAGGATCTCCAAACTTATTCTCTGTTCCGGCGAGCAGCCGCTTGATATTCTCCTTATGCCGCACAAAGGCAAGCGCACAGATCAAAAGAGAGATCACAAGCATCGGAACAAACATCGGATTTGCGTGATAAAAGACCGCAAGTCCAATGGGAAGCAACACCGAAACCACTAAAGATCCCAGCGAGACGTATCTGGTAAAGACCAGGATCAGTAAAAATACAATCAGCTCGATGAGCATCATCCGGTAATCAAACATCACAAGGAAACCGGCCGTTGCTGCAATTCCCTTGCCGCCCTTAAACTTTAGGGCTGCCGGGAAATCATGCCCGAGAATCACAAAGAGAGCCGTCAAAATCTGAACAAACTTCATATCCACGTCAAACCGCGAACAGATCCACATACACAGTCCGATTGCGACGACAGTCTTGATGATATCACCGATGAATGTCACCGCCCCGGCCTGCAGTCCCAGAACGCGCAGAGAATTCGTCGTCCCGATGTTACCGCTGCCGTGCTCTCTGATATCGATATTGTGGCGCTTTCCCACCAGAAAACCCGTCGGAAAGCCGCCCAACACATAGCCAATCACCGCACAGATGATGATGGTCCAAATCATGCCTGATCTTTCTCCTTCCTCTCACGGATGAAGAAACGAAGCGGCGTCCCGGTAAATCCAAAGGAATCGCGGATTCGATTCTCCAGATATCTCGTGTATGAAAAATGCATCAACTTCTTATCATTCACGAAGATTACAAAGGTCGGCGGCTTCACACTCACCTGCGTGATATAGAACAGTTTCAGCCTCCGTCCCTTGTCACTTGGCGGCTGCTGCATCGCAACTGCCTCTGCCATGATCTCATTGAGCACACCCGTTGAAACCCGGAGATTTTGATTCTCAATGACCGTCTCGATACTGTCAAAGAGCTTACTGACACGCTGTCCGGTCTTGGCTGAGATATAGATGATCTCCGCATACGGTGCAAAGGAAAGGAATTGCTTTACATCATCGCTGAACCGGTAAATGGTCTTGTCATTTTTCTCGATCGCATCCCACTTATTGACCGCGATGATCAGACCTTTTCCCTTTTCATGTGCAATGCCGCAGATCTTCGCATCCTGCTCCGTCACGCCTTCCGTCGCATCAATCATACAGACCACAACGTCGGCACGTTCGACCGCAGCCACGGTGCGCACAGTACTAAACCGCTCAATATCTTCTTTGACCTTTGCTTTTCTGCGAAGGCCCGCCGTATCGATGAAAATGAATTCCTTGCCGCCGCGTTCAACGACCGTATCGATCGCATCTCTCGTCGTACCAGCAATGTCAGAGACAATCACACGGTTTTCACCGAGCAGTTTGTTGATCAAAGACGACTTACCGACATTCGGTTTTCCGACGATGGCGATCCTCGGACGTTCATCCTCTTCTTCCTCATCACTTCCTTCCGGGAAATGTGAGACCAGCTCATCTAACATATCGCCAAGACCTAACTTGCTGGTCGAAGAAACCGGCCAGGGATCCCCAAGACCCAGGTTATAGAATTCATAGACGTCGCCCATGTATTTGTTAAAATCATCGACCTTATTGACCACAAGCACGATCGGTTTGTGCGACCGCCGCAGCATGTCCGCCACCTTAAAATCATCATCCACCAGGCCTTGTCTGACATCGACAAGGAATAAAATCACATCCGCATGATCAATCGCGATCTCCGCCTGCTGGCGCATATACGAAAGCATCTCATCGCCGGTATCCGGCTCAATACCTCCGGTATCAATCAGAGAAAAGGAATGCGATAGCCAGGTCACATCCGCGTAAATACGGTCACGTGTCACACCCGGTGTATCCTGCACGATCGAAATCATTTCTCCCGCTAAACAGTTAAATAACGTGGACTTGCCGACATTTGGCCGTCCCACAATTGCTACAATCGGTTTTTCCATACTTTCACTCACTTCTAAAAACTACATCTTAAAGATTCTGATCTTTTCACTCCTCCATCATATCATAACCTTGCATTTTTTCAAGTTCTCCCCTTCACGTTCTTGACGGTAGTCCGGTAGAAATGCTATAAATGAAAGTGCCAAGTTACCTAAGAAACAATTGAGGGAATGATCATGATTCATAAATCTTTACAAGAGTCCACCCCCGTGGCTCCTCTTCGTTTTATTGCAACTCCTGGTTCCGAAGAGATGGGCACTGCCATCAACAAGCTGCTTGTTGAAAAAAGACGTGCGAGAGTCCTTGCCAATCCCAATAGCCATCAGGCACAGACGCCCGGCTATCTGCGCGATGATTTCCGCGTCGATTATGTCGTGAACCGTTTTGGTTCCGGCGAAGGCAAAGGCCAGATCAAGGAGTCGATCCGCGGTACGGACCTTTTTATCTATTGTGACCCGGTCAATAATTCCGGTACGTACACAATGAACCAAGTGGCAAACCGCACATCACCGGATGATCGATTTGCAGACTTAAAGCGTGTGATCGCAGCCTCCGTCGGCATGACCCGCCGTATCAACGTCATCATGCCCTTCCTTTATGAAGGCCGCCAGCACCGCAGAAGCCGTCCGGAGTCCTTGGACTGTGCACTGATGCTGCAGGAACTCGCCAACATGGGCGTTGAAAACTTCATTACCTTTGATGCACATGATCCGCGTGTATCGAATGCGATTCCGGGGCTGAGCTTTGACAACTTCTTTACCTCTTATCAGTTCATCGAAAAGATTTTGGAAGTCGTTCCGGACATCATCATTGATAAAGAACATCTCATGACCATTAGCCCGGACGAAGGCGGTATGAGCCGCGCTGTCTACTATGCAACCATGATGGGCGTCAACATGGGTATGTTCTATAAGCGCAGAGACTACTCCACTGTTGTCGACGGCCGCAACCCGATCGTTGCTCACGAATTCCTTGGAAATGATGTCGCAGGCAAAGACGTGCTGATCATCGACGACATGATCTCCTCCGGAGAGAGCATGTGCGACGTCGCAAAAGAGCTGAAAAAGCGCAATGCAAAGCGCATCTTCATCTGCTGCACCTTCGGCCTATTCAACAAAGGCTTCAAGGTCTTCGACCAGTACTATCAGGATGGTGTCTTTGACCAGATCTTCACCACCAATCTCACCTGGACACCGCCGGAAGCATTTACCAAGCCGTATTATTCACAGGTGGATCTGACCGAGTACATTACGCTCATCATCGATACCATCAACCACGACTGCAGCGTCGACGAGATCATCAATACGACGCAGAAGATCCAGGATCTGCTGGATGCGAAAAAATGACTCTTTCACATGTTTTGAGAAGTCAAAAGGGTTCACGCACAGTGATGTGTTGAACCCTTTTCGTTTTATTCTAACTCTATTTTCTCCAAAAATCCCAGCATATTGCCCCTTCTACCCTTGGTCGCACGATGGCTCCAGAGCATCTTGGCATTGCAGCAGGTGCATGCGCCTGAAATGTGCACATTTTCTTCCTTCACCCCGGCCTCTATCAGTGCAATCTTGCAGGCAAGCCAAAGATCCAGCTGATATTTTCCGTTCCCTTTTTCGTATAAGAACCGTCCGCAGGCATCTGCCGTATAGGCTTTACGAAATGCTTCCGCAACCTCCTCACTGACCTCATAACAGGCTGTGCAGATCGAAGGCCCAATGACGACGATCAGATCTTTCGGATCCGAGCCAAATGTTTCAGTCATCGCTTTCACGGTTTTTTCACCGATCTTTGCGACTGTGCCGCGCCAACCGGAATGTGAAGAAGCAATGGCTTTGTGCGTTGGATCTACAAAAAACAGAGGGACACAATCGGCATAAGAGGTCGCAAGCACCACATGTGGTTCGTCTGTCAGAAGCCCATCGATGCCTTCCAGTTTCTTCTTTGCAAGATCCTCCCCAGCACAATCCGACTTTGTTGCAACGTGCAGATCCGTCTTGTGGATCTGATCAGAGAATACGATATCTTTTATATCAAACCCAATCGCTGATGCGATGCACATAAAATTTTCTTCCACGCAAGAGGGATCATCTCCGCGAGAAAAGCTGAGATTCATGCTTTCACAGTCTCCAGTGCTCACGCCACCAAGTCTTGTGGAAAAGCCATGGCGAATCCAGGGCAAGCTCTCAAATGCAGAAAACGTCAGGTAAGGTGTCTTTCCCTCGTGAAGCACCGTCTCCCCCTCACTGTGATAGACTTCTCCCGTATAAGGATTTTTCGTAATAATCTTCATCAAAATGCATCCTTAATCAGTTGTATTTCATTTCCAAAAATCAGAACTGCGTCAAACCTGCAGGGTGTCTCCATCTCATACCGATTCCTCTGCAGATATTCCATCGCACACCGCCTGATTTTGCTCTGTTTGAAGGGCGTAATGCTCTCACCGGGATCCCCGCTGATGCGTGAACTGCGATACTTCACCTCAATAAAACACAACGTATGCTCGTCCAGTCCGATCAGATCGATCTCCCCGGTTCTTGTGCGATAATTGTGTTCCAGAATCAGATAGCCTTGCTCCCGCAAATAACGTGCAGCGATCTCTTCCTGCCGGATGCCGGTCGCATGATTATTCTGCGGCATCTACATCTTCCTCCACAAAATGTGTGATAAAGCTGCGTCTGTGAATCGGGCAAGGGCCGATTTCTTTTAACGCAGCGATGTGTGCAGCACTGCCATAGCCTTTATTTCCAGCAAAATCATAGCCCGGATACTGCTTATCATACTCACACATCAGTCGGTCACGCGTCACCTTTGCCACAATCGAAGCCGCTGCAATCGATGCACTTTTGGCATCGCCCTTGATGATTGGTACCTGCCGCATTGGAAGTCCTGGGATCGTCACCGCATCATTTAACAGCAGATCCGGCTGCACAGGCAAAGACCCTACTGCAATGCGCATCGCCTGATAGGTTGCCTGCAAGATGTTGATCTCATCGATCACGTCTGGACCGACCGTCCCGATTCCCACACCGACTGCCTCTGCAAGGATCTCGTCATAGAGTTCCTCTCTCTTTGCGGCCGTCAGCTGCTTGGAATCATTCAGATACAATAATTTACAATCCTTGGGTAAGATCACGGCACACGCAGTCACAGGCCCCGCAAGCGGACCACGCCCGACTTCATCAATCCCACAGATCGCTTTATAGTCTGCATATTGACGCTCATAGAGAAACATCTTCTCCATTCTGGCACGCTCTGCGTCCAGTTTCTCTTTCTTCTTCAGGTACGAGTTAAGAAGCTTCTGAACGCTTGCCCGCTCATCGTCCCGATAGGCAAGAATCGCCTCGGGAATCTCATCCAGAGGCAAATTCTTTAGCTTCATTTCAATGTTCTTGATTGACTCAATCATTTTACAATTCCAAACTTTCTAAAAGGAAAGATCCGAAGCCCCAGTTTTGACTGGATTTGCTTCTCGGAAATGATCCCGACCGAAGGGTCTCTGCTGTCTCGGCTGTTGGCTCTGTTATCTCCAAGCACAAAGTATTCATTTTCCCCAAGGGTAATAGGATCTTTCGCAATCCCGGGACTTCGCATCAGACTTGATCCGTAAGACTCGTCCAAGACCTGCCCATTGATGTAAATGGTTTGATCCTCGATCTGGATCGTTTCGCCCGGCAGTCCGATGACACGTTTTACAAACAGGCCTTCGTCTCCCATATCGATCACAACGATATCAAATCGCTTTACATCGCGGTACAAGACAATCTTTCTGACGCCAAAGAGCGCATCTCCCTCTTCCAGGGTCTCCACCATAGAACTTCCTTCTACGGTCACTTTTTGAATAAAAACGTTCGATATGATGAGTGCAAGCGCAGCACCAATGGCAAGATACAAAAGCGTTAACAGCCACTCGTGCAGCTTCTCCTTTGGCGTCATATCGCGATATCTTTTCTCTTCTGCCATCTTACAGTCCTTCACTCGGTCTCTCAAGCGTGATGCGTCCGAGAGCACCTTTCCGAAAATCATCCAAGATTACGGCAGCGGTCTTGTCGTAATCGATCTCAGCGCCAGCCTTTAAGCACCCTCTGGCCTTTCCGATCTGATCCATCATCGCGATCGTAGGCGTCAGCTCGGTCAGTGCATACCGCTTGATAAGATTCTCCGGATATTCTTCTCTTAAATATTCTAAAAATGAATACGCCAGATCGCTTGCATCTAGCACTTCGTCACGGATCGAACCGATATAGGCAAGTTTCTTTCCGACTTCCTGATCTTCAAACTTCGGCCAAAGAATGCCAGGCGTGTCTAAAAGCTCCACGTTTTTATTTAAACGAATCCACTGCTTCCCCTTCGTCACGCCAGGTGTATTGCCGGTCTTAGCCGCTGCACGTCCTGCAAAACTGTTGATAAAGGTGGACTTTCCCACATTCGGAATGCCCACGATCATCGCACGAATCGGACGATTTTTAATTCCTTTTCTCGCATTGCGCTCTATGATCTCCTTGCAGGCTTCCTGAATGAGGTTTGTGACCCCTCTTGCATCGCCCGTGTTGCGGGAATTGATCGTTGCCGCGAAAAATCCCTGCGCTTCGTACCATTTCTTCCACGCCTTTGTCTGCTCCGGGTCTGCAAGGTCTGATTTATTAAGCAAAATCAGCCTTGCCTTGCCATTTGCCAAGGCATCGATATCCGGATTCTTGCTGGAATAAGGCACTCTGGCATCGACCAGTTCAACGACGATGTCGATGAGCTTGATGCTCTCCTCCATCATCCTTCTGGCTTTCGTCATATGCCCCGGATACCACTGTATGTTCGTGTTAGTCGCCATTTTTACCTTCTAACCCTAATTTATCGATGAAATTAAACTTCGGAGAAAGGCGCAGATAAGCCTTCCCCAGAATCTGAGACCGCTTGATATTGCCGACAGAAGCAAACCGGCTGTCCTCACTATTGTTGCGGTTATCTCCGAGGACAAAATACATCTCCTCCGGAATCACGATCGCTTCCGAGGCAAGACCGGAAGACTGCATCAAATCGACTTTCGTCGTCTCTGCATACTCCGTATTGTTAACGTACAGCTTTCCTTCCTTGATCTGCACGGTGTCGCCGGGAAGTCCAACAACACGCTTGACACTAAAAGCGCCCGTATCTTCCGCCTGATAGACAATCACATCGCCTCGCCTGGGATTGCCAAGCTTATACGCGACGGTATTGATAAGAAGAAGATCCCCTTCTTCTAAGGTCTCTTGCATGGACTTTCCGGGCATCTTAATCTGATCCGTACAAAAATGCACCAGCAAGAAGGCAAGCCCTGCCGCAATCACCAGGATCACGAGCAGGACGATCCCTTCAATGACCACCTTTTTCGCCCGCGAAGGCTCATCATATAATCTGATGTTTCGATCCATCCTGATTACTCCAAAAAATCGTATAACGTAATTGAGGGACACAATGTGTCCCTCCCCATGGTAAAAATCTTATCTTACTAATTCTTTTACCTTCGCAGCTTTGCCTACACGGCCACGTAAATAGTTGAGTTTCGCTCTTCTGACTTTACCTCTGCGGACAACTTCAATCTTGTCCACGATCGGGGAATGAAGAGGCCATGTCTTCTCAACGCCGATTCCGTTCGAAGTCTTTCTAACGGTAAAGGTCTCTCTTGCGCCGCCGCCCTGTCTCTTCAGAACAACGCCTTCAAAGATCTGGATTCTCTCACGAGCACCCTCGATAACCTTCGCATGAACTCTTACGGTATCACCAACGTTAAACTTGGTAACCTCAGCCTTTAACTGCGCATCTTCGATATTCTTAATAATATCATTCATCGTGTGTGACCTCCTTTACATAATCGACGTTCTTAATGCCAGCACACGCTGCAACAGAGGACCATCTGGTATTCACAACAAATTACACTTTATCATAGGGATCTTCCGATTGCAAGTATTTTTTCGCGAGTTCTCGCTCTTTTTGCGTCAAATCTGCTTTCTCTAAAAGATCCGGCCGCATCTTCGCGGTTCTCTTGATCGATTGTTCTCTTCTCCAGGCTTCAATCTTCGCATGATGCCCGGACAAAAGCACCTCCGGAACCCGCATTCCCATAAACTCTTCTGGCCTGGAATACTGCGGATATTCCAGCAAATCTCCGCGGAACGATTCATCTTCCGCCCAGGAAGCTTCATTGCCAAGAACGCCGGGAATCAGCCTTGCAATCGCATCGATCATGACCATCGCAGGCAGCTCTCCGCCGGTCAGCACATAATCTCCGATCGAAACCGTATCTGTGACGATCATCTCCAGCACGCGCTCATCGACACCCTCGTAGTGACCGCAAAGAAAGACAAGCTCTTCTTCCTTGGAAAGTTCATCCGCAAGCTTCTGATCAAACACGTGCCCCTGCGGGCTTAGATAAATGAGCCTCGGCTTTTTTCCTTCTTTGAGCCTCTCGCCAAACAAAGCCTCGTACGTATGCCAGATCGGTTCCGCCTGCATCACCATGCCGGCACCGCCGCCGTACGGATAATCATCCACACGCTTATGCTTGTTCTCAGTATAGTCCCGGATGTTGACCGTGTCGATCTTTAAGATCCCATTTTCCTCTGCTTTCCCGAGGATACTCGTATGAAGTCCAGCCTCGATCATCTCCGGAAATAACGTCATCACCGTGTAATGTACCGGCTTCTCAGACATCTCTAATCCTCCAGTCCCGGAAGCACATGAACCGTGACGACCTTCTCATCTGTGTTGACATCCAGAATGCAGGAAGGAATCGAAGGAAGTAAAAGCTCTTTCTTTCCTTTACGTTTTACCACGTACACATCATTGGCCCCGGTCGTTAAAATCTCTGAGAGCTCGCCAAGTTCATTACCCGACTCATCGACCACCTTTGCGCCTAAAATATCGAAGATAAAGACTTCATTTTCCGCAAGGGGCACCGCCTGATCTCTCGTGATCAAAAGGTCACAGCCCTTGTAAGGTTCAATCAGATTGATGTCGTCAAACTCTTTGAACTTTAAGATCACCATACCCTTAAAAAACTTTACACCGGCAATCGTCAGTTTCTTCAGTTCCTTCGGGGTATCCAGATAGACCGTCTCAAGCTCCTCAAAACGGGATGGATCGTCCGTGGTGGGAAATACTTTGATCTCGCCATGCACACCATGCGTGGATGAAAACACACCTACGCGCAGCATTTCATCTTTGTTCATACACTCACTTATCCCTTAAAATGCAAGTCGGAAGACAGAGATTCTGCCTTCCGAGATCCGTTTCTGACAACGATTACTGGACAATGTCCACCGTGACTTTCTTGTCGTCCTTCGATGCAGCGGCTTTGACTACGCTGCGGATCGCTTTCGCGATTCTGCCCTGCTTGCCGATCACCTTTCCCATATCATCGGGAGCAACTCTCAGTTCCACCAAGATTCCATTCTCGTTCTCGGTTTCAGTTACTACGACATCTTCCGGATGATCCACGAGAGCAGAGGCTATCGTTTTCACCAGTTCTTTCATCAGATCCTCCGAATTACAGAATTCCAGTAGCCTTTAACAGCTTGCCAACAGTCTCAGTAGGCTGTGCGCCGTTTGCAATCCACTGTTTTGCCTTCTCAGCATCAACAACGAATGCACTCGGCTCTTTGCTGGGATCATAAGTACCGATCTCCTCGATGAATCTTCCATCTCTGGGAGCTCTTGCATCAGCAACAACTACTCTATAGTAAGGTGCCTTCTTCTGTCCCATTCTCTTTAATCTGATCTTTACTGCCATTGTTTTTTTCCTCCAACTCATTTATGAAATAACTCTATGATAAATGGTTCCCCATTGATCACGTCTTACAGTCCGAACGGGAGTTTAAATCCTCCACGTCTGCGGTTCTTCCCGGACATCATACCGCTCATTTGCTTCATCATCTTCTTGCTCTGCTCAAACTGCTTCATCATCCGGTTGACATCTGCGATATCCACACCGGCGCCTTTGGCAATTCTCTGCTTGCGAGACATGTTGATGAGGTTCGGGTTCGCTCTCTCTTCCTTGGTCATCGAGTAAATGATGCTCTCCATCTTCTTCAGCGCATCCTCCGACCCCGAAAGATCCCCGATCTTTGCAGAATTCGCACCGGGAAGCATCGAAAGGATCTCCTGAATACCTCCCATCTGCTTCATCTGCTGCATCTGCTCCAGATAATCATTGAAATCGAATTCCGCCTTGCGAAGCTTGCGCTCCATCTCCTTGGCTTTCTCCTCATCAATGTTCATCTGCTCCGCTTTGTCAATCAGCGAAAGCACATCGCCCATGCCGAGGATTCTGGAAGCCATACGATCCGGATAAAACTGCTCGAGATCCGAAAGCTTCTCGCCCATACCGACATAGAGAATCGGCTTTCCGGTCACGGCACGAATTGACAACGCCGCACCGCCTCTGGTATCACCGTCGAGCTTCGTCAAAATCACGCCGTCGATCCCGATCCGCTCCGCAAATGTATTCGCAACATTGACCGCATCCTGACCGGTCATCGCATCGACCACAAGGACTGTCTGATCAACCGTCACCGCAGCCTTGATCGCCTCCAACTCGTGCATCATATCCTCATCGATATGAAGACGTCCCGCGGTATCTAAAAGAACAACGTTGTTGCCATTCTTCTTCGCGTGTTCGATCGCCGCCTTCGCAATATTCACCGGGTTCTGGTTATCTCCCATCGAGAAAACCGGAACCCCCATCTTCTCCCCGTTGACCTGCAGCTGCTTGATCGCCGCCGGACGGTACACATCGCAGGCAACCAAAAGCGGGCTCTTACCCTTTGCCTTTAACTTCCCGCCGATCTTCGCAACCGTCGTCGTCTTACCGGCACCCTGCAGACCACACATCAAGATGACGGTTGTCTCATTACCAGGCTTTAACTTAAGCTCTGTCGTCTCAGAACCCATCAGATTGATCAGTTCCTGATTGACGATCTTTATGACCATCTGACCTGGGGTCAGACTGTTCATCACATCCGCGCCGATCGCGCGCTCCTGCACCGTTTTTACAAACTGCTTGACGACTTTGAAGTTGACATCCGCTTCCAGAAGCGCAATCTTGACTTCTTTTAATGCGGCCTTAACATCATCCTCATCCAGCCGTCCCTTGCTGCGCAGGTTCTTAAATACATTTTCAAATTTATCGGATAAACTCTCGAATGCCACTTAGATTTCCTCCAAAATCTCCCTGAGTGTATCTTGAATCTCTCTTGCCTCTTCTTCAGGAAGGTTATGATATGTCATCATCCTTTGATTTAGGGTTTCAATCTTGGACTTGATAATCTGGAACTTTTCAACCAGACGAAGCCTTTCTTCATAGGATTCAAGCTGCCTACAAGTTCTTTTCACGAGGTCATGTACACCCTGCCTGCTAATCTCCATCTCCTCAGCGATTTCTGATAAAGACAGATCTTCCAGTATGGATCCCTCAAATGCAGCACGTTGATTCTCTTTTAAAAGCGCGCCGTAGAAATCAAATAATGTAACAAGATAAAGTCTTTGGTCAATCTCATCTTCCGGTGTCAGATGCACATCCTCTATCATACTCATAAAAGCACCGCCTGTAAAGTTTTTTTCTTTACAGGCGGTAGTTTACTAAAGATTCTAACCCGTGTCAAGCAGTATTTATCATTTTCTGCAAATGTTTTCGCACATTCTTAATCAATCCTTAAACCGATCCTTGCCGCGCATGAGTTGACAACTTCCAAAAGCTTCAGTATAATGCAACTAGTTTATAAAATTTTTATAAATTCAATGGAGGCAATCTATGGATATCTTTGAAAAGTGTTTTAATTATACGCTCGCCAATGAATTTCGTGAGAAAGGCATCTATCCTTACTTTCATGCATTAGAATCCAGACAGGATGTCGAAGTCATCATGGAAGGCAAGCGCCGCATCATGCTGGGTTCCAACAACTATCTTGGCTTGACCACCGAGCCTGCCGTCATCGAAGCAGGTATCAAAGCATTTGAACAGTATGGCAGTGGCTGCTCCGGTTCTCGTTTCTTAAACGGTACATTAAAGATGCACCTGGAGCTGGAAGCAGAGCTTGCAGACTTTGTCCACAAAGATTCTGCGGTCACTTTCTCCACCGGATTCCAGTCCAACTTAGGCATTATCAGTGCGATCGTCGGACGTGGTGATTATGTCATCTGCGACCGTGAGAACCATGCCAGCATCTACGACGGATGCAAGTTAAGCTATGGAAAAATGCTCCGCTATCGCCACAACGATATGCAGGAACTGGAAAAGCTTCTGCAGGGTGTCCCGGAGAACGCAGGTTGCCTGATCGTGACCGACGGTGTCTTCTCCATGGGTGGTGACATCGCAAATCTCCCCGAGATTGTCGCTCTTGCGAAGAAATACGGTGCACGTGTGATGGTTGACGATGCACACGGACTTGGTGTCATCGGCGAAGGCGGCCGCGGCACAGCCAGCTATTACGGTCTGGAAGACGAAGTCGACATCATCATGGGCACATTTTCAAAGTCGTTAGCAAGCCTTGGCGGCTACATGGCAGCATCTGAAGTCGTCTGCGACTATGTACGCCACAACTCCCGCCCGTTTATCTTCTCTGCATCGATTCCGCCGGCAGCCTGCGCTTCCGCTCTCGCGGCACTGCGCCACTTAAAGGCTCACCCGGAACTGCCTAAGAGACTTCTTTCTCTGGCAGCCCATGCGAGAAATGCGTATAAAGAAAGAGGGCTCAAGATCCGTGAATCTGATACCCCCATTGTTCCGATTTATACTTACGAGTTAGAGAACACCCTGTTAAAGGCCAAAGAGCTTTATGATGCAGGCGTCTATGTCAATCCGGTTCTTCCTCCGGCAACCGCTCCCGGCGAGTGCCTGCTTCGTACCAGCTACATGGCAACGCACACTGAAGCCCTCATCGATGAAGCGGCAGACATCATCGCACGAGTATTATTAGGATAAGGCAAATCATTGCAGCGATCGATCCGCCTGCGCGAAACCAGCCGTTTTGAATCAGGTTGACCGATAACGGCAACACCCGAAGAATCAAATCAATACCGATAAAGACAGCGGTCACCATGCGTGTCCGCTGTTTTGTTTTCTCTGATCCAGACATCAGCCTCTCAAAGACAAGCCCCACGATCAAAGCGGTAACGACAAAAGCGAAATACACGGCAACTTCATTTTTCGTCACGTGATAAAGCAAAGACACCAAAAGCACTTCCACCCTCGGAAGAAGCGCGATCCCAAGGTCAAAAAGCCAGGCAAAGAATCCGTAATTTGTTACCACGGTACTATAGCCAAGCGTCATGACAAAATACATTAGCGGCAGCAAAGATATCACCTGAAAAATGATCACCGCAAGCTTTACGCCGGATACTTTCTTCTTCATGGCTTCACCTCCGCAAGCGAATGCGACCGATAATAGGCCTGTCTGGCATCGGTAAGCGCATTCAAATCCTCTACCTGATAGACCACATTTGCATCACCGGTATTATAAAAACAGACCATCGCACCGTTCTCGCCCTTTAGCAGACTTCTGTTCGCAGCGCCGTAGAGCCGGTAGAGCGGATTGGTTGCCGGAAACCAGTTAGCCATCACGCATCCGTCCAGGTAAATGAGTTCGCCGGAGGTCGTCTCTCCCACCAACATCGCATCTTTCCTCACGATAGTCTTCTCAAATGTCTTAAGATCGATCCGCACCAGATCCGTCGTCATGTAAGCAAATGTCGTCGTATGATATTCATTGCAGTATAACGCATCTTCTTTCGCAACCATGCCCCAGTTGTAGCCAAACTCCCCTTCAATCATCAGATGCGACCAGCTATCTGATCCGTCATAGATACCGCTGGGAATGATTGTATTGTAGCGCACCACATAATCACTGTTCTCAATCTCATGCGTATCGTTGATCGCCGGCGGTACCAGCAGATTAAACAGACTGACATTGGCGAAAAAATACAAGGCCGAGAATAAAATTACGATAAAAATAAACGCATTAAATGTAAACTTGGGTTCTCTCATACACTCACCTCATGAAATGGGTCACACATCCTCAGCCAGTTTCTTCAGCAATTCACTGGGACTTAAAACCTTGCAGGCCGCTTTCCGGTACTCGTGAAGATTTCGTGTGACAATGCAGTCCATTTCCTCCCGAGTGGCCGCTTCTACCATCACGGCGTCCTCGTAGTCAGAAAGTTCAGAGAGCAGAGCTTGTCGGATGTCATTGCCGGTGGTGTCTACAAGGTCAAACAACGACAACAGATTCATCAGAATCTCCCTAGTACGCTGATCATTGTGAGTAATCCTGTGAGTGAGATAATAGATGTCAGTTATAGATTTTGCTGTCAAGGCACCGTGGATTCGCTCATTAGCAACCAGGAGAAACAGCTTTTCAGCATCCTCGCGGAACGGCTCACGAGCCTGCAATGCATCCAGAATGACACAGGTATCGAATAAGACTCTCATAGCAGCTCCACGCGCTCCTTCATGGCTTGTTCCAGCGTCAGCGTGGCGGGTAGCACACCAAAGAGCGACTTTGCCACGTCTACCCGTTTCTGAAACGGATTGGTCAGCTTCGCCACAATCTTACCGTTCTTCGTGATAAACACATCCTCCGTCTCTGCCATCAGCAGATATTTGCTCAGATTCATTTTCAATTCGGTTGCTGTGATAGACATCGAACGCACCTCCTTTTGTATTTGTACTATTATTATATAAAAATCGCACGATTCAGTCAATAAAATCGTGCGATTTTCCTTTGTTAGCTTTTTCTGATTTTGTTCATCGCATGGAGACAATGGGACTCGAACCCACGACCTCTTGAATGCCATTCAAGCGCTCTCCCAGCTGAGCTATGCCCCCGTATGCCGGATGATTCCGACAATTAATTATTCCTGTAGGATGAACCGGATCACAACCGGCTCGGTGCGCACATCAGGTCTGCGCACACGTACTTCCCCTTCCCCTGTTAAGGCGATGGATCTCACATAAAATGTAGCTCTGCCGCCGCGAATCTTCATGGTATCGCCAGGAATCACTGCGACACGCCCCTTCGCTGCAATGGCAAGATCCCCCTGCCAGCGATCGCAAAGCTTGTCTTCCTTATCCCGCGCTTCCACAACGACCTCGGTCAGATCATAGCTGTGTCCGGGCGTTAAGGCAGTCTTTCGCGCCTTTACATAAAGATGATCAAAACTGCGTTTCGGCATCGATACACGGATCTCTTCCTCATCCTGACGCACCAGAGCAGAGAAATCCTCGGCTACATTTCTGAAGTCATTATAATACCCCTGCGTCATCGATGCAACATCTTCTGCGGAAAGTTTCGCGCGGCGCATGAGCATCTGAAGCTTCACTTTATCAAGACGGGATAAACCGGCTTCGCCCTTTTCCTTGAGCATCGGAAGGAGCTCTTCCATCTCTTTGATCATACGCTCATTGAGCCTGCCAAGCATCCCAGCCATCTTATAGCGGAAGTCCGGAATACGGATAATCGCGTGATTTAAGCCCGGCGCGTAGGAGGAATTCGCCTCATAGACCCCTAGGCTTTTATTTGCCAGGAAAATCTCTGCTTCAGAAGCGTTGGTATATAACACAGGCTCAAAGTATCCCGGAGCCGTCTCTTCCAAATGCATCTGCGCACACAGTCCGCCATCGGCCTGCGCAAGGAACAACTCCTTCGGCACGCGCTCTTCTCTTAGCACAGAGAAGATGCCTGGCGTCCCTTCCGGCTTGTTGCGGATCGGATAATCCGAAGTGAGCGGCCAGGAATACACACTGATCGGATCAGATGCACCTAAAGTCTTTCCAAGCGCGACCGCAGGATTCTCATCATAATCCACCTTTGCCTGATCTAACAGACGCTTCAGCTCTTCTCTTTTCAGAATCACCGCAGAAGCATGATTGGAAAATCTCTCTTCTTCCGTCAAGCATAAAATGCCTTCTTCATCACACCGATCCAGAATCTCTTCGGTAAAGCAAGGGCCGGAAGCGATCACTGCATCAAAACAGGAAAGCTTCTTGACTCTTGTAACGTCCTCCGCAGGAAATGTACCCGGCACCTGATAGCCAAGATAGGCAAATATACCCGGTAGCATTACAGCAGTCAGATGCATACGGTGACCATTTAGGAAGAAACGGCCATCTTTCCATTCCTTGCGGGTAAACCCGACCGTCTCCTTGATCGTATCCACCTTGCGGCCGCCCTCTAAAAGCTCCGTCTCCACCTCGTAGAGTGCCGGTGCGGTCGGATCCCAGCGTCTGTAAGATACGAGGGAGAAGGAAAGCTTCGTCGTCTCCTTCGTCACATCTGCCTCCGCAAGGATTCTCGGACGTCTGCCGACCTCGATCAGCTTCTGGCGCAGCTTCAGATTCGGACGTACTTCATTGACCACGATGGTCGTCATGCAGTCATCGCCCATCTCCATCTGGCACTGCTTCATGAAGATGTCCCCACGCACTTCCAGGAACACTTCCGAGGCAAGCCCTGCAAATGGCAGATCTTCTGGATCTTCGTTATTCGCCTCGATGATCAACACATTATTCTGATCATAGAATAAAATGTCATTGACATCCAGGATAAGTTCCGGATCCCCAGTCTGCGCTTTGGCGATCTCCTGGCCGTTCAAATAAACGGTGAGATGACCAGCCGGCTTCGTGACGTGTAAAAACAGATGACGCGCGCGGTAATTCTTACCCAGAGAAAACTCCTTGCGGTAGCCGCAGATCTTGTGGAGATCTCTCTCTCCTTTTAGCGGCACTTCCATGGCAAAAGGCGCGTGCGGCAAAGACACGACCGTAAGCTTCTTCCAGTCGCACTCTGCTTTCATCATTTCTTTGGTTAAATGCGGACGAAACCCCCAATGATCATTCAAATAAAGGCGTTCATACATACCTTTCATACACGTCCTCGATCCTGCAGTCTAAACTCCTGCCCCTAATCTATGAATTAACGAAATTTATCTCGGTCTGCCAAGGAAGAATAAAGCCATCGTACCAGGACCGGAATGTGCTCCGATGGTAGGTCCGACGTAATTGATCAGGTGATCCTTGATCCCAGTCTTTTCTTCAACGAGCTCTGCCACATATTCTGCTTCTTCTAAGCAGTCTCCGTGACTGATAAAGAAGCAATCATTGTCATACTCTTTGATCTGCTCACACATCCGATCAACCAACCATTTTAAAGACTTTTTACGTCCTCTGGTCTTATCGATGTTGATCAGTCGCCCTTCATCATCCACATGCAGTAAAGGCTTGATGGAAAGCATCGTGCCTAGGATGGCAGTCGTCTTTGTGACTCTGCCGCCGCGGTAGAGATGGAACAGATTATCCACCGTGAAATTGTGGCAGACTGTGGTCTTATTCTCTTCCGCCCAGGCGACGATCTCATCAAAGGACTTCCCGGCATCTTTCATCTGAATCAGCTTGTGAACCAATAATCCTTCGCCCAGAGAAGCGCACAGAGAATCGATCACTGCGATCTTGACCTCCGGGAACTCTTCTCTTAATTCTCTTGCTGCAATCTCAGCGCTCTGGTAGCTGCCGGAAAGTGCAGAAGAAAATGCCACGTGAATGATATCGTACCCCGCCGCGATCAAACTTAAGAACGTCTGCTTTGCCTGCTCCGGAATGATCTGTGCGGTCGTAGGCATAGAGCCTGCACGCATCTTCGCATAAAACTCATCATACGGCAATTCATGGCTCCAATCATAAGTGATCCCATCGATCGTATAGCTTAATGACATGATCGGAATCTGATGTTCGTCCACATAAGATCTGGGAAGATCCGATGTCGTATCCGTGGTGATGATAAACTGTCTCATATATTCCCCTCCTGAGCGTTTATTTGCGTCCTTTAGATCTGCAGATTCAGCTCCATCTGCTGATCTTCATATTCTTTCTCCGCCTCTAACTTAAAGTCTTCCACCTTCTCCGGGCGAATCACCGGAAGGTCATCTAAAGACTGCAAGCCAAAGCTTCGCAGAAAGTCCTGCGTCGTCCCGAACTGAATCGGACGGCCGGGCGCATTGAGCCGTCCCTTTTCTTCAATCAGCTGATATTCGATCAGACGATTCACCGCGAAATCAGAACTCACGCCGCGGATCGCCTCGATCTCTGCCCTCGTAATCGGCTGTTTATAAGCAATGATGGAGAGCGTCTCTAACATCACTTCCGTCAGCATATGCTTCTTGGGCAAATGAATCAGCTTCTTTAATACATCGTAATAGGCCGGTTTTGTACACATCTGGAAAGAGCCGTCCATCTCGATGATCATGATGCCGCGGTCTTCCTTGTCATACTTATCCATCATGTTGCGGATAATCTTGCAAGTCGTCTCGACATCCTGTTCGATGGCCACTGCGATTCTCTCGCTGTCAACGGCCTCCCCCATACTGAACAAAATTGCCTCAATATTCGCTTCCAATATCGATAGATTCATCTTCGCTTCCTACATATTCAATGTCAATCTCAGAAAATAAATGCTCTTGCTTCAGCACAATCGCACCAATCTTCATCAGCTCCAGCACGCATAAAAACGTCACGACCACTTCGGTCCGGTTCTTGCTCTTCTCAAGAAGATCCTGAAACCGCATCTTCTTGTGTCCACGCATATAGTGTCTGACGTAGGTCATCTTATCGGCAACACTGACCTCTTCCCGCTCAATCTTGCCAAACTTCGAACGCACCGGATCGACCTTATCGATCGTCCGCCGCATCACCTGCTCAAAGGTGTCGTAAAGCTTCTGCGCATCCACGCCGGAGCTTTCAATGACCGCCTTTGGATCAATCGGTTCTTTATACCCCTCGACCTCCGCAGGAATCGTCGCGTTCTTATACAGATGAAACCCTGCCTCAAACTCCTTATCCCGAAGTTCCTGCGAAATGTACTTATACATCTTATACTCTAGCAGGCGCATCACAAGCTCTTCTCTGGGATCGATCTCTTCGTCGTTCTCATCCTTCTCCACCGGCAGCAGCATCTTCGCCTTGATGTTAAGAAGCGTCGCCGCCATCAAAAGAAAGTCACTCATCACATCCAAATCGAGCTCTTCCATCGCATGCAGATATTCCATATACTGATCGGTAATAAGTGCGATCGGGATATCGTAGATATTCACTTTATTCTTCTCAATCAGCTGCAAAAGCAGATCAAGCGGCCCCTCGAAGGTCTCAAGTTTTACCTGTATCGCCATCTTCTTACTCCAGTCAGTATCAACTAATCTATTTTCTCAAAAAACCTCTCAAGAATCAAGCACTATTCCGACAAATTCCGGCGCATTTCCCAAAAAGCGCAGATCGATCGTGTGGCTGCCAAGGCCGCGGGATAAGATCATCGTGGACTCCAGTTCGCGGTATTCTCCCGCATCATACTTGGGAAATAGCGCTAACTGCGGTGAGATCACCCCGCCGATTTTAGGAAGCCTTACCATGCCGCCGTGCTGATGTCCGCTTACGACAAGATTCGCCCCCCAAAGCGCATATTGCGGGAAATAAGCCGGGTGGTGCGCTAACAAAATCGCATATTCTTCCGGGTCTTTTAACCCCAGCTTCTGATCCAGCGCCTCCATCGAAAGCGCTGTCATTCGTGCTCTGCGGTAGTACAACATACTAAGAGAAAGCCCGTAAATGCGGATTCCCTGCGGTGTTACGATGCTCTCATTTTTAAGCACCTCGACATCTTCTTCCCAACACCTGCCATAAAAGGCACGCAGCTGTTCCGAAGCCTCCGGCCCGATCGTATCTAAGATTTCCTCATGATTGCCCTCGGAATAGTACACCGGCGCAATCTTTCTTAACTTGCGCAGCAAAAAGAGCACCGGTTCAAAATCGATGGCTCCTCTCTCTCCGACGATGAGATCGCCGGGAATCAAGATGAGATCCGGTGCAAAATCTTTCACCACGGCAAGCAAGTCGTTATCATTTTCCCCAAACCGGTTGTTATGAATATCCGCCAGCACAGCGAGTCTGCATCCCTTCGCTGCCTTAGGGAGCCTCTCGTCCTTCACCTCGTAAATGTTTTGATCGATTCTTTTCATACTCCTATACTCTCCCCCACAGAAAAGAAAAAACCGTTTCGCCAGAGCGAAACGGTCCATGCATCGGTTCTTAGTTCATCGAGAATACAACCTCATCGGTCGCAACGATGTAGTTCGCACGCTCCAGCATCGCGATCGCACTGTAAACATCTGCGACCTTCACCACCATATACACGTTCTCGTGTTTCGCAGATAATGTGTAGATATATTCAATGTCGCAATCTGAGATCACCTGCATCATCTCGTTGAGGGATCCCTGCCCCTTCGGCATACCGACAACCAGAACATTATTCACGGAAACCGAAAAACCGTTATCCTTCAGAATCTGCGCTGCCTTATCCGGGTGGGAAACAATCATACGCAGCAGGGCATACTCTGTGGAATCCGACAACGATACGGAGACAATATGAACACCGTTGGCAGTTAATACATCTGTCAGGGCGACCAGTCGGCTGCTCCTGTTCTCAAGAAATACGGATATCTGTTTAATCATGGCTTGTTACTTCCTTTAAATGTAAGCAGGAACCCTGCAAATCACATCAATGTCTGTCCTTATCAGTTTAGCATTTCATAGCCAAAAGTCAAGAGCCACACAAAAAACCTCTTTCATTCTTGACGATTTCCACACGGAGGGTTAGAATAGACGACTGTATAGAGAAAAGAGGTAGCAAAATGGGGGCAACATTTATCCAGAAGGTCATTACTCCTCAGGAATTACAGGAGCAATATCCTCTCAAGGAATCCTACAAAGAACTAAAAAAACAGCGCGACGAGGAGATTGCGAAGGTATTTACCGGCGAGTCCGATAAGTTCTTAGTCATCATCGGTCCTTGTTCTGCGGACAATGAAGATGCGGTCTGCGATTATATCAGCCGCCTCGCGAAAGTCCAGGAGAAGGTGAAGGACAAGCTTCTGCTCATCCCGCGCATTTACACCAATAAGCCGCGGACGACGGGCGACGGTTATAAGGGTATCCTGCACCAGCCGGATCCAGAGAAGAAGCCAGACCTCGCTGAGGGCATCATCGCGATGCGCCATATGCATCTGCGTGCCATTGAGGAAAGCGGTATGTTTGCGGCGGACGAGATGCTCTATCCAGAGAACTGGTCCTACATGGAAGACATCCTCTCCTACGTTGCGGTCGGTGCCAGATCTGTCGAGAATCAGCAGCACCGTCTCGTGCCCAGCGGCATCGATATCCCGGTCGGCATGAAGAATCCGACCAGCGGAGATCTCTCAGTGATGTTAAACTCCTGCCACGCGGCGCAGCATGGACACACATTTTTATACCGCGGTTACGAGATGAAGACCGATGGCAACCCTCTGGTGCATACGATTCTGCGCGGTGCGGTCAACAAGCATGGGCAGAGTATTCCCAACTATCACTACGAAGACCTCGCCCGCTTAAACGATATGTACGAGCAGCGCGATTTAAAGAATCCTGCCTGCATCGTGGACGCGAACCATTCCAACTCCAACAAGCAGCACCAGGAACAGCCGCGTATCGTTCAGGAAGTACTTCACTCCCGCCGCGTCTCGAAAGACATTGAAAATCTGGTCAAGGGCGTGATGGTGGAGAGCTATATCGAAGCCGGCGCACAAAAGATCGGCGAGCATGTCTATGGCAAGTCCATCACCGATCCTTGCTTAAGCTGGGAGGATTCTGAGCATCTGCTATATTATATTGCTGAATATATCTGAGGAACTCCAGCCGCACTTTCGGGTGCGGCTTTTTGCATCTTAAACAAATCTTAATCCGTTTTCGTCTATCTATTTAAACGAGACGTCCCGTATACTAAGAGAGAACAAGGGAGGAACTGACTATGCCAAACATTTTAATCTGCGATGACGAACGTGATATCGTAAATGCACTGAAAATCTATCTGTCTGACCCGGAATATCGCCTCTATGAAGCTTATAACGGGAAAGAAGCGCTTCAGGTTATGGAGCGGGAATCCATCGATCTTATCTTACTTGATATCATGATGCCGGTCATGGACGGTATCAAGGCGATGGCGAAGATTCGTGAAACCAGCACGGTTCCAATCATTTTACTCACCGCCAAAAGCGAGGATACGGATAAGATCCTTGGGTTAAACATCGGTGCAGATGACTACATTACCAAGCCATTCAATCCGTTAGAAGTCACAGCCCGCGTCCGCTCACAGCTGCGCAGATATCTGAAGTTTGGCGGCGGGACCACGCAGCCGGAAGTCTTACGTAACGGCGGGATCGAACTGAATGATCTCTCCAAGGAAGTCACGGTTGACGGCGCGCCAGTCAGTTTAACGCCCAAGGAATACGACATCTTAAAACTTCTGATGTCCAACCCCGAGAAAGTCTATGCACCCAAAGACATTTATCAGATCGTCTGGAAAGAAAAGCCGTTCGGTTCTGAGAACACCGTCGCCGTGCATATCAGACATCTCCGGGAGAAAATCGAGATCAACCCGGCCGATCCCCGATATATCAAGGTGATCTTCGGCCAGGGCTATAAAATGGAGAAGGGACGGGACGTATGAAAGATTTCTTTCGCACCATCGCAGGCAAATCACTGCTTTTTATCACAGTCATTTGCTGCGGCATTATTATATTGGCATCAGCCATCGGCATTTACGGCCTCGTAGAAGGCGATTTTTACACGAGATCTGAGGAAATGGTCTCAGACGATCTGATCGAACAGATGATGACCTCCTATGGGGATGATATCATCTGGGCAAATGAATCTGACACGACAGACGATCTGCATGCCAGACTGCAGACCTCCAATCTGATCTATGAACTGCGCGACGAAAACGGAGCACTTCTTGACACCAACGCCGACGGGGGCGAGACATTCACTCATTCCCTCTCCTTTGGCATCATGCGTATGTCGAACGGTCAGATCTCCGACATTTTTTATCATAGAACCGCTCTCGAGGATGAAAACGTTACTTACTATACGATCAACACGACGCTTCGCGAAGGACTGCCGTATCAAGACCGTTTTGCCTTTGCGAGCAAATGGATCCACGTGGGATACGCACTGCGCTACGCAGTCTGTGTGATCGCTGCTTTTGCTCTCCTGCTTGGCGTGAGCGCTCTGATCGCTCTGATGACGGTCTCCGGCCGCAGACCTGGCAGAGATGATCTGGTTCCTGGGCCGCTGCATCCGATTCCGACGGATCTGATGGCAGCAGCCATGCTTCTTCTGCTGGTTGGCATCTTTTACTTCGGCGACGCCTTCGATTACCATGGGACGTTCTTCCTCGTTGTTTTCGTCGCCGGATGCGGACTCATTTACGCCAATCTGGCTCTGGGCTTCTTGATGAGCCTCGCGGTCAGAACCAAGGATCGTTCTCTGTTTAAAAACACGATTATCTGGAAGGTAATCAAACTTTGCTGGCGTATCTTTCTCTGGTTCTTACGCGGCATCAAAAGGATCTTTCTGCGCTTATGGAAGCTCATCGCCGGTATCCCTTTGATCTGGAAGACCGCGTTGATCACCGGCGTGATCTGCCTGTTCGAATTCATCGTGATTATGTTCACGCAATACGAAATCGATAACCTCCTTGGCATTTGGTTTGTTAGCCGTTTGATCTTGGTTCCTGCCATCTTCTATCTGGCTCTTTTGCTCAGAAAGCTGCAAAAAGGCGGAGAAGCCCTTGCCACGGGTGACTTAAGCTACCAGATTCCGTTAAAAGGCATGATTGGTGATTTCAAGCAACATGCGATCAATCTAAACGATGCTTCGTTTGGCCTGACAAATGCAGTCGAAGAACGCCTAAAGAGTGAACGCATGAAGACTGAGCTCATCACCAATGTCTCCCACGACATTAAGACACCGCTCACGTCCATCATCAACTATGCCTCGCTGATCAGCAACGAACCTACAGAGAACGAAAGAATCACCGAATACAGCGAGGTTTTGGTCAGACAGTCTGAACGATTAAAGAGACTGATTGAAGACCTGGTAGAGGCTTCTAAGGCCTCCACAGGTAATCTGGATGTTCTCTTAGCACCTTGTGATCCTTCGATCTTCCTGACACAGGCTGCCGGTGAATACGAAGAAAAGCTTGCAAGTGCACACCTTTCCCTCATCACAAAGCAGCCGGAACAAGAAGTCCACATCCTCGCAGACAGCCGCAGAATGTGGCGCATCTTCGATAATCTGATGAACAACATCTGCAAGTACGCGCAGGAAGGCACCCGTGTCTATCTCACCCTGGAAGTCATTGATAACAATGCCGTGATCAGTTTTAAAAACACCTCCAGAGATGCGCTTGATATCTCCGAGGAAGAACTGATGGAACGCTTTGTCCGCGGTGACGCCTCGCGAAACACCGAAGGAAACGGTCTGGGACTCTCCATTGCCAAGAGCCTGGCGGAGTTACAAAACGGAACTCTGAACCTTCAGATCGACGGCGATTTATTCAAAGCGATCCTCACATTTCCAATCATTGCCTAAAAAGATTTGGCGGACTGATCTAGTCCGCCTTTTTTTGCCTTTGAGCCAAGTATATTAATCAATTCTTAATCCCCTGCCCTCTTTTTTCTTAATCCACTGATTACGTATACTCTTAGTAGAAAATGAATCAAGGACGATTCATTTTCGGAAGGGAGTACACATGCAAACATTAAGGTTTATCAACTGGATCATCGCGATCCTGTTCACGGTCTGTTACGCTTATCAGTTTCTCTACATTCCGGTACCGATGTTATTCCGGAAGAAGAAACAAAGCATTAAGAAACTTGAGGAGTATCATCGATTTGCCATTCTGATCTGTGCGAGAAATGAATCCGCAGTCATCGGCGATCTGATTCAGAGCATCCACAATCAGACCTATCCGCAGGAATATCTGCACGTCTTCGTGATGGCAGACAACTGCACCGACAACACCGTAGAGATTGCCCGCATGCACGGGGCAATGATCTACGAACGTCACAATCAGGTTTTGGTCGGCAAAGGCTATGCACTGCATGAAATGTTAAAGCAGATCAAGTACGACTATCCGGAAGGATTTGACGGCTATATGGTCTTCGACGCCGACAACATTTTAAAAGAAACGTATATGGAAGAGATGAATCGCACCTTCAGCGAGGGAAATGACATCATCACCAGCTACCGCAACAGCAAAAACTACGGAAGCAACTGGATCAGCGCGGGTTATGCACTCTGGTTCTTAAGAGAATCCAGATATTTAAATCAGGCAAGATATACGCTAAAGACAAGCTGCGCAGTCTCCGGAACCGGCTTCTTATTCAGCAGAGCCGTGGCCGAAGAAATCGGTGACTGGCCGTTTCATTTGCTCACCGAAGACATTGAATTCTCGATCGATCAGATCACAAAGGGTCGCAAGATCGCCTTCTGCGAGAAGGCAGAACTCTACGACGAGCAGCCGATCACCTTTAAGCAGTCCTGGCGTCAGAGAATGCGCTGGTCAAGGGGCTACTTACAAGTGTTTGGCAAGTACGGAAAACAGCTGATCTCCGGCATATTCCACGGCAGTTTCTCTTGCTATGATATGTCCATGACGATCATGCCAGCCTTTATCCTCTCCGCACTCTCCGTCCTCTGTAACGTGGCACTGGGCATCTGGGGCGCGATGATTGGCGACGATGTCATGATCGCAGTGCAGTCAATCGGCGAAACACTTCGCAACATGTATCTGATGCTTTTCGTTCTCGGCGCGATCACAACCGCCACAGAGTGGAAGCACATTCAGACGACTGCAGTAAAGAAGATCTTCTACATGTTCACCTTCCCGATCTTCATGTTTACCTATCTTCCGATCGCGATCGTATCCTTGTTTGTCAAGCCCGAATGGAAGCCAATCCATCACACAATGTCGGTTAAGCAAATGCAGCTGTCCGGTGTCAGAATTGGTCAGAAACCGGCTGCATAATCGTATAACACAAAAGGCGGATTCCCTCCGCCTTTTTGCTTTACAGTCTTAACAATGCTTTTGCATTTTCCCCAAAAATCTTTTTCTTTTCCACATCCGTGAGTGGCAAATGATTCAAAAACCGCAGTGTTTCCGCCGCGTCCGTCCACGGATTGTCCGAACCAAATAAAATGCGGTCCGCGCCAAAGGTGCGAATCAGAGAAAGAAATGCTTCCGGCCCCATGAGCGGTTTTTCGTCCGCTGGGAAGGTCTCTTCCTCGATCGGATAAAGATGACCCGATGAGATCGCTGTGTCCAGGTACGCACCGGTATCTAAGAGATTCTCTGCGACCTCATCCCAGATCTTCCAACCGCCCATATGTGCGGCAACAAACCGCAGGGTTTTTCCTTCCGGATCCACCGTGCGAAGCGCCGTTCGAATCTTCGAAGGAAGTGCCTGCGCACCGCCAGGGAAGCCAATGTCCCAGCCTGCATGCGTGATCACAATCAGATCAAGCTCTGCACACAGATCCAGAATCTTAAGAAACGGCAGGCTGTCGATATCCACCCCCTGATAAACCGGGTGTAACTTGATGCCTAACAACCCTTCTTCTTTGATTCTTTTTAGTTCCCTCTCAGGCGTCTCATACTCTGGATGCATGCATCCGAGAGAAAGAATCCCCTTTGGCTCCTCTCCTTTCGTAAAATGAAGCTCATTTTCCCGCAAGGCACTGTCATTGATATGTTCCACCTGTCTGGCAGCTGTCGCCACGGGAAGCACTACGGAAAGATCAATTCCGACGCGCTCATCTCTGGCCATCAGTCCACCGACGGTCCCATCGGTAAAAATCTTCGTCCCGCTTTTTTCCTGCAAAGAAGCAACCGCCCGTTTTGCAATCTTATCCGGGAACGAATGTGTGTGAATGTCGATGATCAATTCCCTTATTCCTCCGTGCTGAGTGCTTCTCTCTGCGGAACCAGTACCTTCTCTTCATAGCAGGCAAAGGCTTCCGCCACCAATTCCTCTTCCGGCTTCTTGGTGCAAAGCGAAATGAGCGGCACCATGATCAGCCCAAAGATCATGCAAAAAGCACCTGCATTGATCGGAGACTGTAAAAGCACAGGGAAACTGCTTCTTACCAGCATATTTGCCAGCATAAAGACGGTTGAGAAAATGAAGCTGACATAGCACGCAGCTTTGGTCGTCTTCTTCCAGTAAAGGCCATACAAGAACGGTGCTAAGAAGGCACCCGCCAGTGCGCCCCAGGACACGCCCATGAGCTGTGCAATAAAGGACACGTTAGACTTATACTGGATGATCGCGATAACGACAGAGATCGCGATAAATACAACGATCAGGACTCGCATCAGGGCAACCTGCGTCTTCTCTTTCATTTCTTTCACAAAATTGCCTTTGATAAAGTCAAGCACCAGCGTGGAACTGGAGGTCAATACCAGAGATGAAAGCGTTGACATCGACGCAGAAAGCACAAGGACGATCACCACTGCAATTAAAATGTCCGGGAGACCGGATAACATCGTAGGCACCACGGAGTCGTAGCCGCCGGCTGCGATATCAACTTTGTCGGAGAACAGACGTCCGAATCCGCCGAGGAAATAACATCCACCGGCCACGACAAACGCAAAAAATGTCGAGATGATGGTTCCGGTGTGCACTGCCTTCTCGTTGCGGATCGCATAGAACTTCTGCACCATCTGCGGCAGTCCCCAGGTACCAAGAGAGGTTAAAATGACCACGCCTAAGAGATTAAGCGGATCCGGTCCGAAAAACGAATTAAAGATACCAGGCGTCTCCGAGACCGTAGGATCTGAGATCTTTGCAAGGCCATCCAGTGCGGCAAGGAAGCCCCCCTGGCTCTTTAGCACCGCGCCGACCACAGCCACGATACCGACAAGCATCACAAGACCCTGAATAAAGTCATTGATCGCGGTCGCCATGTAGCCGCCTGCCGTAACGTAAATGCCCGTCAAAATCGCCATCACAATCACGCAGATCGAGTAATCCACGTGGAAGGCCATCTCAAACAGACGAGACAGGCCGTTATAGAGCGAAGCCGTATAGGGAATCAAGAAAATGAAGGTAATCACAGCTGCAGAGATCTGCAGTGCTTTGGAGTCGTAGCGTTTTCCGAAAAACTCCGGCATCGTTGCGGTATCCAGATGCTGTGTCATGATGCGCGTACGTCTGCCTAAGATCACCCAGGCAAGAAGCGAACCGATCAAGGCATTTCCGATCCCGACCCAGGTTGCAGCAATGCCGTATTTCCAGCCAAACTGGCCGGCATAGCCGACAAAAATAACCGCTGAGAAATACGAAGTACCATACGCAAATGCGGTCAGCCACGGGCCGACGGATCTGCCGCCCAGGACAAATCCGTTGACATCCGTTGAGTGTTTTCTGCAATACAAACCAATGCCCACCATGATCGCGAAGAACACGACCAACATGAGAATCTTAATTACCATATTCTTTTCCCCCTATTCCAGCGCGTAAGCTAACCGCGCTCTCATTTCATATATGATGCCTGACAGATCAGATCTCTGCCAGATCCTCCTGTGAAAGCACACGTACATGCGCACTCTCTAGTGCCGCAGCAGCCTTCTTATAATCCTGCACACGGAAGATCATGTAAGCCGTTCCGTTCTTAGACCCGAGCGAAGCATACATATACTCTACGTTGATCTGATTGTCTGTGAGGATCTGAAGCACTTCATTTAACGCGCCGGGCTTATCGGCAATCTCTGCAGCGATGACCGGTGTCAGAGAACTGATATACCCCTCTTCTTTTAAGATCGTCACCGTCTCAAGGGTATTTCCCACGATAAAACGGGCAATACCAAAATCGGTGGTCTCCGCAAGCGATAAAGCACGTAGATCGACATTATGCTTTGTCAAAACGTTCGTCATCGCATTTAACGTGCCGGGTTTATTTTCCAAAAACACGGAAATCTGTTTTACGCTCATACGTTTATCCTCCCTGCAAATGATCTGTCAAATTTTACGTTTATCAATGACACGCACGGCTTTGCCTTCGCTTCTTGCAATGCTCTTAGGCGCAACGAGCGAAACCTTTGCCTTGATGCCAAGCATCGACTTCAGTCCCTCTACCAGGTCTTTCTGACGTGCCGCAATTTCGCCAAGGTTGTCGGTGAACATCTCCTGCGTCATCTCGACCAGAACATCTAACGTATCCGAATTGTTGACACGGTCGACGATGATCTGATAGTTTGCCGGATATCCCTTGTTGAGCAGCACGGTCTCGATCTGGGACGGGAAGACATTGACGCCGCGAATGATGAGCATATCGTCGGTACGTCCCTTCGGCTTAGCCATCTTGACATGCGTTCTGCCGCAAGAACATTTCTCTCTGGTCAACGTGCAGACATCTCTTGTACGGTATCTGAGCAGCGGGAATGCCTCTTTATCAAGTGAGGTAAAGACCAGTTCGCCCTGGGTTCCGTCCGGGAGAACCTCCCCTGTTTCCGGATCAATGATCTCTGCGATGAAATGATCCTCATTGATGTGCATACCGTTCTGTGCGGAGCACTCAAATGCCACACCAGGGCCTGAAAGCTCAGTCAGACCATAGATGTCATACGCCTTGATGCCCAGCGTATTCTGAATGTCCTGACGCATCTCTTCGCTCCAGGCTTCTGCGCCGAAGATACCGGCTTTGAGCGGAATATCATCCGGTCCTAATCCCATTTCCTTCATGGACTCGCCAAGATACGCCGCATAGCTCGGTGTGCAGCAAAGAATCGTCGCGCTAAGATCCATGATGAACATGATCTGGCGCTCCGTGTTACCGGAACTGGTCGGAATGGTCAGGCATCCCACCTTGTGGCTGCCGCCGTTTAAGCCAGGGCCGCCGGTAAATAAGCCGTAGCCATAAGAGACCTGGCAGACATCCTCATTCGTTCCGCCTGCCGCCACGATCGCACGTGCGCAGCACTCTTCCCAAAGATCTACATCGTGCTGGGTATAGAAAGCAACCACGCGCTTTCCTGTGGTACCAGAGGTCGACTGAATGCGGACACAATCCTTTAACGGTGTGCCGAGAAGTCCATACGGATAAGCATCACGCAGGTCTGCCTTGCTTAAGAAAGGCAGTTTGTGCAGATCATCGATGGATTTGATATCATCTGGTGTTACCCCAGCATCTTCCATCTTCTTACGGCAATAAGGCACATTGTCCCAGACGTGCTTGACCTGTTTTACCAGTTTCTCGTTCTGGATCTCGATCATCGCCTCGCGGGAAGCGCATTCGATCTCCGGTTGATAGTATCGTTCCATACCATATATCCCCCTGTTATTTATTGGTTTCTACCTAAGGCAAATGCCTTTTTGTTTAATTCAATGAACTTCGGCGGCACCATCGCTTCTAACGATGCCAGCCAAGTCTCCTCCGGCAGATCAAAGTAATGTGAAAGTCTTCCCAGAAGCACCACATTTACTGCTTTCGAAGACCCCGCCTGCTCAGCCAGAGTCAGGCAATCCAGGGCATCCACCTTTGCACCGGAAGCCTTGAGCTTTTCCACCAGATTCTCCGGATAAACCGCTGCGCCAGTGATCACAGGCATCGGATCCATTTGCTGAGTGTTGGTGACGATCGTACCGTCCTTCTTTAAGTAAGGCAGCCATCTGGCCGCTTCCAGAATCTCAAATGACACGATAAAGTCGGCTTCGCCCAGGTCAATGACTGGAGAAGCAACCTGATCGCCATAACGCACATAGGTGACCACCGAGCCGCCGCGCTGCGACATGCCGTGCACCTCAGAAACCTTCACATCATACCCCTGAGAAAGAAGCAGATGTCCGAGCAGCTTGCTGGCGAGTAAGCTTCCCTGTCCGCCAACGCCGACAATCATGATATTCTTGGTCTCCATCGCTTACTCTCCTTTCTTCGAACTTGAAAATGCGCCGAATTTACAAAGCTGCGCGCAGACATTGCAGCCGACGCAGAGGGTCTGATCCACGTGTGCTTTTCCATTCTTGATGGAAATGGACGGGCAGCCAATGCGCATACAAGAACGACAGCCAACACATTTGTCCGTATCTACCACCAAAGGCGGATTGTGCTTAACATACTTAAGCAGTGCACAAGGCCTTCTGGAAATGATCACCGAAGGCTCATTTGCTGCAAGCTCTTCCTTCACTGCCTTGTCACACGCCGCAAGATCATACGGATCTACCACGCGCACTCTCTCAAAGCCCATCGCCTTACAGAGCGCTTCCAGATCGATCTTTCCGGCCGGATCTCCCTTGATGTTGTAGCCGGTCGTCGGATTTTGCTGATGGCCGGTCATACCGGTGATTGAGTTATCCAGGATAATGATCGTGGAATTCGACTGGTTATAGGCGACATTGGCAAGGCCGGTCATGCCGGAATGCATAAAGGTCGAGTCTCCGATCACCGCGACGGTCTTTCCTTCGTGTGTCGGATCCGCCTTATTAAATCCGTGCAACGCACTGATCGAAGCGCCCATGCAAAGCGTCATCTCCATCGCGCCAAGCGGTGCCACTGCACCCAGGGTATAACAACCGATATCGCCGAGAACCGTGCACTTGTTCTGCTTTAAGGTATAAAACAATCCTCTGTGCGGACATCCGGAACACATCACCGGTGGTCTCGGAGGAATCGCATCCTCAAGCTTTCTCGTCTCCGGAACCGGTTCTCCAAATGCTTTCGCGATCAGATTCTGCGAAAATTCATCGCAGATCGGAAGGATATCTTTACCGGACACCGTAAGCCCCAGCGATTTACAATGATTTTCAATGATCGGATCCAGTTCCTCGACCACAACCAGCTTATCAACCTTCGCTGCAAAATCGAGGATCTTCTGTACCGGAAGCGGGTTGACCATCCCAAGCTTTAAGACCGAGACACGGTCACCGAACACTTCTTTCACGTACTGATAAGAGGTGCTGGAGGTGATGATTCCAAGACCGGTTCCACCCATCTCCACACGGTTGATCTCACTTTCCTCCGCAAATGCAATCAGCGCCTTGGTTCTCTCCTCAACGATCGGATGACGCTTTTTTGCGTTGCCCGGCATCATGACATACTTTGCGATGTTCTTCTCATAGTCCTTCTTCGGAACCACGCGCTCGGAAGTCTCCACCACAGACTGAGAATGTGCAATGCGCGTACACATTTTAAGGAGTACCGGGGTATCAAACTTTTCGGAGATCTCGTAGGCCAATTTGGCAAATGCAAGAGACTCCGCAGAATCTGATGGCTCAAGCATCGGTACCTTTGCAGCGATCGCATGATGGCGGGAATCCTGCTCATTCTGAGAGGAATGCATGCCTGCATCGTCTGCCACCGCAATGACAAGACCGGCGTTCACACCGGTGTAGGACATCGTATACAGCGGATCTGCGGCCACATTTAACCCGACATGCTTCATGCCGCAAAAGGCACGCGATCCGGAAAGACAGGCACCAAAAGCCGCTTCCATCGCAACCTTCTCGTTCGGAGCCCACTCACAGTATATCTCATCGTATTTGGCTGCTTCTTCCGTAATCTCCGTACTGGGCGTTCCGGGATAACTCGAGACAAAGAGACATCCGGCTTCATATAAGCCTCTCGCTGCCGCTTTGTTGCCAAGCATCAATTCTTTCATAAACTTCCTCCAACTCTCTCTTTTATGTCTCATGAACTTGACAAAACAAGTTTTATCAACTACAATACACTCACTTTAACGGATTAACGCAAAAAACTCAAGCGTTTTTGTAAAAGAATTCATGAATTTGGAGAAAATGTATCATGCCCATCACCGATTTACTCGAAAGAAACCGAAAATTATATGGTCACGAAGTAGCTCTGGTCGAGATTGACCCACAGTTGACCGAGGATCAGAGAGTCACCTGGAAGGAGTACGAACTCGTACAGCCGACCAGCCGCGCCTTCTACCGCAGAGAGATCACCTGGTCCGTCTTTGATGAGAAAGCCAACCGTGTTGCAAACCTCCTTCTCTCCCGCGGCATCCGCAAGGGTCAGAAAGTTGCGATCCTTCTGATGAACTGCTTGGAGTGGCTCCCCATCTATTTCGGCATCTTAAAATCCGGTGCGATTGCAGTACCTTTAAACTTTAGATATACCTCCGATGAGATCGAATACTGCGTCTTAAAGGCAGACGCGGACGTCCTCTTCTACGGGCCGGAATTCATCGGCCGCATCGAGGAGATCGTGGATCATTTAAGCAATGACCACCTGCTCTTCTTTGTCGGAGATTCCTGTCCGACCTATGCAGACGACTATTACCGCCTGGTTTCGAACTGCTCCAGTTCCGCGCCGAAGATTTTGATCGAAGACACCGATGATGCCGCGATCTATTATTCTTCCGGTACGACCGGTTTCCCGAAAGCGATTTTACTCAAGCATCAAGCCCTCTCCCAGTCCGCGCGGATGGAAGCAACCCATCATGAGACGACGAAAGACGATGTCTTCCTCTGTATCCCGCCGCTCTACCACACGGGCGCAAAGATGCACTGGTTTGGCTCTTTATACACCGGAAGCCGCGCTGTTTTGTTGAAAGGAAATAAACCGAAAGCCATCATGGATGCGGTCTCCAACGAAGGATGTACGATCGTCTGGCTGCTCGTTCCGTGGGCGCAGGATCTCTTGATTGCACTTGATAATGGGGAGATCAAGCTCGAGGAGTATCACACCGAACAGTGGCGTCTGATGCACATTGGTGCCCAGCCGGTACCGCCGAGCCTGATTCGTCACTGGATGGAGTATTTCCCGAATCACAAGTACGACACGAACTATGGTCTGTCGGAATCTACCGGCCCTGGATGTGTCCATCTGGGCGTCGATAACATCCACAAAGTCGGTGCGATCGGAATTCCTGGCTTCGGCTGGAGGACAAAGATCGTCGATGAAAAAGGTGAAAAAGTAGTTCAGGGAGAGGTCGGTGAGCTTTGCGTCAAAGGCCCTGGCGTCATGGTCGAGTACTACAAAGACCCGGAAGCGACCGCAGAAGTCTTAAAGGACGGTTGGTTATTTACCGGAGATATGGCAAAACAAGACGAGGACGGATTCATTTTCCTGGTCGACCGTAAGAAAGACGTGATCATCAGCGGCGGCGAGAATCTTTATCCGGTTCAGATTGAAGCCTACTTATCCGCGATGCCGAAGATTCACGATGTGGCGGTCATCGGTCTTCCCGATAAGCGTCTCGGTGAGATTGCAACCGCGATCATTCAGGTGAAGGAAGGTATGACCTGCACCGAAGAAGAGATTCAGCACTTCTGCCTGGATCTGCCCAGATATAAACGTCCGAGGAAGATTATTTTTGCGGATGTGCCAAGAAATGCAACCGGTAAGATCGAAAAGCCGGCGCTGCGCGAGCGTTATGTAAGCGGCCGTCTGGTGGAAATGCAAAACCAAGGATAAAATGAGAAAACCCCGAAGATTCGATGTTTTACGTCAAACCTTCGGGGTCATTTTTACTTCTTCTGTTCGATCAGTGCCTTATACGTCAAAACCGCAGTCACGGTCTTCGTATCGATGATCTCATGATTTAAAATCATCTGGGTCAATTCGTCGATGGTCTTTGCCTCCACGTTGACAAACTCATCCGGATCCAGATGTTGGTGGCTCTTCTCCAGATGATCCGCGTAGAAAATGCCGATTCTCTCGTTGCAGAACGCCGGCGTCGTATAGATCGTGATCAGATGCTTTGCCTCTCCTACCACACGGTAGCCGGTCTCTTCCTCACACTCTCTCGTCGCACAGGTGATCATCTCTTCATCGCCATTTAACCCGCCTGCAGGAATCTCAAGCGTAATCTGATCCGGCCCGACACGGTACTGACGCACCATGAGGATTCTTCCGTCAGGAAGCACCGGTACGATCGCGGCAGCCCCTCTGTGCTGAATGAAATCCCAGTGTGCGAGCTCGCCGTTTGGCAGCTCAACGGTATCTGCATAAAAATCAACGATTCGACCATGATGCATCAGTTCATGGTTCAGTTTCTTATACTCTTCTTTTTTCATCGATGTACACTCCAATCTTTCATCATTCGAGGCGAACTCATTATATGCTTTTCACACTCTTATGACAAGAGATCTTTTCGTACCATTCTAGAAATCATTCCGCATCTTTCTTTTCTGATCCAGTTCTGGTATACTAAAAGGGATCTTTAGAAAAACATGACACAAGGAGCTTAAATCATGATAGAAAATGAAATGCAAACCATCGAACTGATCTTAAAAGTCTTTGCCAAAGGCCACGATGCTGACACGATCGCAACCGCATTGGAGCTTCCTCTTGGCTATGTCGAGACCGTCTTAGATATCGCAGAGGATATCGATTCCAGATCTGCGGAGGCAGTTGCATCGAGACTGAACAAGAGATAATATTTTGCAAATATATTTTTGCAAAGTAAAAGGCCTGTGCTTTCGCACAGGCCATACTTATGCCTGATAGGCTTAACAGGACCGTCATTTTGCATAGTCGGTCACCCGGGACTCACGGATCAAGTTGACCTTAATCTGTCCAGGATATTCCATCTGTTGTTCAATCTCTTTTGATATATCTCTTGCCAGCAGTACCATATCATCATCACTGATCTGTTCCGGCACTACCATCACGCGGACTTCACGTCCGGCCTGAATGGCAAAGGACTTATCAACACCCTTAAAGCCATTGGTAATATCTTCTAACTGTTTTAAGCGGTTTGTATAGGTCTCCAGCGTCTCTCTTCTTGCACCGGGTCTTGCCGCAGAAATCGCATCTGCAGCTTGTACCAGACAAGAGATCAACGAGGTGGGTTCTACATCACCGTGGTGCGACTCAACCGAGTTGATTACGATCGGGTGCTCTTTGTACTTACGGCAAAGCTCAGATCCGATCTGAACATGGGAGCCTTCCACTTCATGGTCAATGGATTTACCGATGTCATGCAGCAATCCGGCACGGCGTGCCATACGCTGATCGACACCGATCTCACCTGCAAGGAGGCCAGCAAGCTGAGACACCTCAATCGAGTGCTTCAAGGCATTCTGCCCATAGCTGGTACGATACTTCATGCGGCCAAGGAGCTTGACCAGATCCGGATGTACCCCATGGACGTTCGCCTCAAGGCAAGCCGCCTCACCTTCCTCACGGATCGTAGCTTCCACTTCTTTCTTCGCTTTCTCGACCATCTCCTCGATTCTGGCAGGATGGATTCTTCCATCAACAATCAGTTTCTCAAGAGCGATTCTCGCAATCTCGCGACGGATCGGATCGAATCCGGATAAGATGACTGCTTCCGGTGTATCATCGATAATCAAATCCACACCCGTCATCGTCTCCAGCGTTCTGATGTTACGGCCTTCTCTACCGATAATACGTCCCTTCATCTCATCGTTAGGAAGCTGTACAACGGAGATCGTCGACTCTGCCACGTGATCGGCTGCACAGCGCTGAATGGCTGTCACAACGATCTCTTTGGCCTTCTTATCGGCTTCTTCCTTCGCCTTATTCTCTAACTCTTTGACCAGGATTGCGGTATCATGCTTTACATCATCCTCAACCGTCTTTAAAAGATAATCTTTTGCTTGTTCGGAGGTTAAACCAGAGATTTTCTCTAATTCCAGTACCTGTTGCTCGTGTAGTTTGTCTTCCTCGCTGCGAAGCTTGTCAAGTTCTGCCTCTTTCTGGCTGATCCTGGCTTCCTTCTTCTCTAAGGATTCCATCTTGCGATCCAATGTCTCTTCTTTCGAAGTGACACGTTTCTCATAGCGCTGCAACTCATTCCTGCGTTCACGCGTCTCTCGTTCAAGTTCATTCTTCGCCTTTAAGTTCTCTTCCTTGGCTTCCAAAAGCGCTTCTCTCTTCTTGGCTTCCGCGGTCTTTAAGGCGTCATCAATGATCTCTCTCGCTCTCTCTTCCGCCGTACCGATCTTGCTCTCTACATTCTTCTTGTAGTTATCAAGAACGACGCGTCTGGTCACGAGAATGGCGATCACGACAGCAACCACTGCAACACCTGCAATGATCCACTCCACAAGAACACCTCCTCCTATTCAATTTTCATTGTGCAAAACAACAGTGTTATTCTACGCTTATCGAACAGAAATGTCAAGTTAGCGATGTAATTTCACCGAAAAAGTCTGAAATCAGTGTGAAATCAAGATACAAACAGGGATGCCCTCGCATCCCTGTAACGTAAACTATTCTTCTTCAACAGATAGGGCTCTCGCTACCTGTCCGTAAGGAAATCCCTTAGAAAGCAGGTATCTTACTAGCTTCTGCTTCTCCTTCGGTTCTTCCGGAAGCACGCCGTGTGTCTTCTTCACAATCGCCTTTTCTAGTGCATCATCTTCAGATACTTCGTTCTCCGAGATTGCAGTCTCGATCACATCTGCCGCGATGCCTTTTAAGAGCAGCTTCTGCCGGATCGTGCGAAGGCTCATCTTCTCCTTCTGACTGTAGACATAGCGATCTGCATAGGATGCATCATCGACGTAGCCGTAGCTCATCACATAGGCAAGGGCTTCCATCACCGCATCTTCCGGAAATCCTTCCCTGCGCAGCCGGTCGGTCAGCTCCTTCTCGGTTCGGTCCATCGTCTTAAGAAGCGACATGGCCTTGCGCACCGCATGATGTCTGACACAGTCCTTGCGGATCTTTAAGATCGTCTCCTCGGAGAGTGTCACACCCTCTGCAATCTTATACTGTCGGATCTCGGAAGCATACAGGAAAAGGCATACTCTTCATCCAGGAAGATCCTTGACTTCTTCTTGTCGATCGTTTCCACTCTCGTGACGGTCTGTGAGCCAGACATCCATTACTCCTGTTCTTCGCTCTCTTCCTTCGGCGTACCGAAATACTTCTCGCGAACCAGTTCTTCCACTTCGGCAAACACGTCCGGATGATCCTTCAGATACATCTTCGCATTCTCTCTGCCCTGGCCGATCTTCTCGCCCTTATACGCGTACCAGGCACCACTCTTGACGATGATGTTGTTCGCTGCAGCAAGATCCAGAACATCTCCTTCTCTGGAGATTCCCTTACCGAACATGATATCAAACTCTGCCTCCTTAAAAGGCGGCGCTACCTTGTTCTTTACAACCTTCACTCTGGTGCGGTTACCGATCACCTCACCGCTCTGCTTTAACGACTCAATCCTGCGCACGTCCATACGGATCGAAGAGTAAAACTTCAGTGCACGTCCGCCGGTTGTGGTCTCCGGGTTGCCGAACATGATACCGATCTTCTCGCGCAGCTGGTTAATGAAGACGACAATACAGTTGGACTTGCTGATGACAGCTGTTAACTTACGAAGCGCCTGGGACATCAGTCTGGCCTGCTGACCGACATGAGCATCGCCCATATCGCCTTCAATCTCCGCTCTCGGCACCAGCGCTGCGACAGAGTCGACGATGATAATGTCGACCGCACCGGAACGCACCATCGTCTCTGTGATCTCCAGTGCCTGTTCTCCATTGTCCGGCTGAGAGATATATAACTCGTCGATATCTACACCGATGTTCTTCGCATAAACCGGATCTAAGGCATGCTCTGCATCGATAAAGCCCGCAATACCGCCGCGCTTCTGCACTTCTGCAACCATGTGCAGCGCTACGGTCGTCTTACCACTGGACTCAGGTCCGTAGATCTCTAAGATTCTCCCCTTCGGCACGCCGCCAAGGCCAAGAGCGATATCCAGACTTAAGCATCCGGTCGGCACTGTCTCTACGTTAATATTCGCTCCGTTATCTCCAAGACGCATCACAGAGCCCTTGCCGTACTGCTTCTCAATCTGTGCAAGTGCGGACTCCAACGCCTTCTGTTTATTCACATCATTGATCATGATTCATCCTCCGATTCTATCCAAAATTCTAGATCGAACTTATGTTCTGATATGATTCTACTAAACAATTCTCCCTTTGTCAATACCAAATCAGAACAAATGTTCTATTTCTTTATTCATCTTTCCTGACATCACTAACACTCATCTTACCGCCTGGTAACCTTCTCTGTCAAGACAAGAAAAACGCCTCCAAAGAGGCGTTTCCTATCAGTCTTTTATACAGATTTCATTTACCCGATATCATTGATGAACCACTTTTTATACGGACTTTCCTGATCAAGGAAAATCACAGCGATAATGCCAGGCCCTGTATGCGCACCGATTGCACATCCGACATAATTGGTCTTAATCTCCTTCGGATGATATCTTCGCTCGATCTCTTCTTTGACCTCGAGCATCGTCTCTTCACAGTCACCGTGCACAAGCGCGATCACCTGATTCTCAATGTCGTTGCCGCGCTCCCCGACGAGATCAATCAGTCTCTGCAGAGACTTCTTGCGGCCACGCACCTTTTCAAAAGAAACTAAAGCTCCGTCATCATTGACTTCGATCATCGGCTTGATATCAAGCAGTCCGCCTGCGATCGCCGCGGTCTTGCTGATGCGTCCGCCGCGCAGCAGGTAGGTCAATGTCTCCACCGTAAAAATGTGCTCCATATGATCCTTATGGAACTCGATCGCGTCAATGACCGTCTGCTTATCTGCACCATTTTTCTGCATCAAAAGCGCCAGGTATACGACAAGGCCGAAGCCCATGGAAGCACACTTGCCATCAATGATCGTGATATCAAAATCCGGATACTTCTCAAGCAGATCACGCTTCGCCAGATTCGCCGCATTAAAGGTACCTGCAATGCCTGTAGAAAAGCAGACATACACCACTTCTTCCCCGCGTTTTGCATACGGCTCAAAATGATGATAGAACATATCCTCATTGATATGATATGTAGAGATCTCATGCTGATTGCTGCGGAGCATCTCGTAGAACTCTTTCGGATGGATCGTCTCCCCGTCAAAATAATCCTTACCGTCGATGACGACCGGTGTCGGAATCACATGTAAATGAAACTCTTCGATAATCTCCGGACACATGTCCGTCGCAGAATCAGTGATAATCGTAAAGGCCATTGCTTTCTCTCCCTCAGTCAGGTTAATATCATACAAAAAGGAATTCTAGCACGTTTCCTCGCAAGCTTCAAGATCATTTTTCCATAAGGCGACACAGGCATCGCTCGGCATTCTCCAGTCGCCGCGCGGAGAAAGAGCAACGCTGCCGACCTTCGGACCGTCCGGCAGACAAGAACGCTTAAATTGCTGCGAGAAAAATCTCCAGTAGAAGGTTCTCAGCCATTTTAAGATCGTAACGTCGTCATATTCTCCGGCAAATGCATACTTTGCCAGCCGATAAATCTTCGAAGGCATGTAACCGAAACGCATCATATGATACAAGAAGAAATCATGTAACTCATAAGGCCCAACGATATCCTCGGTCTTCTGCGAGATCTTGCCATCCTCCGCCGGAAGAAGCTCCGGGCTCACCGGTGTGTCGAGCACGTCATAAAGCGTGTTCCTTAGAATCTCATCGTTGGTCTCGTCCGCAAAATACTTCACCAGATATCTCACAAGTGTCTTCGGAATCGAGCCGTTGACACCGTACATGGACATGTGATCACCATTATACGTCGCCCAGCCAAGTGCAAGTTCAGACAAGTCTCCGGTACCAACCACCAGGCCATTCACATCATTTGCCAGATCCATCAGCACCTGCGTTCTCTCACGCGCCTGTGCATTTTCATAAGTCACATTGTGGTTATCGATATCGTGCTCAATGTCACGCAAATGTACCGTCACCGCGTCACGAATCGGGATCTCTTTCACCGTGATCTTTAAGGCTCTCATCAAAGACAACGCATTGTTGTATGTGCGATCCGTCGTGCCGTAGCAAGGCATCGTAACGCCGATCACGCCTTCTCTCGGAAGTCCCAGAAGATCAAAGGCGCGCACCGTGATCAGTAAAGCAAGGGTCGAATCCAAGCCGCCGGAGATCCCGATGACTGCGGTCTTCGCGTTGATGTGCTTGATTCTCTTTTTCAAGCCAAGCGCCTGGATCCCGATGATCTCCTCACAGCGCTCGCTTCTCTCTGCATCGTTCTTCGGTACGAACGGTGTCGAAGCATAATGCCTTGTCAAAGTCGCCTCTTCTACAGTTGTAGAAAAATTCACAGTCACATAATCCATACTTTCGCACTGTTCGTATGTGGTCATTCTTCTGCGCTCGGAGCAAATCTTATCCAAGTCGAACTCTGTCGTATAGATTCCATTTTCTCTGGTCAAGCTTTCTGCAAGGATCGTCCCGTTCTCCGCGATGATATCGTGTCCGGCAAAGACCAGGTCAGTCGTAGACTCGCCCTCTCCCGCGTCGCTGTAAATGTATCCGCAAACCAGTCTTGCAGACTGCCCCTTAATGAGCTCCCTGCGGTACGCTCTCTTGCCGCTCACCTCATCGCTTGCGGAAAGATTGACGATCACGGTTGCGCCAGCTTTCGCATGTGACGCGGACGGAGGCGTGATCACCCACAGATCCTCACAGATTTCAGCCGCGACAACAAACTCCGGCATCTCCATGCAGGCGAATAACAGATTCGTCCCAAAAGGCACGTTCATCCCAGCAATCTCGACAAACTCTGCCACCTTCGGTCCGGTCGTAAAATGTCTCGCTTCATAAAATTCCGAGTAATTTGGAATGCAGGTCTTTGGCACCAGGCCCAGCAAAGAACCGTCCTTCACAAACGCCGCACAGTTATAAAGCTTGTGATTCACCACCACGGGCAGGCCCACAACGGTCAGCAGATCCATCTTCGCTGAGGCTTCGCAGATCTTAGCAAGACCTTCTAACGCTCCGTTTAAGAGGGGCTGCTGCAAGAACAAATCCCCGCACGTATATCCGGTAATCGAAAGCTCCGGGAAGACCGCCAATTTGCTCTTCTTCGCTGCACAAGCCTTCATCCCAGTGATAATCTGCTCCGTGTTATAAATGGTATCGGCGACCCGCAGATCCGGCGTCACTGCACTGACTTTGACAAAACCATGTTTCATAGGAATCCTTTCTGATGAAAATCATCTCAATACTTCATATCCTTTAAAATGTCGCAGAAATCAAATGTTGCAAAATAATCCTTCGGCGTCTCGGCGCGGCGAATCATCTGCACACTTCCGTCCTCTTTTAACAAAAGTTCTGCACATTTTAATTTGCCGTTGTAATTATAGCCCATCGCATAGCCGTGCGCACCGGCATCGTGGATGACTAAAAGATCACCCATCGCAATCTCCGGCAGAGCACGGTCGATCGCAAACTTATCGTTGTTCTCGCAAAGCGATCCGGTCACATCATAGACGTGGTCGTGCGGCGCATTTTCCTTGCCGAGCACCGTAATGTGGTGATACGCGCCGTACATTGCAGGGCGCATCAGGTTCACCGCGCAGGCATCCACACCAATATATTCTTTGTAAATGTGCTTTTCATGGATTGCGGTGGTCACAAGCTGCCCATAAGGCGCTAACATAAACCGTCCAAGCTCTGTATAGATCGCCACATTTCCCATGCCAGCAGGCACCAAAACCTCTTCATAGGCCTTTCGCACACCCTCACCGATCTCGTCGATATCATTCTCCGGCTGATCCGGCCGGTAAGCGATCCCGACACCACCGGAAAGATTGATAAACCGGATCTCTGCCCCGGTTTCTTCCTTAAGCTCCACCGCGAGCTCAAACAAGATCCTCGCAAGCGCCGGATAATACGCGTTTGTCACGGTATTGCTGGCCAGGAAGGAGTGAATGCCAAACTCCTTTGCCCCAAGGGTCATCAGCTTCCGATAAGCTTCCTTTATCTGCGCCTTGGTCATCCCGTACTTTGCATCTCCCGGATGATCCATGATGTTATTGCTGATTGAGAAGTCTCCGCCCGGGTTGTACCGGCAGCAAACAATCTCTGGCACACCTGCTGCCTGCGCAAGGCACTCCACATGCGTCAGATCGTCGAGATTGATGATCGCCTGCACCTCTCTCGCCTTTGCAAACTCCTCCGGCGGCGTATCGTTCGAGGAAAACATGATCTCTCCCTCGCCAAAGCCAAGCGCCTGTGAGAGCATCAGTTCCGTCATCGAGGAACAGTCCGTCCCGCAGCCTTCTTCCTTCAAAATCTTTAATAAAAATGGATTCGGCGTTGCCTTCACAGCAAAAAACTCTTTAAATCCAGGATTCCAGGCAAATGCCTCCCTTAACCTTCTCGCATTCTCCCGGATTGCCTTCTCATCGTAAATGTAAAAAGGCGTCGGAAATTGTTCTCTGATGGCCAGTGCCTGTTCCTTGCTTAAAATGGACTTTTTATCCCCCATCATCTTCCCCCTATCGAGATTGCACATCAACAACTGACAAAAGTATAGCTCATTTGCGCAAAAATGACAAGAAGTTCTCCCATTTGCCATACAACAATAGATAGAAGAAACACTTGCCTCTCAGGCACAAGATATGGTATAATTTTAAGGATTATTGGGATTTATGCAACTAAGAATTCCTGTTAGGGAGGTTTCATATATGGCAGGTTATAGTGGAAGTCAGATTGTGGTTCTCGAGGGACTCGAAGCCGTCCGTAAGCGTCCGGGTATGTACATCGGAAGCACTGGCAAGCGCGGTCTGCACCATCTGATCTGGGAGATCCTGGACAATGGTATCGATGAACATCTGGCTGGATATTGTACAGAGATTGTGATTACGCTCAGGAAAGACGGCGGGATCACGATTGAAGATAACGGGCGCGGTGTCCCCGTGGACATTCACCCGACACAGAAGATTCCGACCGTGCGTGTCGTCTACACGGTGTTGCACGCGGGCGGTAAGTTCGACAACACGGTTTATAAAGTCTCCGGCGGTCTGCACGGTGTCGGCGCTTCCGTCGTCAATGCGCTCTCCTCTTCGATGATCGTCGAAGTAAAGCGTGGCGGCAACATTTACCGAGATGAATATAAGAACGGCGGCAAGCCTGTCACAAAGCTGGATAAGAGCGGTCTTTTGCCTGTGGTTGGGACTTGTAAGAAGTCCGAGACCGGCACCAAGGTTACCTTCTATCCGGATAAGACAATCTTTGAGACCGTGGAATTTAAAGCTGATACGATCAAGAAAAAGCTGCAGGAAGTCGCTTTCTTAAACAAAGGCTTGAAGCTGATTTTTAAAGACGAGATCGCCAAGGAAGAGGTCGAATACTGCGAAGAAGAAGGCATCTTAAGCTTCGTCCGCTACCTGACCCGCGATCTTGTAACACTGCACAACGATCCGATCTACGTGGAAGGCACCAGCGGTGATATTGAGGTAGAGATCGCTTTTCAGTATACCAAGGAGTTTAATGAGCAGATCAACTCCTACTGCAACCGCATCAATGTCGTCGATGGCGGTACGCTGGTCACCGGTTTTAAGAGCGGCCTGACCCGTATTATGAACCAGTATGCCAGAGAGCTTGGTGTGTTAAAGGATAAGATGGAGAATTTCGACGGGCGTGACATTCGTACCGGCCTCGTCGCGATCATTTCCATCAAGCACCCGGATCCACAGTTTGAAGGTCAGACCAAGACAAAACTTGGCAATACCGATGCGAAGATGGCTGTCGAAGACGTCTTCATGGCGAAGGCAACGCTTTATTTCGATAAAAATGTCACAATTTTAAAGAGCATTCTCGACAACTGTATGCGTTCCTACAATGCAAGAAGTGCGGCGGACAAAGCCCGCAATTCCGTGCTCAAGCAGTTAAATGACGTCGATACCCGCTCAAAACTTGCCTCATGCACGTCAAAAAAGCCCGAAGAATGCGAGGTTTATATCGTCGAGGGCGATTCGGCCGGCGGCACCGTAAAAACGGCCAGAAACCGCCGTACGCAGGCTGTTCTGCCGCTGCGCGGTAAGATTTTAAATGTCGAGAAGGCAACGCTCGACCGCATTTTAACCAACAACGAGATCAAGACCATGATCGCTTCCTTCGGCTGCGGTATCGGGGATGATTTCGATATCAAGAAACTGCGCTACAACAAGATCATCATCTTAACCGATGCGGACGTTGACGGCGCGCATATCAGTACACTTTTACTCACCTTCTTCTACCGCTTCATGCCGGAACTGATCAAAGAAGGCAAGGTTTACCGCGGTCTTCCGCCGCTCTACCGCGCGGAGTACGAGATCACGGTAAAAGGCAAGAAAAAGAAAGAACACCGCTATCTCTTCAACGACTTTGCGCTGGAACAGTTCCGTGGGGAAGAAGGCGTTAAGATCTTAAGCGTTCAGCGCTACAAAGGTCTGGGAGAGATGGATGCGGAACAGCTCTGGGAAACCACGTTAGACCCTGAGCAGAGGACTTTGGCACAAGTTACGATCTCCGACACCGTGGAGGCGGATGAGATCACGACCATCCTGATGGGCAGTGAGGTTGCGCCCCGCCGCTCGTTTATTGTCGAAGAAGCCAAATACGCGAAGATTGATATCTAAAGGACGAAGAATCTATGGCTAGAAATGATGCAGATACAATCATACAACTGGATTTTTCGGAGGAAATGAAAAACTCCTACCGTGATTATGCGATGAGTGTCATCATTGCAAGAGCCCTGCCGGACATTCGGGACGGCTTAAAACCGGTACAAAGAAGAATCTTATATTCGATGAGTGAGCTGGGACTCTCTCCCGATAAGCCGCACAGAAAGAGTGCACGTATTGTCGGTGATACGATGGGTAAATATCACCCGCACGGTGACAGTTCCATCTATGATGCGCTCGTACACATGTCTGAGGATTTCTCCCTCTCCGCGCCTTTGGTCGACGGCCACGGTAACTTCGGTTCCATCGACGGTGATGGTGCTGCGGCAATGCGTTACACGGAAGCACGGCTCTCTCCTGTTTCCATGACGCTTCTTGAGAATCTGAACAAAGGGCTTGTGGATTTCATGCCTAACTTTGATGAGAGTGAAAAGGAGCCGGTCGTTCTGCCGGCCATGATCCCACATCTTCTCATCAACGGAACCACCGGTATCGCCGTCGGTATGGCGACCAACATTCCTCCTCACAACTTCGGCGAAGTCATCGATGCTGCGATCGCCTACATGGATCGCCCGAACATTTCCACCGAAAAGCTGATGGAGATCCTTCCAGGCCCAGATTTTCCGACCGGAGGCATCATCGCCAATGAAGAAGACCTCCTCTCCATTTATGAGACGGGCGAAGGCCGTATCCGCATACGTGCGAAGGTCGAGATTGAAAAGTCCGATGCCGGCCGCAAGAATATCGTGATTACGGAGATTCCTTACACCGTTTCCGGCAACAAGACAAAGCTGGTGGAAAGCCTCGTGCAGCTGATGCGCGACAAGGTCTTTGATGAGATCTACGACGTGCGCGACGAATCCTCCAAGGAAGGTATCCGCGTCGTGATCGAAGTCAAGAAAGACCGCGACATCGACAACCTCTTAAACGGTCTTTATAAAAAGACACCGATGGAGGATACGTACTCCGTCAACTGTCTCGCGGTCAAGGATAAACAGCCGCTGCAGTTTGGATTAAAGCAGTATTTGGAGGAGTTTTTGCTCTTCCAGGAAGAGCTCTACACCAAGGAATACCAGTATCTTTTAGACCGTGCCTTAAATCGTCAGGAAGTCGTCACAGGTTTGATCCGGGCGACCGATATCATCGATTTGATCATTGAGATCCTGCGCGGATCCACCTCCGTCAAGCAGGCTAAGGCTTGCCTGACACATGGTGACATCACAGATATCAAGTTTAAGTCAGAAGCTTCGAAGAAAGAAGCCGCAACGCTTGATTTTACGGAAGCGCAGGCAGACGCGATCCTAGCGATGCAGCTCTCCCGCTTAATCGGTCTGGAGATCTTAAAGCTCAACGAAGAAGCTGATTCTTTGAAGGAGCGCATCACGGAGTACCAGAATGTATTAGGGAATCCTAGAGAACTCTTTAAAGTCATCAAAAACCGCTTAAAAGAGTACAAAAAGCGCTTCGCTACCCCAAGAAAGACCGAGATTGCGCACGTGGAAGCTGGCAACTACGTCGAAGAGAAGGTCGTGGAAAATATCACCGTTTTGATCGACCGTTTCGGCTACACCAAATCGGTTGAGGACAAGGCTCTTGCCAAAGCCGGGGAGGACGTGCTAAAAGACTTTACCTTTGCGGTACCGATGACCAACGAAGACGTTCTCTGCGTCTTCACGGCGGAAGGCAATCTCTACCGCGTGAAAGCCTCTCAGATCCCGAAAGGCCGTGTGCGTGATAAAGGTGCTCTGATTCAGACGCTTTGCAAATGTGATGGCGAGACGATCATTTACTACGACTGCTTCGAGAAAATCTTCGATTCCGCGCTCTATTTTGCGACAGAAAAAGGTTATGTGAAGCTGGTCTCCGGTGCAGAGTTTGAGACCAACCGCAATATGATCGCCGCGACAAAACTGGAGGACGGTGACAAGGCCGTAGGCATCTCCGTTCTGGCACCTTCCCAGGTCTCCTCACAGAGCATGAAGGTCATCATGTACACGGAAAAAGGTCTGTCGCTTGGCTTCCCTGTGGCAGAGGTTTCCATGCTGAAAAAGACCGGCCGTGGTGTCAAAGGCATTTCTCTGGATAAGAACGATAAGGTTGTCTTCTCTGCGGTTGTACCGCCTACCCAAGAGACTTTTAAGTACCTCGATAAAGAACTGAGCTGTAAGAAAGTGCGCATGCGCGCAAGGGCAGCCAAAGGCCAGAAAGCCACGTTATAACTTGATCTTAAACGACAATAGGGACGAGCCATCATGACTCGTCCCCGTTCATTTCTCACACATTTACTTTTTATCGTCCGGCAAAATGAGTTCGAACTCTTCCGGCAAAAATCTCGGACACACATTTTCCTTGGTCGCAATCACAGACGCCGCAAGTCTTGTACCGATCTCGCAGGACTCTTTTAACGTCTTGCCGTAGGTTAAACCGATCGCAACGCCCGCAAAGAAAGAGTCTCCACAGCCGGTCGTATCGACGACTTCCACCTTCTGAGGCGGTACATAGCCGACCTCACCGTCCATCTCCGCATAAATTGCACCCTTTTCTCCCAAAGTGACCACCATGCGTGGAATCCTTGCCTGCGACACTTTCTTCTGCAAAAGCTCGTCAAGATCTTCTAACGGGATCTCTTCCATCTCTTCCGAGAACAATAACCCTGCTTCCTGGACGTTACACACCAGACAGCTGGTCTGCTTCATCAGATCACGGCGCTCCATCGCGATGGACATGTTCGAGACGACCGCGTAGACATCTTTTTGATACTTCTGTGCAAGCGCAAACACTTTCTTTACGATCGCAGCGTCCATATCGATCTCAATGACCACGCTATCCGCTTCGCGAATCATCTCGTCACCCTTCTCATCTAAAAGATCCGAGATCGCAGACAGATCCGGCCGCTTCGAAATCGAAGCGATCACATCCCCGTTGTTGTCAAAAATCGCAAGCCAGGTGCCTAGCCCATCGGGTTTGGTTAAAATGTACTCGGTATTGACACGGTGTCGCTTTAACTTCTCCACAACATCGATGCCGGTACCGCTATCATCTACGACACTGACAAACGTCGGCCGAAGCTCAACATTGGCGATATCCTCTGCAACATTACGGCTCACACCACCGTGCACCTGCAGCACACGCCCAACATTGCGCCCCGCCGGGATATATTGTGCCAGCGGATACCCCTTGATATCTACAAAAACCGCGCCAAATACAACAATTCCATTCTTCATGTCCGCACCCTTCCTTGCTGTCTTTTTTGCCGATAGATCTCATACATAAACACCGACGCGGCGATCGCCGCATTAAGCGACTCGACTTTGCCTTCCATCGGTATCTTCACCAGGTGATCACACACGTGCGCCGTAGCTTCTGTAAGACCATTTGCCTCATTGCCAATCAGGACACCCGTTTTTGCCGGATAGGCCACCTGATCATAATCGCAGGTTCCTTGTAAATGTGCCGCAAAAAGCTCTACCTGCGCCGCCTTTGCCTCGCAAAGCGTCTCTTCCCAGTCACTTACGGCAACGATCGGAACACGAAGCACCGAGCCCATCGTCGAACGGATCACCTTCGGATTATACACATCCGCACATCCGGGGCTTAAGATGATCCCATCAACGCCTGCTCCTTCCGCACAGCGAATGATGGTACCCAGATTGCCGGGATCCTGCAGCCTTTCCAGGAAAAACAGGGTCACACGCTCTTTTTGCAAGAGATCTTGAAGCTGCCAGTGCTTCTGCTTTGCTACCGCCAATACCCCTTGCGGCGTCTTCGTGTCACTGATCTTTTCAAACACAGAATCCGATACGAGCTCTGCAGGCACAGATAATGACTGCATCTGATCGGTCTTTTCAAAGCTCTCAGAGACATAGAGAGAAATGATGTCCTCCGGCATAAGTTCCCTCACCATGCGGATCCCCTCAACGACATACTGTCCCTGTTCGGTACGATATTTACTTTTCGCCAAAAGATCCCGCACATGCTTCATCTGTGCGCCGGAAGCATTCGTAATCATCGCGTCAGCTAATGACATCAATTCCGCCTACCAGCGGAAGAGGGTCTTCACGCATCTGAAATGCACGGATGATGCCCATGATCGCAAGGACAAATGTCGCAATCGCAATCACATCACCAATGACAGCAAGGATACCGCCAAGACGCGTCAAAACCGTTGCGACCATTGAGATCACATTTAAAACAAGCGCTTGATTTAAGTGTCTGCGCACCAGTGTATCACTTTTGTCCCTTGCAAGCAGTGCGATAAACCAACCAATCCACGTGAGATAACCTACTACAGAAAACAGTTTCGAATTCTTATTCATCGATAAACTCCTTTTCTTTCACACCTTTTATCAGGATGCAGCCTGATTCATCTTTGCCAGCTTTGCTGCCTGATCTGCCGCAATGAGACTGTCGATCACTTCGAAAAGATCACCGTCCATAATCTCATAAATGCGATGCGTCGTCAGCTTAATTCTATGGTCGGAAACGCGCCCCTGCGGGAAGTTGTAGGTGCGGATTTTCTCCGAGCGATCACCGGTACCCACCTGGCTTCTTCTCGCCTCCGCCTCCGCATCATGCGCCTTCTGACACTCCATATCATACAGCCTTGCACGCAGAACTTTCAAGGCTTTTTCTTTGTTCTGGATCTGCGACTTCTCATCCTGACAGGAAATCACGATTCCGGTCGGCAAATGAGTCAGCCGGACCGCAGAGTCTGTCGTATTGACACACTGCCCACCATTACCGGAAGCACGAAACACATCAAACTTACAATCTGCGAGATCCAGATGCACCTCCACCTCTTCCGCCTCCGGAAGCACCGCAACGGTCGCCGTGGAGGTATGAATACGTCCGCCCGATTCCGTCACCGGAACACGCTGCACGCGGTGCACGCCACTCTCATACTTTAATTTAGAAAAAGCACCATTCCCGGTGATCATGAAAGAAACTTCTTTAAAGCCGCCCAGGCCGTTCTCATTGACATCAATCAGTTCTGTCTTCCAGCGATTGCGCTCAGAAAAACGCACATACATCCGGTAAAGCTCGGAGGCAAACAAAGCAGCCTCATCTCCACCGGCGCCGGCACGAATCTCCACGATAACATTTTTCTCATCGTTCGGATCCTTCGGAAGCAGCAAGATCTTCATCTCCTGCTCCAGTTCCGGCAGACGTCTGCGCTCCTCTGCGAGCTCTTCCTTCATCAGATCCCGCATCTCCTCATCGGACTCTGCCTCCAGCATCTCAAGAATCTCCGCGATATTCGCCTTTTTATTCTTGTAGGACGTGTAAGCCTCGACAAGCGGTGTCAGATCGGTCTGTTCCTTCATCAGATCCCGAAAATGTGCCGGATCCGCGGTCACGCCCGGATCCCCAAGCTCATCGACCACCTCCTGGTAGCGATGCAGCACATCTTCACATCGATCAAACATACTCATAATATCCCATTACCACGCGGTCAAGCCCGGCAAGATCTTTCTTCACATGGATCTTAATAAACCCGGCTTCCGCCATCAGATTTTGTACATCAAAGGCTTGATCCGCACCGATTTCCAGCGCGATCAAGCCATGGTTTTTCAAATACTTCGGGGCTTCCCCGATCAGTCTGCGATAGATCGAAAGTCCATCTTCTCCGCCGTCTAAGGCAAGGTGTGGATCGTGATCTCTGACCTCAGGTGCCAGAGATGCAATCTCTTCCGTGCGGATATAAGGCGGATTGGAGACAATCACATCATACCGCCCGGACATCTCTGCAAATAAATCGCTCTGCATAAAGGAAACTTCGGCGCAAAGGCGCTTCGCATTCTCTCGTGCAACCACAAGCGCTTCCTCCAAGAGATCACTCGCCACGACGCGGCTACATCCACCAAGCACTGCGAGACTGATCGCAATGCAGCCCGAGCCTGTGCAGACATCGAGTACCTCCTTCCCTTTGCAGAAAGGAAGCACAGTCTCCACCAAAACCTCGGTGTCCGCTCTCGGAATCAACACATCCGGTGTCACCAGAAATGTGAGACCCATAAAGGATGCCTTCCCAAGAAGATGCTGCAGCGGAATCCGCTCCGATCTTCTTGCAATCAAAGCCAGATATCTGTCGGCCACATCCTCAGAAATCTCTTCCTCAAGGCGCATCAGAAGCTCTGTATAAGAACAGGCAAGCACGTCCTCCAAAAGATATCTGGCATCCACGCTTGCCTCCAAAATCCCGGCCTCAGAAAGCGTTCTCTCACCGAGTCTTCGCAGATCACGGACGGTCATATATTAACGTCCTCTGGAAGAATACTGCGCAAGGATATCATCGATATCGTCGAGCTCATCTTCCTCGATGACAGGAGCGGTCTTCTCCAGCTCATCCGTCGTTCCGTCAAACAGATCTTCCTTCGCAGGCCTTACTGGGCGCTCTGGTCTTTCTGCCTGACGCTTTGCTTCTTCCTCTTCCCGGATCTCCTTCCAGGTCTTCTCGACACGCTTTTCCTCATCCTGCTTCTTCTGCTCTCTGCGCGTCTCTCGGCGTGCCTTGCGCTCCGCCATCTGATCCTCTGCAGTCACACCCTTGATAAACTCACGCCAGTCAAAGACAGCTTCCACAGAAGCAATGCCAACCTCGATCATCTCATCGGTCGGCTCCTTGGTCGTAAGCGACTGCAGCCAAAGGCCGGGCTTACTAAAGATGCGTACGCAAATGTTATCCGAACGTCCAGCTAAACGAATAAATTCATAAGAGATGCCCGCAATCACGGGAATGAGCAGCAGGCGGAACAAAATCCGAAGCCACGGGGACGATACCCGGATAAACATAAACAAAATAATGCTGATCAACATGACATAAAGCAAGAAGCTTGTGCCGCAGCGGCGATGTTGTCTGCCCTGCTTTTTTACATTTGCCACCGTAAGCGGAAGGCCATTCTCCACGCAGTTGATGCACTTGTGCTCCGCACCGTGATACATAAACACACGCTTAATCTCTTCCATCTTGGAAATCAAAAGCACATAAAGCACAAAGATGCCCACGCGAATGATGCCTTCTAAGATGATTAAAATGGTTTCGCTCTGGATCACTTTTCCAAGCAGAGAAGATAAAAAGAACGGAACCAGCATAAAGATCACGATCGCAAGTAAAATCGAAAGGAAGATGGTTCCCCCCATCACAACCTTCTCGGACTTCTCGCCAAAACGCTTCTCCATCGCCTGCTCAAGCTTACTGGGCTCTTCTTCCTCTTCCTCCTCGAAGAAGGACGAAGAATAAGTCAATGTCTTCATGCCAAGCGAAAGGCTGTCAATAAATGCGACAACCCCGCGCAAAATCGGCCATTTCAAAATAGGCAGCTTATCTCCGGCGCTGACAAACGTATCAGTCATCGTCTCTATCTGACCATCAGGGGTGCGGACAGAAACTGCATACTCGCTGCCGTTCTTCATCATCACGCCTTCTATGACGGCCTGGCCGCCAATTCCGGATGCTTTCATCAGAAATCCTCCATATAAATCTAATTATTATCAAATAAAAAGAAAAAAGGTTGAGATCGCAAGTACCTCAACCTGATTCTTAACTTCAATTTACTTCGTGAAACCGTACTTACGATTGAACTTATCGATCGCGCCACGAGCAGAGATTGCCTTCTGCTGACCAGTATAGAACGGATGGCACTTGGAGCAAACTTCTACGTGAATCTCCTTCTTGGTGGAGCCGGTTACGAACTCATTGCCACAGTTACAGGTAACCTTCGCCTGCTGATACTTCGGATGGATTCCTTCTCTCATCTTATTCACCTCTTCTTCAACCACTATATTTATGAAAGTCATCTTTGGTAGAAAATCCACGAATGACTCTGCTTCTTCTACGAGACAACATGAATACTATATCATAACGTTTTTTAAGATGCAAGCATTTTCTTTGGTCTGGAACAGGAAAAATAAGCATTTTTTGATCATTCAGAGAAGCGAATTCTCCTTATCGTCTGCACAAATTCGCCATTTGTCCTGGTTCGCTCAAAGACATCGATGATATGTTCCACGGCCTGATCGAGTCTTCCCGCGGATAAAACGCGGTGAATGATCGTGCTCGCTTCCATCTCTTCTTTCGTTAAAAGCAGATCCTCTCTTCTGGTTCCTGACTTTGCAAGATCGATTGCCGGGAAGATTCTGCGCTCAGACAGATTGCGGTTTAACACGATCTCCATGTTGCCTGTACCCTTAAATTCCTCAAAGACCATCTCATCCATACGGCTGCCGGTCTCCACGAGCGCAGTCGCAAGAACCGTAAGGCTCCCGCCTTCTCTCATATTTCTCGCCGCGCCGAAAAACTTCTTCGGCATATAAAGCGCTGCGGGATCAAGACCGCCGGATAATGTACGGCCGCTCGGCGTGACGGTCAGGTTGTACGCTCTTGCCAGACGTGTGATACTGTCAAGCAAAATCATCACGTCCTGCTTATGCTCCACCAGTCGCTTTGCACGCTCGATGACCATCTCAGACACACGCTTATGATTCTCAGGCAGTTCATCAAACGTCGAGTAAATGACCTGTACATTCGGTCCTTCGATCGACTCCTTGATATCCGTCACTTCCTCCGGACGTTCATCGATCAAAAGCACGATCAGATTCATCTCCGGGTGATTGGCCACCACAGACGTCGCAACCTGCTTTAACAAGGTCGTCTTACCGACCTTCGGCGGTGCCACGATCATGCCTCTCTGCCCCTTGCCGATCGGGGAAATGATATCCATCATCCGCATGGAAATCGGGCAATTTGGTGTCTCCAGATGAATTCTCTCATTCGGGAAAATGGGTGTCAGATCCTCAAAACGCGTTCTCTTGGCCGCCTCTGTCGGATCAAATCCATTGATCTTCTGAATATAAAGCAGAGCGCTGAACTTCTCATTCTGCGTCTTCACTCTGGTATTGCCTCTGACAATATCGCCGGTCTTTAGATTAAATCTTCTGATCTGCGTCGGCGATACATAGACATCGTTCTCGCCAGGGAGGAAATTATCGCAGCGAAGGAAGCCAAATCCTTCCGACATGACTTCAAGGATACCTTCCTTCATCTCGCCGGAATCCAAGGACTCGATGTCCGCAGGAATCGCCAGTTCTTCGTCAATCTTCTCCGGGCGGACAGGCTCAGGCCGCTTGATCTCACGGTTCATCACAGGACGAGCTTCCGCAGATCTTGCCTCCGGTCTCGTCGTCCTCTGCCCGTAAATGCTCTCGCCATAGGTTCTCTCGCCGTAAGCACGCTCCGTTGTCTCTCCGTAGGCATCCGGTCTGGCAGCACCGACAGGCCTTGTAGTACCGGTCGGGCGCATCGCACTTCCCGCAGGACGCATCGTTCCCTCAGGTCTTGTTGCTGTACCGGCAGGACGTACAGGTCTTCTCACCACGCCATCTCTGGATGGTGTACCGTCTCTAGATGGTGTACCTTCTCTGGATACGGCACCCTCTCTTACAACCCCGCCTTCTCTGAGCACTCTGCCTTCTCTCACAGGTGTCGTCGGTTCTCTCCTCACTGGAACGCCTGTGCGGTACGCAGCCCGCTCTCTGGCTTCTGGAGAAAGATTGCGCGGCACCTTCCTGGTCGGTGCCTGGGCAGCTTCCGACGGCGCAATCCGCTCCACACCCTGAATCGTTCTCACTCTGGGCGCAGCAGCAGCGGTCTCTTCTTCCTTCACTTCTTCTACGGTCTCTTCTACTTTCGTGACGGGCTCCTCAAGCGTCTTCATCGCATCAAAACGCTTAATTGCTTCCATCAAATCATTCTTGCGCAGCGTAGAAACGCCCTTCATTCCACGCGCCTTGGCCGCTTCCCTCAGTTCTGCAAGCGACAATTGTTCATAATTCATAAAAACCTCCAAAACGGCCCTGCATCGGCCGTAAATCATTCTTTCAAATACACGGATAATCTCGTCGAAGCGACGAGGCAAGAAAACATAAAGGATACTCCCATCCTTCAGAGTTGCACTTGAATCTGTACAGTTAGAATGTTATCATAAATAAATCAGAAAATCAACCCTTGGAGGTCTCTCATCATGCGTATGTGGCAGGATTATATGCGGAAAATGCCTTATGCCGGCCAGTATTATGCATTTTCGGAGTACTGTGAGCACACATTTGGCGAGCGCCTTTATAAGATTCCTTTGGACATCGGATGCACTTGTCCGAACCGTGACGGAACGCTGGGATTCGGGGGCTGTACCTTCTGCAGTGCGGGCGGTTCCGGCGAATTTGCGGGTTCTTCTTCTCGGTCTGTAACCGAGCAGCTAGAGGAAGGCATCAAGAAAGCCCGTGTGATTCGTCCGAGGATCGAACATTACATCGCTTATTTTCAAGCCTTTACGAACACTTACGGCGATCCCGCACATTTGCAAACACAGTATGAAGAAGCCGCCTCTCATCCGCTCGTCTCTGCAATCGCGATTGCCACGAGGCCGGATTGCTTCTCCGATGCGATCTATGACGTTTTGGCAAATGTTTCCGCAATAAAGCCAGTGATCGTCGAGCTTGGCCTGCAGACCATCCATGACGGAACCGCCAAACGGTTTCACCGTGGCTATGCAACCGAGGTGATCTATCCGGTGCTTGAGAGATTGCAGGAATTAAACCTCCCCGTTGTGCTTCATCTGATGCTGGGGCTGCCGGGAGAGACAAAATCTGATTTCTTAGAAACCATCGACCGGATCAATCAATTCCCGATTGCAGGGGTGAAGTTTCATTTGCTATACTTATTAAAGGATACGGTGCTGGCAAAAGAGATGCCGCAGGAAGCACTTCTCACCGAAGAGGCGTATCTTGACTGGCTCTGCGAAGGCATTGCGCATCTGCGGTCCGACATTGCGATCCATCGCATCACAGGCGATCCGCCGAAGGATCTGTTACTTGGACCTGCCTGGTGTCTGAAAAAAGGCCAGGTGTTAAACCACATCCACCACGAACTGAAGTCCCGCGGCATCCGCCAGGGCTGCCGTTATCAGGAAAGGCACACAACATGAGTTCCGAAACATTTACCTTATATAAGCTCATCATCTGTAAGATGTTAAACCGGGTGAACTTTGCGCTCAGCAATGCACAGATCTGCGACTATCTCTTAGACCGCGGCTACGCCTCTTATTTTGACGTACAGCAGTCTTTAAATGAGATGGTTGAGGAAGAACTGCTCACCGTGCAAACCAGGCTCAATACGTCCTCCTATGAGCTCACACCGCTTGGCAGGGAGTCTTTGGAGTACTTTGGCAACCAGATTCCGGACGTGATCGTACGCGATCTGGATGAATACATGCGTGTAAATCGGTATCATTTGCGTGAAACCGCTTCTGTCCGCACGGACTATACCAAGGACGCAGCCGGTGGATATCGGGTGACTGTTCAGCTCATCGAGCAGGATGCACTTCTTTTAGAGATGAAACTGCATGCCGATACCGAGGATGAAGCCACCCACGTGGCAGACCGTTTTAAACGCTACCACAAAGAAGTTTATGATTATCTCTACGAGGTTCTCTTTATCCCGGAATCCAACTCGTAATTGGATCTAGTGACATAACAATGTCAAAACAAGTTTTTTGAAATTTTTTAAAAAACCACTTGCATTTTTAGGAAATCTTCGGTATACTACCTATGCTTGGTTCGTTGGTCAAGGGGCTAAGACGCCGCCCTCTCACGGCGGAAACAGGGGTTCGATTCCCCTACGAACTGCTAACTGCGTATCGAAAGATACGCAGTTTTTTTGTTTTATCAGCTTATTTATGAAAAGAAAGCAGGGCCTATGCAGATTCGACATTCCACAAAAGAAGATCTAGACCGCATCATGGAGATCTACGCCTACGCACGCCAGTTTATGGCAGATCACGGCAATCCCAATCAATGGGGACCGAACAAATGGCCACCCCTCGACCTGATTGTGCAAGACATTGCGGCAGGTCACAGCTATGTCTGCGCCAATGATGACGGTAAGGTCATCGGCACCTTCTTCTATCTCTTTGGGAAAGACATCGAACCAACTTATCTTCAGATCGACGACGGTGCCTGGATGGATGACTCCCCTTACGGCGTTGTGCACCGGATCGCGGGCGATGGTTCCGAAAAAGGTATCGGTACCTACTGCATAAAATGGGCATATGAACAGTGTGGTCATCTTCGCATCGATACCCACGGAGATAATGTTGTGATGCAAAATCTGCTGCACAAACTAGGTTTTACCCACTGTGGAACCATTTATGTTCACGAAGATCACGATCCAAGACTTGCTTTTGAGAAAACATTTCACTAATATAGTATTGAAACCTTTCTAAAAAGGCTGCATCAATAAAAAGAAAGCGAGAATAAAAGTATGAACTACGCAGAAGAATCCCTCAAGCTGCATGAGCAGTGGAAAGGAAAAATCGAGGTTATCGCAACTGTTCCGGTCGCCACCAAAGACGACCTCTCTCTGGCCTATACCCCAGGCGTCGCGCAGCCATGCCTGGAAATTCAAAAAGATGTCAATCGTTCGTATGATCTGACAAGGCGGCACAATCTCTGCGCAGTCATTACCGACGGCTCCGCAGTCTTAGGTTTGGGCGATATCGGCCCCGAAGCCGGCATGCCGGTCATGGAGGGCAAATGTGTTCTCTTTAAGTCATTTGGCGGCGTCGATGCCTTCCCTCTCTGTGTCAAGACCAAAGATGTAGATGAGTTCGTCAACACCGTCGCACTCATTTCCGGCAGCTTTGGAGGAATCAATCTCGAGGACATCGCTGCCCCTCGTTGTTTTGAAATTGAGCGCAAGCTCAAAGAGCGCTGCGACATCCCGATCTTCCACGATGACCAGCATGGAACCGCTGTGATCACTCTGGCTGGCTTATTAAACGCCCTCAAGGTGGTAGGCAAAAAGAAAGAAGACGTTAAGATCGTCACTTCCGGCGCCGGCGCAGCCGCAATCTCCATCGTAAAGCTTCTGCTCTCTGCCGGCTTTCAGAATGTTGTCATGACCGACCGCACCGGTGCGATCTATGAAGGACGTGAGAAACTCAACTGGATCAAGGAAGAGATGGCAAAAGTCACCAACCGTGGTATGGAAAAGGGCTCCCTGGCAGATGTCATCAAAGGCGCAGATATCTTTATCGGTGTCTCCGCACCTGGCACGGTCACGACCGAGATGGTAAAGACCATGGCGAAGGATCCGATCATCTTTGCATGCGCGAATCCTACCCCGGAAATCATGCCGGATGATGCCAAAGCAGGCGGCGCAGCTGTCATTGCGACCGGCCGTTCCGACTTCCCGAACCAGATCAACAATGTTCTCGCCTTCCCGGGCATCTTCCGCGGCACCTTTGATGTACGCGCAAGCGATATCAACGAAGAAATGAAGATGGCTGCGGCTCGTGCATTAGCAGGCTTGGTCTCTGACGAAGAGCTGAACGCAGACTATATCATCCCGATGGCTTTCGATCCCAGAGTCGGCGCTACCGTTGCAAAGGCTGTCAGCGAGGCTGCAAGAGCGACTGGGGTAGCCCGTATCTAATTGAAAATTTATATAAAACGAAGCAGGACCACCGGTTAAACCGGTGGTCCCATTTTATTGTTACAGCGCAAATGTAATTCCTTGCGCCTTCCATGCTTTTTTAAGCACAGTAATCCGATGGTTGACGCCCTGCGAGGAAAGTGCTCTCGCTTTGAGAATCATGTTCATCCCGTCATAATCTTCGCACAAGACTTTGTACATTCCCAGAAGTGCCGTACTCTGCGCAAATGCGTTGATAATCGCGGTGTTAAGCTGCTCCATGTGTGCTTCCGCCAGATCGGAAGCCATCATATAAGCCCACTGCAGGTATCCTTCCGTGTCCCCTTCTTCGGGTTCCGTCCTCGTTGCCAGATACATCATGCCAACGTCGCAGAGTGCCTCGATCAGTTTCATCTTTGCCTCCAGTGTCTTTGTCTGTCTATGCAAATACATCGCTGCGTCCAGCTGTTTTTCGGCGTAAGCCGTCGCTTCATCAAGCCTTGACCACTCCTCGCTCCGTGTGATTCCTACATGCAAAGCTTGATACAGATCCGCCCTCATTCTGGCAGCCGGAATGCTCCAGGCAATCCTGCCATTCATTCCAATCTCTGCTGCTTCCTGATGAATCTTTTGAATCTTCCCAACATTTTCCTTCTCCTGCAGCAGCTCTATGACGTCACCGTACTGTTTCTTCAACATTGCATACCCGATAATACCTTTTTCACTCAAGGCTCCCCTGCGGTACAGGTCTCCGATCAAAGCCTCCCCTCGCTCCGCGGTCGCCAGGGCTGTCTCGACCTCCGGTGGTACCTTCTTTTTGAAGATGAAAAGCTTTCTTTTGAGAATCTTTTTCCCGGCAATCCAGTAATCTGCAGCCACAGCATTCGTATAGAGTGAAATGATGTCGTTATAGATATGGTATTGCTCGGAAAGTTCAATTCCCTTCATCGCCAGTTCTTTCGCATGATCGTAATTTCCGGTCTTGACATTATTGTCTGCTGCAAGTGCCAATACTTGCAGATACTGATTCCTTGCGATCTTTACGTGCTCTCCTTTTGCAAGGCAGCTTTCACAAAGCTCCTGCGCTCTTGCATAGTAGTTGCGAGCAAGCTCAAGCATGTTGTTGCCGGATAAGATGACACAGCAATCTGCGACATTCATATCCAGTTTCGCTTCCTGCAAGGAACCTCCCTGGCAACCATGAATCCCGGCTTCCATAATCTTCTTGTTGATAATGGCCTCCTCATTAGAAGAAAGAAACGTCTGATAAAGCCACAGCGCAACAAAGGTAACAAAGAATCCTCTCGATTCCGGGTCTGCGTTATCTCTAATGAGAGAAATCACATATTCACCGCCATCTTCTAAACTTTGTTCCCTGAGATCATTTGCCAGCGCCATCTTGACGGGAACCTCTCTGCGCGCAAGCTGGTAGATCGCTTCGCGCCGGTTCGCCTTGATGGCATGGTATCCAAGCTCCATACATTTGACCGGATCATCGTCCGGAAGTGCAGAAAACACTTCAAAAAGATTGTTAAGACAAGCCTCTTTCTCCTCTCCAAGCTCCGCCAGTACGCTCTCGCGAATCTTCCCATGCGTAAAATCATACCTGCCGTCATCACGGATCAGGAAAAAGTCCCGCAGATACTGCACAAACATCGAAAAATCGAGACCTGTTAACGATAAGCCCTCTCTCTTTAACAGAGCGAATATCTCTTCCTGGCGTAAGCCATTTCTGGAAAGTGCAATATAAGTCACGGCCCGCTCCGCCAGTGCGCCTCCGATGCGCTCTGAGGCCGCATGGATCACCTCCGGGATGGCTTCCTCTAATGTATCGGGGAAGGCTTCCACCAGTTCCCTCTGATAGCGAGAAATGCCCTCCATACCGTCTCCCTTTAACAGGATGGCCTGAAAATCACTCCCCTTTAGCATCATCAGGCGCATCATAAGGAGGCCTGAATAGAGCGGGTTTACAGCCGCTTCTTTGGAAATGATAGCCCGAATCACGTAATCATCCAGCTCTCGTCCGGTCTCGCTTAAGATGCCCTGGATGATCTGTACTCTGTCATCCTCTCCCATTTGCGGCACATCGAAGATCTCCTCTGCAGGCACACGGATCGGAAAAGACGGAAGCATGGAGAGAATATAATGGATGTGATCTCCTGGTTCCGGGAGAACAAACTGCATCTGATCGCGCAGCTCATCCGGAAACAGTTGATCTATGGCATCGATGACCAGATACATATCTTTCTCTGCAGTACTGTTATACTGCGCGCCAAGCGCAATGAGCCGTTCTTTCCACTCTGTCAGATCTTCTGCCTCATCCCGGTCTGGCAGTCCCAGTTGCCTTTGCAGGTAACGCACCGTGAGACGCAGAACATCAAACGCATCATTCGTCTCGTTTGACGTGCCGCAAAAGATTGGCAGCACGTCTGCGCCTTCGGTGCGTAGATCCTCAATCAAACCACTTAAGATTGAGGACTTTCCGCTTCCACTTTCCCCACGGATGGCCACAATCTTGTTTGCCATCAGGCTTGATAAATACTCCTGGATCAGATCATTTCTCCGGCTAAGCGGATACGCCTTTTGCGTTGCATAGGCAAACTGCCCCTGCAGGATGCGCTCCATCTCGGAGAGATTCTCCTTCTCTTTCCAGTCTTTCAGAAAGACTTCTGTCAGGTCACCAAAAAGGAGCGAGGCAAGGTCCTCTGTATCTTCCAGGCACATTTTTTCAGGGTTCCAGGTAACCGAATACTCCTTAACCCTGCCACCCGTCAGATTCACAATACGTCTCTTTAGGTCGTTTAATTTCTCTTCGTGGTGATCATCCTCTCCCAAATACTCTGCTGGAGGCTCCCCCTCAATCTTTCTGAAATAAAACAAAACATTGGTCAGACTTTCCGGCCTAGAAAGTGCACCGTACTCGATCTCAAGCTCCGTGACACTCCTCTCGAGGTCATCTAACATAAGCTCCCTGCCCCGAAGCTCTTGCTCTAGCAGAGCCTCCTCCGGAATCCAGCCGTACCGGTATCCGATGAACACGACCATATAAGGCCGGCAACGGTCAATCTCATCCAGGCAGAAGTTAAGCACCTTTCTAGAGCTGTTCTCGGCATCCATCTCCAGTGTATTCACACCCCATCTAAGGTCACAAAAAGAGACATGATCTCCGTACTTCTGCGCCGTTTCATTTAGCTTCGGCGCAATCTGCTCATGAATCAGGTCTCTTTCAAAATGCATATCTCTAAATGTACTGGATACAAATACGGTCTTCATGTCACTCTCCTTGTTAATATCTCTTCGCTTTTTCTCGTCCTTATTACATAAAAAAAAGAGTAACACATTTTGCTGAAAATGAAAAGAAGAAGCCATGGATTCCTACATCAGGAATCCACGCTTCTCCCTTCATGCTGACATCTCGGTCAGCCTATTTAAGAAATACTCCACCCTGCGCTGGCTGCCTACAGACTCGTTTTCAAACATGGGCGCTTCCGCTCCCATGTTTTCGTGCTTCACATTCTATTCTTCCCAAGCTTTCTTGATTTCCCGGTCGAATTGGCTTAGATGGATCATCACGAGCTCCCCATGCCCCAAACCATCGATTTGACGGAAAGTAACACCGTCAAAATAAGATCTGATATAGGCCATATCTGTCTTTCTGGCCTTTTTTTCATGCTCCCCGTACCAGTAAACAATTTTTGTATCTAATTTCGGTGCTGGGTGCGGCAGCTCATAGTTATTGGCTGACCAGAACACATTGCTGATCGTTCTGTTAGAGTAAGTTTTGTAAAATCTCATCAGGGCATCGTACTCTTCCTTCGGGTCGCTCCCCTCCGCTGTAAATTTCTCCGGAGGTGCAACCATTTCCAGCAGCCTTCGGCTTTTTGTGAGGCTGCGCATCGAAATATAATCCGTTGCGTGAATCAGATGGCAAATCCACTTCGGATACGTATAAGGGAGAATGCCGCCGTCAATGATCGCTTTTTGAACCGGGATATGACCTGTTGCCAGGAAACGGACAATGATTGCACCACCCATAGAAAGACCATAGGCTGCATAAAGACTTCTGACCCCGCGTTGCCTCAGCTCTATGGTCATGTCCGATACCGTCTTTTCGATAGAAATGAAGTCGCCCGGCTTTCCGTCATGACCGTCCGCTGCCACTGCATAAACATGATAATCCTCGCCAAGCTTCATGACCTGCTTCTCAAAAGCCCAGTAAGGCTCCAAGGCCGCGGTCGCGATGAAAAGCACTTGTTTTTCATTTTCTTTTCCATATTCGTAAATTGTCATGGATACAATTCCCTCCACGTTATTTCTTTTTATATCCGCAGTCACAGTACGGACCGCCAGATGCGAGGGTATATTCCCGCACGAACTCAGATGCTCCGCCAGCTTCACTCATCGCATAGTCCAGCCGGCACATGGCCGGCACTGCCTCAAAGATACCAAGCTCCTTCATCAGCGTGCAGATTCCGCATTTGGTGAATCTCGCCTCATATCCGCTGCCATCTGCGTACGGCAGAAACTCCATATTCCAAGAATATGGGTTTCGATCTGCTGCGTTCAGTGCAGCCGTCGCCATTAGGCCTCTGATATCTTTCTCGCTAAACTTATTTTTCCCACTCATCCGGCAAAACCAGCGCATGGGTGCAATCATCATGGACTTGTCGTAGTATTTTATAAGCATCTCTATATCTGGCTTTTCGCTAAGCTGCAAATAAAAAGCTGAAAACATCGCGCAGTTCACGATGTTCATCATAAACCGGTCACCTTTTTCAAACGTAGGCAGGCTTTCAATAATGCGCTTGTATTCTGGCTTTGCAGCCTTCGTAATTCTCTTTGCTTCCTCATTGCTTAGACCAAGCACGTTTACCAGATTGCCGCGAAACGATTTTCGAAACAAAAGCCACATTCCAAGCGGCATTCCTACATATTTCATTTCTGATAATCCTCCGCAAGTTTCGTCATCACCCTGGATCCTTCACTTTGTCTCCCACAACCCAGTAGTCACAAACGGGATCACCATTTGCAATCGTATGCTCCCGGTGCAGCTTCCCATGCTGCAGGCGAAACATCACTTCATCTGTAGCGCAGAGTGCAGGCATCAGCTCCGCAATTCCCTCTCGTTTGCAGAATTCACAGATCGGACAGCGGGTGAAATAATAGAAGCTGCCGTCTTTATGGCGTGACTCCTCGAAGTTTACGTTCCAGTTGACTGGGTAATCCTTGCCATGAGTTTTGAACCACGCCTCATACTTCCTCATGTCCTTTTCCCACTTCTTCGGCGTACGGTTGAGATCGGTCATGCCGAACACAGTACGAAGCAGACGGCTTTCCAACACGTCTGTCATGACCTGACCCATTTCCTCCGGGGTAATCTTCCGCCCGCTGCCAAGCCATGCGCCGGCGAACACATAAGCAAAATATGCATTTGTGGCCATGGGATTGCCGGGACCGAGATCGTCTGCATGGGAAAGGAGTTTCCTGTACTCAGCCTTTCCTTGTCGGATCGAGCGTTCCGCCAGATCTTTTCCGAAGCGCTTGGTAATGCTCTTTTTCATCATCGGCGCAAAAAGCGTCCAATAGACTCCCACGTATTTCATACTTCGTTTGTCTCCTCACTCTTCACGAACTCAGCATGCATCACTTGTTCCTCCCGATCTGCTTTTAATTTAAGCTATCCCGTAAAAATGTCTGATATCCCCGATGATCTCCCGTTCGCCGTCTCTTCCTTCTTTGACAAAGGTAAAGACCGGCCAGGCGTGGAACATGCCTTCTTTGACTTTGATCTCATAATCCTTCACGCCGCAGCGGATAAAGGACTTTTCATAGTCCGGGGCGATCCCGGCAAAAACCTCGTCCCCAGCAAAGTACACGATGATCTTCGGAAAGCCGGTGTAGTCGTCCTCATCGGCTTTTCCAAGGATATATTGCGGCAGATCTCCGTTTGGATTATAGTACTTCACCATCGTGTCGAACATGTTCCAGTGAAGGAGAGGGTCCCTGACATCGATCTCTTTCATTCGTTCCTTGGCCTCTTCGCTCATCAAGAGACCAAAAACAGACACTGGAATCATCAGCCCAGGCATGGGAAGATCTTGATATTTCTGCACCATGTGCCTCCCAGCCTGCATCAGTACGTCCGCACCGCCCGAGAAGCCCAGCCAGACAATGTTTTCAGGTTTAAAATTCTTAAGCATCTTCTCGTGTACCCGGATCGTAAACTCGGTCTCGTCCATCAGATCATAATCCGGCAACAACGGATACAGTGGAATCCAAAGCTCCGCTCCGGTGTCGGAGATGTAATGCTTCATCGAGCTTTTAAACGGAAGCTGCCAGCGGCGGGAGCCTCCTCCAGGGAAATAGACTATGGCCTTGTCAGGCTGGCTGCCAGTCTTTTTTCCTACAATGATATGAAAGCCGTCCAGTTGCTCGTCCCGGAATTCAAAGCCCTTGATCTTCGGCAGAGCAAACCGGAATTTCTTCTGAACATCGTAGGACGCCTGCTTGAACTCTTCGTAACTTTCTTCCTGATGAAGCGAGCTTCCTTTGATGGCCTTACGGACGATGGGCTTTAAGATGCTGTATAGCAGGCTCATAATGATTTCCCCTCTGTTTCATCTGACGGATTCTTGCTTACGGATACATAATCCTGCAAGAAGTACTATCAAAACAATAACGATGATTGTCCCAACCATAGCTGCTCTTCCTCCATCCATCAACGAAATAGGCGTAAGATAATGTAAATCACCACAATTGCAATGCAGAAAATAGCGATCGCACAAATGATCCAATAAGAACCTGCATCCAATACTGCGCGAATCTTCCGGATTGTCGTCCAAAAGGGCTTTTCGCTTCTTACAGGCCCGAAAAAGTCCAGAAGAACAACACCTGCCACAATCGCTGTCAGACCCAGCACAAAATAAAGTCCTATCATCGAATCCTCCAGATCATTTTAATGTGATGTCTCTCACTTTTTCGCGAGCACCGTAATCCACGGTTTTGAAGGATGATGATTACTCTTTACTTCACGAAAACCTGCAATCTTCAGGGCTGCTTCGATTTCTTCAGGGGTATAACATTTCATCCCATCAATGATTTTCTCAAACTTCTTCGCTGTCTGATCTTCGCCGTCCGATTCATTGCAAATCAGGAAGGTTCCGTCCGGTTTTAGTACGCGGGCTACCTCAGCAAAACATTTTTCCAGTCCTGGCCAGAAGTAGATCGTTTCAAAAGCCGTGGCGAGATCAAAGGATCCCTCAGGAAATGCAAGCGCGGATACGTCTCCCTGCAACACTGTACATCTTCCTGCCTGTACCGCCGACTGATTATAGGCTGCTGCACTTTCTGCGGAGAGCTCTGAATAGTCAATGGCTGTCACATGCGCCTCAGGAAACCTTTTCAGTAATTCCCCTGCATTGCGACCAGCCCCGCAGCCAAGCTCTATCACCTGCGCTGTTTTGGTTCCTGAAAGATGTGTCATGCCCCAATCAGCCATCTTTGCATGTCCGGAATTCATCGTTCCCAGCATGATCTTGCCAAGAAACCCCTCAGGCTTTCTGGTCTGGCTGAAGAATTGTTTCATTAGTCCCATTTTGTGGTGCCTCCTCAGAATTTTACATTTTCCTTAACCTGATTAGCGTTAGCTTACTAAAGTTAGCTTTATCTAACAGAATATCACCAAAATGCTTTTTTTTCAATAGTTCTTCACAATTCTGGGACACCTTTCCCAAAGGAAAAAGCCTGGAGCTAAGCATCGAAATATCCGATGTCTCACTCCAAGCCTTATGACCACACTTCGCCAAATAACACATCATCATTGAGCTCCGCAAATGTATTTTTCGTCCTTTTCGGCGATCTGCCATCTTCATCCTAATTTCTATATTCCTGCGTCGTTTGCTCCTTTCCGCTGAGCATCATACCATACAATTTATCAAAGTATGGCATCGGGAAGTCAGGATTTCTTTCTCTGAGCTTCTGAAATGCCTGGTCCAGATCCTCCATTTCTTTTGGTGCATGACGGCAGTGCTCTGTTGTACAAAGCGCACCGAGCCTGGTTCTGGACATCCAGTAGATGACCATTTTTACAAGCATGTTGGTAATGCCCGGCTCCAAGGTTTTCTCATTGCCGACAGGGCGAACCGGATATCCAAGCTCCATCAGAAAATGATAGGCATCTCTCACGGCCTTGAGCAGAAGCTTTCTCTCCTCTTTCGTTGATTTCTTCAGGTCACAGCCTGTTTTGTAGCATAGATAAACCACCGGGAGAATGAACGCAGCATGATATTTAAGCCAGGCATCCATGTTGTCGCACCAGGAGATTGACATCCTGCTGCCCTGAAATGCGCTTTTCAGTAAGGCTTTTTCTTTTTCAGATACTTCTTGATATGCTTTTCCTACAGTCAGCTTGCCGTCGCCGATATGCACCGTTGTAAGCTTTCCGTTCTCTCGTGTTCCTGCGGTCGAGCCAAAGCCAAAAAGAACCTCTTTCGGAAAAGGAGACGCGTTCAGAATGTGATCCTCCATTTCTGAAACAGACAAGTTGTTGCCAACCAGTACAACGACCCTGCTGTTCACCGCAGCCAGATCGTCCAGGATCTTCTCCATCTGACGGTACTGCATGACCGCAAAGACAATGTCATACCGCTCAGTATTTGGCTTCTCGATTACGCGAGGATGGTCTGTTGTATCTTTCCTTTGAATGTAATGGTGGATTCGCAGACCCTCCTTCTGAAGTGTTTCCTTCCATATGCCTCTAGCAATTAGAGTAACATCATTTCCGCTTTTAATCAATGCGTGAACAAGTTGTCCACCGATGACGCCTGCCCCATAGACCAAGACCTTCACCGTTCATTACCTCCCATTCCTATCTCTTTGCCTCCGCGCCTGTTATTTGAGCAGCGTGAAAATCAGTGCTGTAATGGCACTGCCAATGAAGACCATAATGATCTGTCTTGTCTGCTGTTTCCGGTTGTATCCGAAGTCCTGCCAGCCCGCACAGCCCTCTGTCTCAGGAAAGTAGTGCTGGAAGAAGTGCGTCTTCGTCAGCAAAAAGTAGTCCAGCGCGCCAATGTCAAAGGCCTTGATCACGCCTCCGATGATGAAAAAGCGGAGGAAAAACTGCCAGAAGGAAAAGTCCTTGTGCAATCCATCGATTCCTCCGAGGACAAAGAGCCCGATATAACCTGCACAAAATAGTATCAGAATAATCCAACCAAGAAAGCGACGGGGCGACATTCCTTGGCGCTCCCATTCCTCAAGTCTCGGCTTCAGGCGCTCCTGCACATCATCCGGGAAGTTCTTTGCCAGCAGCTTTGTCGGCATCGTGACTGTCACGCCCCAGATCCCCAAAAACAGCAGCGCACAGCCGGCCAGCGATAACAAAATTGTCAGTATCATTTATCCTCCTTAAAGTTTTCCGATCATCACGACGACAAGCCCGACAATCGCAGCTCCCGCCACCCAGATCAATGCCAGAATACTTCGCTTTTTCAGCACCTGTCCCCATGTCTGTATATAAGGCAGATCTTCACATCCAGGGAGGATCCAGAACTTGCTGTACCCGACCCAGAGCTTGTCGATTACAATACCGTCATAGATATTCATAACTTCCAAAAATAACAACGCTTGAAGATATGCAGTGCGAAAGCCTCGGACATGGTTCCAGAAAGCGATAATCAAAACCAGTGCCACCAGCATGACAACATAGAACAGCGTCATGAACCTCTTTCTTTTCCGGTTCATCGTATCCCTGTCCGTAAGGCCAATCTCGATCGCTCGTTCCTGAACTGTCTTCGGATAAAAATACAGGCCGTCGATTGCACCGCCTCTGACAGCATATTTCACCATTAATGTGAACAATGCACAGTAGAGGATCAATTGAAAGATTCGTATAATCATACTGCCATAACCTCATTCCTGATTGCTTCTCTCCCGCCTAGGAACATGACAATCCAACCAAAGCTCTCGAAACCAGAAGACAAGCCGCTTATGGGAAGCGGAAGCAGCCACTCTAGCAAGAATCCTATGCATGCAATGACCAGTGGTGCTGCCAGAACCCATATTTTCTTAAGTGGCAAAACGCCGCCTGAGATAATGGCGATCCAGCCCCCGGTAGAGGCGATTCCAAGCACGATGAAGCTGACCCAATAGGTAACGAACTGGACGCTGTAAGTACGGTTCCACATTTCCACTGCAAGGTCCGTATTGCCTCCCGTAGCGTCATAGATCACGCTGAAGTTGTGGATCAGCGTTCCGCAGGCAAGGTGGAAATACATAAAGACCATAATGCCCCAGATCAGGCCAGCAATATATGTTATCAGGTAAAGCTTGCCTTTTTTATCATTACACTGCATAAGCTTGTATTGCAGATACCGGATAAAGGCAAGCGCTGCTACCGTATACAATGCCGTGCCGATCATTCCGCCGATATTGGAGACAGTGATCCTTAAGTCACTGATCGTTAGCCACCCGGAGGAGATCATCCCAGAGATTGGGACGCTGTCTGCCGGTTCAATGCCCATGCAGTAATCGCCGATAATGGCAAGAATCATGCCGGGAATGACCAGGAGCATCCACCTACGTATTCTCTTTGCTTCCTTGCCAGTCATTTTTTGCTCCTTTCAGATCACTCATATGCTCTTGCTTCTCAGAGGGGAGAGTTGGAAAATATCTCTGATAACGGCTGATTGCAACCATTTTTCGGGTACATAGGTTTTCATTCTGCAATTAACCTCCAGCATTTTACGTTTGTTAGAAGTATCTAACCATGTTTAAAAAATATACTGCCCTGCGGGCAGTATTTGCCGACATTTAGTCCGGATCGTCGATATATTCTAGGAGATAGCCATAGTGATTCCTCTCGTGAAATAAAATGGTTAGCTTTGTTTAACACGATATCAAAAGGGAGGTCAGTTTTCAAGATGTTTTCGCAATTTTATGAAACTGTGAATGCTAAAAACGAAGAAACGTCAGGCGTTTTTTTAGCATTCTCTTAGATCAAAAACAGGATAAACAAGCCAAGGTACATCACCGCACCGGCAATATTTCCCGCCCCTGGAATATGAAACGGTGCCTGCACAAGAAACAGCGGAAGAAGGTTAAACACACACGCCCATGCAGGAAGTGCCGTCATCCCCGCCACCACCGGTATGAAATGCGCGACCGAGAAAAGGATAATTCCCACGTAGCAGCCGATCATCAATGCCGAAGTTTTATCCCAAAAATCTGCTGTCAGCTTCCGCCCATCTTCGCTGTGATCGCTTTTGATGTAGATCCATTCAGCCGCGCAGCCCTGTATGTGATGCGCCAGTCCGAAGGTATAAATCATTGCCGCGCCAACGATCATCAAATTTGCCCACAAGGCAGAATACTGACGCATCCAGATCCCAAGCGCCAGATATCCGAAGAACTGCAAAAACATAGCGAGTGTACCCAGAACAAGCGACCGCAAAGGGGAACTTTCCGGCATCTTCGAGAAAAGCCTCGCCATCTTCCCGTTATCCTTGATATCGGAATAACTGAAATTCCCGCCGGGTGTACAAAGAATTAGTCTGTCGCAGTACACGCAAAGAATATGTCCGATCATCGCCAAAATCAAAATCCAACTGTGTTCCATTCTATCTCTCCTCCTCTGATCAGTGCAAGATGCTTATTGTAGTCTCTCCTACTTTCCGGAAAAACCGAGGCGTGGGCATTCGCGGATCAGGTCATACATGTGAAACTTCTCTCCGCAGTTACGTACTCGATCAAGTTTCATTCCCAGATGCACGTAACGAGCAGCCTTCTCCTGATCATCTGTATCAAGAATCACCGGCACTTGAAAGCTTTCTGCTACGTTATAAGCATAATCCATCATCTGACGCATGTAGCCCTGTCCTTGGTATTCCTTTCGTACTACCAGCATCTCGATTCGCAAGAACTTTCGCTTCTCTTTCCTCATGCGGGTCTCAATGGTCCCGCCATCGCAAAAGCAGGCATTGATAAACTTCTTCATATTGCCAAGCCCGCCGAGCGCTTTTTTCTCCGCAGCAATCATTTTGATTCCGTCTACAAATCCAATCTTGCCTCCAGAACCTTCGCCGGACAGCATCAGATACCCTTCCTTACGCTCTGAAGTCGAATACAATACTCCGCTCTTATAGGCAGCCTGTACAATCGCATTGATATAGATGAACATTGCCTCCCGGGAAGAGATATATTTTATCAGCCCGATATCTGCTTCATGATACGTATAGTCATAAAATGCATCCGCGATTTGACGGGAAATTACTTCCACGCGCTCGCGGGATAAACCTTGTAGTTTTATCATAACTTGACCTCCGTAAAATTGGAAAGAATCCCTAGGAACGTAGTCCTCAGAGATCTTTTGATTACCTTATCTGATGAAAATTCGAATCATGCGATGTTGTATTGACGCGTACAGCATGCATGAATCAGTTCACTGTCGTGCGTTACCACAAGAATCGTGGTTCCCATACTTTGTAGGTGCTTTAAAAGATCCGCCGTCTCCATCATATGTGTATAGTCTAAACCACTGGTCGGTTCATCCAACAGTAGAACCTTTCGGCCTGAAGCCAAGGCGCAGGCAATCGCAAGGCGCTGTTTCTGTCCTCCAGACAAGCTCTGTGGGTGACGATCAAGAAATGCTTCCAGATCCAGTTTGCGAAGAATCTCGATCGCATGCTCTTTTTCATTTTCCGTATTCTTTGGCAGGCTGATCAGGACTTCTTCCAATACACTTTCCGTAAAAAGCTGATTTCCGGTATCCTGCATGACCATAAAACAAAGCTTCTGTCTGTCACGTCTGTTGTAGGATCTTCCTTCGAATTCCAGCATGCCTTTGCAACGCTTTTCAAGCCCGCAAATGCAACTGAGCAAACTGGTTTTTCCTGCACCATTTGCCCCCGTGATTGCTGTAATCTCACCTGCGGAAATGGTAAGATCCAAGATGTCAACGACAGGCGTTTTTGCTCCGTGATACATGAACCGAAAATCTTTTAGCCGTAGCAGCTTATCACCTTCTACGAACAATGGCAGGCCGATGTCGGAAGGAGCCTCCTGAATAGCAGATCTGAGCCCCATTTCGGTAAGTGCATCCTGCGTCAAAGTATCTTTTTCTTCTTTCCCCAGTTCCCAGACAATCTTTCCATTTCGCATGATCACAGCCCGGTCAATCAGGTCCCACAGATAAGCGATCCGGTGTTCGGCAGCAATAATTGTCTTTCCATCCCTACGCCACTGAAGGATTAAATCCCGCAGCGCAAGCGTTGCATCATAATCAAGATTCGCCGAAGGCTCATCCAAGAGGATGATCTGTGCCCCTGCCACATCCACGGAAGCACAGGCGATCTTCTGCTTTTCGCCGTCCGAGAGCTGAAAAATGCTTCTATCCATGAGTTTTTCTATCCCAAAACGACTGACAGTGTCATCAATACGCCTGTAAATATCCTTTTCAGGAAGACCCCTGTTTTCGCACCCAAAAGCCAGCTCACCTGTCGTATCTACGTTATAGAACTGACTTCGGGGATTCTGGAAAACCGTGCCTACCTGTAATGCCGTTTCATACAGTTCCTGACTGTCTACAGCTTTTCCATCTACCAAAATCTCACCTTTCACCAGTCCGGGATAAAAATGAGGAATCAGCCCATTGATGAGCCGCAGGATTGTCGTCTTTCCACATCCTGACGGACCGGTCAGCAGAACAAACTCTCCGTCCTGTATGGTCAAATTTACGTCAGAAAGGCTGTTTTCTCCATACTCCTGCCGCTCATCTGAGCCATAACAAAAGCTTACGTCCTTTAGTTCTACCATAAAGTCACCCCACAAAGCTCCAAGATCCATACCACGATCGCGAAGGCACAGCCTGCAAGCAAAAGAACATCCGCCACACGAAATCCAATCCGGCAGATATTGGTTCTTCCGGTCGGAGCGCCAAGCCCTCTTGTTAGTGCCGATGCAGAGAGTTCCTCACCGATACGGACAGTGCTTGTCATCATGGGAACAAGCTGGTATTCCAACACTTGTCCGGCTCTTGCCCCGCCCAGACGGATGCCTCTCATGGCCATGGCGCGGCGGATCGATCTCCACTCTGATCCGATTGTAGGAAACAGTCGGAACATGACGGACATCGGAATGGTTATCGCCTGAGGCATATGAAGCCTTTCCATGGCGGAAATAAACTCGCTCACAGATGTGGTAGCGATCAAGTACTCCCCCATCACGATTGTCACCACGAAGCGCGTCAGGATCCCACCACACATCAGTGCTAGATAGTTCAATATACCCGGCAGATAAGGCATAGCAAGCAGCAATCCGTATCCGACTATAAGCATCGCTACGCCTCTTGCAAAACGCTTCCACTGTCTCTCAATAAGAAGCAATAAAAACGGAAGCACCGATAGGATCGTTTTGATACCTTTCAGTTGGTCTCCACCGAGTCCGCCCATGACGAACAAAGCCAGCACAAGAACTAGCGCCAGTTTGGTTCGGGGATCAAGGAATCCACGCCGTTTTTCCTGCGCCTTTTCCGCTGAATAAGCCATCAGGCGAGACCGGCTTTCTCAAAATGCTTTTTCAGGATTGCCCGTCCCAGAAGGCCGCCCAGGAGTCCGCAGACAAAACACGCAATGAGCAGCACTGGAGCCATCCAAAGAGGCATCAGTTTCTGCACAGCGTCGATATAAGCCTGGCCGTAGTCCGCTCTCTGAGCAAAATAACCCTCATAATCGGTAAACAGCGGCAGATAGTTGCCAAAGATCCACATGCTGAAGAGTCCATAGCAGAGTACTGCTTTCTTTGCGCTTCTGTAATTCCCACTCTTAAAGCAGAGTTCCGAAAGGATTCCCGCGATCGCACAGGTCAAAAGCGGCCAAGGTCCCATGCCAGTCAGCAGCATCAAGATCCCCATGATCATTGCCATTATGAAGATCATGCCAGGCTTCTTGACTTTGGTCAAAAAAAGCATAAAGGGAATGCCTCCCAGGATTGGAACCAGAACTGACAGAAGCGGCAGGAAGATCGGAATCATTCCAAGCATCGCTACTGCAAAGAGAATCACAAAGTAAATGGCACCGTAAATGCCGATATTAATAAGGTCACGGCCTTTGAGTTTGTTTTCGTTTTTCATTTGATCTGCCTCCATTTTTCTTTTTACATGGCATATAAGTTCGGCTAAGGGAATCAAAGATACTAGCCTCACTTCACCTTCCAGCTCGCTGCCTCACGGCGTTCGCAAATAAAATCTTTATAGATGCCGTCCTGCGCCATCAGTTGTGCATGGTTGCCTTGCTGAACGATTTTTCCGTGATCGATCACCAGAATCTGGTCAGCATGCTCCACGGTCTTCAACCGGTGTGCGATCATGATGACTGTTTTTTCTGCTGTTAAGGCCTGAATCGCCTGCATGAGCTCATTTTCATTTTCCGGGTCCACGTTGGCTGTGGCCTCGTCCAGGAAGATTACCGGGGCATCCTTCATCATGGCTCTGGCGATCGATATTCGCTGCCTTTCGCCACCGGAAAGAGATGCTCCGCCCTCTCCGATCAAAGTCTCATATCCATCAGGCAAGGCCATGATAAAGTCGTGGCAGCATGCTTTCTTCGCTGCGGAAATGACTTCTTCCATCGGAGCTTCTGGCCGTCCGAAACGGATGTTATTTGCAATCGTATCATGGAATAGATATACGTTCTGGAACACGAAGGAGAAGTTCTCCATCAAAGAATCCATGTCGTAATCCTTCACATTCCTGCCATCCAGGGTAACCATGCCGGCATCTACGTCCCAAAAGCGCGCGAGAAGATTGACCAGCGTTGTCTTACCGCCGCCAGAGGGCCCAACGATTGCTGTGGTGGTCTTTTCAGGAATACGAAGCGCTACCCCGTCAATGATCTTGCGTTTGTCGTAAGAAAATTCAATGTCATCAGCTTCGATATCCGTCGTCTGCGGAGTGATTTGTTCACCAGCGATATCCATCTGCGGAGTATCCAGGATTTCCTGAGCCCGAGCCACACTGACATCAACCACACGAAGAAGTGCGGAATAATTGCCCGCCGTCTCCAGGCTGGCGTTTACGATGAATGCAGATATCACCATGACAACTGCGGTAAGCGCATCCATACTGCCACCGCAATAGAACAGGCAGGTAAATAACACCATCACAACACCCGTAAGCTTCGAGATCAAGCTTTGCAATGACATATGTGGAATCAGGGCGAATTCCATATCCGTATTGATTTTGCTGTTGGCTGCGATCGCATCGTTTAGCTCCCGGCTTTTCTGTCCTGTCAGATGATAGGCCTTAACCTCCGCCATTCCCTGTAGATACTCCAGAACTTTCTCCACTAATCTTTCATCGGCGCTTATTTTCTGATCTGCAAGCTTGCCGGCAGCCTTCTGCAGCCAGGTATTGGCATACAAGAACAGCGCAAATCCAACCATCAGTACCAGAGCGATCCGCCAGTCAAAGAAAAGCAACATGACAATGATCAAGCTTGTCGTCAGCATGCCCTCGCAAACCAGCATGACTACACGAGTTGCCACATTTTCCAGGTTTTCCATGACGTTCGTTGTAACAGAAGTGATCTGTCCAAGGCTGTTCTCGTTGAAGTATCCCATCGGGAGGTAACGCATATGCTCAGCGATCTCCACACGTTTTTTAGCGCAGGTATCGTAGCCACCCTCCGTCTGCAGCATCGTGGCCTTTGCTTTTACCAATCCTGCGCCTATGATGGAAAGAAGCATGATACCAAGACTCAGCAGAATGTCTTTTGTCATGACAACTCCTGAAAGCAGTGCACGTACCATCACTGCGATCGCCGGGATCTTCAGCGCTTCAAAGATCGCCTGCACAATCCCCAACAGGACGGAAGTCTGGAATTTCTTCCTGTTTTCTTCTCCGCAGAAGGTGAAAAAATTGCTTATGACCTTAACCATTGTCTCTCACCTCCATATGTGCTTTCCACATTTTCTCATAGAGCCCGTGATGGGAAATGAGTTCTTCGTGAGTCCCGCTGTCGTCGATTCTGCCGTCATTGATCACATAAATGTGATCCGCATCCACTATGGTGGAGAGCCGGTGCGCAATGACAATCAGTGTCTTTCCCTGTGTTAGCTTAGACACGGAGCGCTGGATCACTGCCTCGTTCTCCGGGTCGGTGTAGGCAGTGGCCTCGTCCAGTATGACGACTGGCGCACATTTTAGCATGGCTCTGGCGATGGAGATACGCTGCCGCTCGCCACCGGAGAGATGACCACCGGAGGAACCCACCAGCGTATCATAACCATTTTCAAGACCCATGATGAATTCGTGACAACCTGACTGTCTCGCAGCCTCTTCCACTTCTAGATCCGTGGCTTCGGGTCTTCCCAGACGGATGTTTTCCCGGACGCTCATGTTGAAAAGGTAATTGTCCTGAGAGACAAAAGCGACCTTGTCTGCGTAAGCCTCCTGAGGAATCTGACGGATGTCGGTTCCACCCAGGGTGATACTGCCGCTGTCCACATCCCAGAGAGATGCGACAAGCCTCGCAATAGTGCTTTTGCCGCTGCCACTCGGACCGACTAACGCCACAAAGGACCCTTCAGGGATCTTCAGAGAGACACCGTGTAAAATCTCCTTGTCCTTATAGGAAAAATGCACGTCATTCAGCTGGAGACTGTTTCCAGCGGGCACGTCTCCGGATTCCGGACGAGTCATCTCCGGTGCTTCCAGAATATTTCTCACCTCACCGAAGATCGTTCCCATGGTGCGAAAATCATCCGAATAACTCATCATAGTGATAATGGGGGTGATAACACCAACAGACAGGATAATGATTGTAACAAAGTCCTGCGGGTCAAGGCTTCCGCCCTTCACCAATAATCCACCGATGGGTAGTACTGAAACCATCGTCGCTGGCATGATGACCATAGCGAACGTAAAGGGAATAATACTTGCCCGCATCCAGTCAATAAAGCTATGAGCCGCCTCATATGCGTCGTGTACAAAGCGGTCATAGGAACTCTTAGTCTTACCGAAAACCTTGATGACCTGAATACCGCCGATATACTCGACAGCCGTATCGTTTAGCGCCTTGGTGGCGACAACCGTGTGCTCATAGAATTTTGCACTGCCCGCCATCATAAAAACGTAGCAAAACATTCCAAGCGGCACTGTTGCAAGACTGGCCAGTCCCATTCTCCAATCAATCGTAAAAATGTAGACAAGGATAATGATCGGGATCAGAAGATTAGCCGTGAACTCCGGTACAATGTGTGCCAAAGTCGTCTCAATGGAATCGATACGTTCGATCAGCGTATTCTTCAAAGCACCGGAACTTTGTTCAAGCACAGCGCCTAGCGGCATTCTGGTCAGCTTTTCCGTGCAGCGTTTGCGGATCTCACCCAGCACGGCAAAGGTAGCTTTATGGCTGGTAGCTGTTGAAAAAGCGTGGCACAGCACACGTCCCAGCCATAATACCGCCATGACAGCACACTGGGTCAAATAAAAAGAAAGATCCCGGTTGCCGTCCATCAACGCTTTGACGACTGCAGTGACAATGAAGTACGGTGCGATAGAGAATCCGACACCAATGACTGCCAGGATGACACTGAGAACATACTGGCCTCCATGATCTCCCGTCTGACCCAACACCCAGGCGATGGGTGACGGGGAATTTTGTTTTGCTTCCATAAGCAAACCTCCTTACTGAACGTTAGCTAACAAACGGCGGTTAGTGTTAGCTAACCCCAAATGATACATATCGCCTGCCCAAAAAGAGGCAGGCGTTGTTTTAAAAAACTGTAGCATCAAAACCCCAGCAACTGTTTCCATCCGGGGAGAAAGAATGCTTCCAGTGTCTCCAGACACCTGTAGGCATCTTCCATTGTATAATCGTGAACGACTGGTTCAAACATGGCCGTTGTATAAGCACTCAACAGCAAATGCAGCTCTTTAGGATCGATCCTTCTTGGAACAAATCCTTTTTCATAAAGCAGGGGGAGAAATTCGAGCATCTTTTCCTGATGCCGCTCTGTCAGATCATGAAGGAAGTTCTCATAAGGAGACCCTTGCGCTTTTGTCAGAAGCAGACGGTATTCCTCCATATTGGGGTAAATGAGATCTCTCATCATATCGATCTCTGAATCCTTCCAAAGATCCACTTCGTTCGATTCCATGGTCTTGATGCTGCGATCGATATGGGCATCCAGCCACTCATCGATCTTTTGAATGGAGGGCGAAACAATCTCTCGGAACAGATCAGCCTTATCCCTGCAGTGTCTGTAGAGCCCTGCAGCCGTCATGCCGCAGCGTTCTCCGATCCGCCGCATCGAGGCGTTTTCATAGCCATATTCCATGAACTCTTCTCTTGCAGCAGCAAGGACCTTGCTGTGGCTGGCTGTTTTATCTCTGGGCAATGCACTACCTCCGGCTTAAGTTAGCTTTGTCTAATTCCATGTTAACGCTATTAGCTAACCTTGTCAAGTATCTTGCTGTAAACATCGCAGATTTGTTCGTTTTACAGCAGCTGCAATGTCTTTTGATATGTTTAATCTACGACATTTATCGTGCTTTTAATCATGCCCATCCAACAACTGTAAGGAACCGTTCCAACATCATTTGGCGTAAAGAAAACCGTGTTTTCCCCCTCGTGAAGTTTGATGGAAAGATCAAACGCCGGAACCACGATCTCTCCATTGCAGCCGTTCAGCTTTCCTTCCGGCACCACAATCGTCCATTCGACCGGAATGCCTTTTCTCACGGTAAAAGCCTCATAACTTCCGTAGTCGACTTCTGTTTTGACATACTGCATATCTCCGGAATATTCGGCCATAGAGCCAGACTCAATCCGGGAGTTCGAAATCGGCGAGATCCCGGAAAGCACCAGCCCATTTTCCGTCATATGAATGCCCATGATAAAAATCAACAGTGCTGAGACCGTAAGCATGATGCCTGCATTTTTTCTGTTCAGTTTTCCGGAAACCACACCTAGCCCCAACATCAGCGGTACAGTACCCAGGCTGAAAAGCAGCATCGAAAGTGCGCCACGTATAATGCTGCCGGTAGAGAGTGCGTAAATTTGCATGGACTGAAGCGGACCGCACGGCATGAGGCCATTCAAAAGACCAATAACAAATGAGGATCTTCCTGCTGCGCTGCTTGAGAGTTTCTTATAAAGGCCTGCCGGCAGATGCGAAGGGAGCTTGCGAAGCGGCCGGAACACGCCCAGCATGGAAAGTGCCATAATGATCATGATGACACCCACCACCACAGTGACAGCGCCCTTAATTGCTCCGCTGAAAGAGACCACGCTTCCGATTCCTCCGACGATCCCTCCGATCACCGTATAGGAAATGACTCTGCCGAGATTGTAGACCAGATTCGACCTGACAACACCAGCACCTCCTTTTGCGGCCATTGTGCTCTGTGTCAGATTGATTCCGCCGCACATGGCAATGCAATGCACACTGGTAAGAAGGCCGATGATAAACAGCATTCCAAGGTCCAGGGATGCTTCTATATTGGGAAAGATATTGAAAACCCGCGTCCATCCAAGATGACTGGCGATCACATACAGGGCCAAAAGTATGATCAGGATCGAAACGATCTGAAGATACCGACTGTTGTCCGATACAGGCTCATAGCCCAGCTTTTCGATCTCTTGTTTCATCAGGCTAGGGGAAACCTGTGTCTCGTCATAAATGACCGTGACTTTCTCCTCCGTAAAGCTCGCGTCTGCGGATTGCACGCCCGAAAGGGACAAAAGTGCCTCTCTCACGCGCTTTTCGCAGTTCGTGCAAAACATCCCTTTTACAAGGATCGTTTCCGTTCTTAAATCATCCATTTCAGTGATCCGCTACCTTTGAAAAAAGATCCTCATACGCCGATAGACCGCCAAGATCGATCACCAGGTTGTTTCCCTCATACCGCACAATTTCCTCTTTTAGCATGATCGGATGACAGCCACCGCCTGGACGATCCAGCACAGAGATCGGAAATGTAAGGCCGCAATTGTTGCATTTCAGCTCATCACCTTCCTGCGTATAATACGCTCCCGGAGAGCCATTGCAGGATTGACATGTCCCAAGCGCGGCCTTTACCGTGCCATCATCTCCAAGTCTAGCCAGAAGCTCGATGTGACTGTCTTCAGAAATCCTGATAAAGCTGATCTGGTCTGAAGAAAGCCTGTCTGCATAGATGACTAAATTTCCTTCATTGATCTCTGCCTGTGATGACGTGCTCGCCTTATCTTCTCCTGCAGACGCAGTGCCGCGTCCTTCGTTCGTGCCCTTGGGAATAAAGACCACGACGATCAGTGCAAGCAAGGCCATGACCCCTGCAATCAGTGGGAGAAGGTATTATTTTGTTTTCTTTGTCATAATTCTTTTCCACCTGTTTTCGTCAAATAAAGAAAAACCGGAGGACTCCAGCGAATCCTCCCTTCATATAATTACCTACTAATCCAGTAGGATTTTAGTATACCACATTGTTTCTTAGGTTTCAATAACAAGAGATGGTAAACTCGGCTTTATTACGAGCATTTGCTTATAATTTCAAAAAGCCCAGTTATGTTTTCGTATCATAACTGGGCTATGTAACAGAGGATTCCGTTGTTATTTCATCTGCGAAAGGATATCTCCAATATCACCATTGATGCAGATAGACTTATCTCTGATCTCGTCCGGAGCAAAGGCTTCCCCGTAATTGAGGCATGCATACGTCGCATCCGGCCCGCTCTCCGCTGTAAGTGAATCCGGCTGATGTAGATAATCCCGCACCGGCTCCTATAATGACAGCATCTTGAAGTTTTCTCAAAAATCCCTCTGGTTGATTTGATTGGCATCTTTGAAAGTTTTCCTGCAAGCGGCTCCTAAATAGTCACGCAGCGTCAGGAAGCTCTTGGGGCGCCTCAGATGGATGATTCTGCTCATTCCAGACCGCAGTACGGGCTGCGACATTCTCCTTCAGATTTGTGAAAAAGAACATATAGTCATAAACGTGATAAGCACCCTCCGGGAAAATGTCCAGCCCGGGAGGATAGTCCGCCGCCGTGACATCAGTCACAATCAATTCGCCTTTTTCTCCAATATAAGCTCCACATAACCCTGGAACCGGCTCGCCGCCTGCTTCAAAAACTGCTCCGCGGTTTAGCGATTTGTCTGCCGGTGTGCCATCGGTTTTCCAGTTCAGGGGATTGATGGATAGGGCTTTCATTCCGGAAGGAATGTTAATGGTTTCCGAAACATTCCCATCCTCGCAATCGAAGCAAATGACCGTACCGGTATCCATTTCACCTGAAGCGGGTATGATCTGCGGATATTCTGAAGTCATCTCTTCCGTGACCATCCAGCCGATGGAATAAACCGCTACCAACTGTTCCCGCAGCGCCTGCGCTTCGGCGCTGTCACCACCGTAATATTCCTTTAGCAGTTCCAGACACATCTCGCCGCCCTGGGAGAAACCGGCCAGGATGATCCCTCGTCCGTCGTTCTCGTTGTCCAGATACCAGCGAAAGGCTGCAGATACATCTTCATAAGCGAGCTCTCTGGCGTTTTCGCGCTCGGTCTCCGGCAGAGTATAGGCGTTAATGGACATCTGCCGATAATAGGGAGAGAACAATCGTCCGGTATCTTCAAAAATCCCACGTTCCAAATCCAATGCATAAATGAAATTGCTTTTAACTTTTTCATTTAGATCCATGGAGTTCGTCTCACTCTCGGTATCTATCG
>JAFVAL010000049.1 GCA_017480565.1 Lachnospiraceae bacterium | reverse complement strand
GCAAAGTGGTCCGTCGTGGCAAGAAGAACTTCCGCAAGGTGTTTGTGAAGTAATTCAAAAAACAAGACTTTTTCTTGATCGGAGCGATCTTATGCATCGCTCTGATCTTGTGCTTGGGGGTTTCAGAATGAAGACGAGAACGGTTGCTGTAGCCGGTGTTCTGATTGCACTGGCATTTATCTTAAGCTATGTTGAAAGTCTATTCCCCCTTCCTGTAGGAATTCCGGGGATCAAGCTTGGTCTTGCAAATCTCGTCGTTTTCGTTACCCTTTATACTATGGGCGTACCGATGGCATTCGTGATTTCTTTTGTCAGGATCGTGCTGGCCGGCTTTGCATTTTCCGGCATGTATAGTCTCTTATATAGCCTTGCCGGTGGCCTCTTAAGCTTTCTTGGGATGATGCTTCTTAAGAAATCACAGAAGTTTGCGCCGGTCACTGTGAGCATCTGCGGCGGTGTCTTGCACAATGTTGGGCAGCTTATGATGGCTGCACTTGTACTGGAGACGACGGGGCTTGTTGTCTATCTGCCGGTCTTAATGATTGCCGGTGTGATCTGCGGCGGTGTGATCGGACTACTTGGAGAACTGCTTCGCGGACGCGTCGCGTCGTTTTTAGATCAGACGAAAAGAGGTAAGTGATTGTGGTTGATTTCGGTAATTTGATGGTGTTTCAGGGCACGATCTTTCTTTTGATCGCGATCGGCTTCTTGCTTGGAAAACTGCATTTGGTGGAAGAGTCCGGAAAACAGGCGCTGAACAATCTCTTGATCTATGTCGTCCTGCCCTGTAATATCATTCACTCCTTTATCGATAACGAGGCCGGATTGTCCGTGATCTCGGCCTGTTTTACCATCTTGCTCTTTTCCTTGTTTAACCAGGCATTTTCTGTACTGATCGGGAAAAAGATTTATCCGATGGCAAAGGCAAATGAACTGCCGGTGCTTGCCTACGGAACCCTCTGTTCCAACGCCGGGTTTATCGGGATGCCGATGGCGGAGGGCATTTATGGTGCTGCAGGGCTTTTGTATGCTTCGGTATTCCTCATCCCGCAGCGCATTTCGATGTATTCCATCGGCATGAACTATTACACGAGGGTGAGCGGAAAAGATGTGGTAAAGAAAGTACTCACACATCCTTGCATTATTGCGGTGCTTCTTGGCGTAGTTTATCTGTTCTTTCCCTTTGAAGTACCTGCTCTGCCGCATAAAGTCATTACGACATTGTCAAATGCGAACTTAAGCCTTTCCATGGTTGTAATCGGAGTGATCTTATCCGAGTGTGATTTATCGCACCTCTTTACCAAAGTAAATTTCTACTATTGTTTCATCCGTCTGATCGCATTGCCTACGGTGATGATGGGTGTGTGTTATCTGTTTCATGCAGAACCGATCGTTGCTGGGATTACAGTTGTCCTAACAGGAATGCCTGCTGGTGCAACAACAGCCATCCTGGCTTCCAAGTACGGATGCGATGAGAAAGTAGGCGTCTCGATCATTTTTTTGTCCACCGTGCTTTCCATTCTTACAATTCCGATCTGGTGTCTGATTGTGTCTCATTTATTCGCAGTATAAGAGCAAGCGTTCCTAAAAAAGGAGCGCTTTTTCTTTTGTTTTTAAGAATTCAAGGCTAGATTTCATATATCTTTGTGCTATACTGGTATCTTGCAGAAAAGGGATTTTATTTGACATAGAGGAACGTTTTGCCGAGAAAGGAGTCACTAGGGAATGGAACGAAAGAATGCATGGTTAACGTATGACGAGTTTGATAAGCAGGCGCTGGAGAGTTTATGCGCAGGGTACCGCAGGTTTTTGGACAACGGAAAAACCGAGCGCGAATGTGTTGCAGAGTCGATTGAGCTTGCCAAGAAGTATGGATATGTAGATTTAAGAGATGTCACGGTGCTTCGGCCTGGTGACCGCGTCTATATGTCTTATATGGATAAGACCATCGCATTGTTCCAGCTGGGGACAGAGCCTCTTTCTGAGGGCATGAACATTTTATGCGCACACATCGATTCTCCGAGATTGGATGTAAAGCAGAACCCTTTATATGAGGATTCCGAGCTTGCCTTTTTAGATACACACTATTATGGCGGTATCAAGAAATATCAGTGGGTCACGATTCCGATGGCCATTCACGGTGTTGTCTGCATGAAGGATGGAACCAAGGTGGAAGTTATCATCGGTGAAAAAGAGACGGATCCCGTTGTTGGTATCTCGGATCTTTTGATTCACCTTGCAAGTGAGCAGATGGGCAAGAAAGCCAATGTCGTGATCGAGGGAGAGCAGCTTGATGTGATCGTGGGCAGCAAGCCGGCAAATGAAGAAAAAGATGCAGTTAAGGCAGGCATCTTATCCATCTTAAAAGAGACCTATGACATGGATGAAGAGGACTTTCTCTCCGCAGAACTTGAGATTGTGCCCGCTGGAAAGACCAGAGAATTTGGCTTGGATCGCAGCATGATCTTAGGCTATGGCCAGGATGACCGCGTCTGCGCTTACACTTCTCTGATTTCGTTTTTGGAGACGATCGGACCTGAGAGAACGGCTTGTTGTCTGTTGGTGGACAAGGAAGAGATTGGAAGCGTCGGTGCAACCGGTATGCGGTCTCATTTCTTTGAAAATGCAGTCGCAGAGCTTCTCAATGCAGCGGGTTGTTATTCCGAGTTAAATGTGCGCAGATGCTTAGCTTCCAGTGCGATGCTTTCTTCCGATGTCAGTGCCGGATTTGACCCGAATTTTGCATCCGCTTTTGAGAAGAAGAATGCCGCGTTTTTAGGCAGAGGCATGGCCTTTAATAAATTTACCGGCAGCGGCGGAAAGGGCGGCTCGAATGATGCCAACGCGGAATTTATCGCAGAGGTACGTCACATTATGGACGAAGCCGGTGTCAATTGGCAGACGGCAGAGCTTGGCAAGGTCGATGTTGGCGGCGGTGGAACCATCGCATTTATCGCAGCGCTTTATGGCATGAATGTCATCGACAGCGGTGTCCCTGTGCTTTCTATGCATGCACCGTGGGAGATTACGAGCAAGGCTGACATCTATGAAGCGAAAAAGGCGTATGATGCCTTTTTAAAGAGAGTGTAACTCCCAAATAAGGAGCTCACATAGATATCATATCGTGTTTTTCACATGAGAAAGGTCGTGAGAAACCAAAATGGGTGAAGTAAAAGTTCTGGTACTGGAATCCAGCACCAGTTCTGCAAAAGCAATGGTATATTCTTCGGTATCCGGTGTTTTGAATGTCAAAACAAAGACGTATGTAAGTACCCTGGAAGATATCACCAAAAATGATGCCAGGGACGTATTTGACCAGACCATGGCACTCGGAAGAGAAGTCGCGAAGGGTCACCACATCGATGCAGTTGCCTTATGCAGTTGTTGGCACAGTGTGATGTTGGCAGATGATGATGGCATACCGGTGACACCGATTTATCATTGGTCGAACATCGAACCGTCGGATCTTTGCAGAGAACTGCGCAAAGACCAATCGTATACAGAAGATTATTATCACAGAACCGGCTGCATGGTCAGTGCAATCTATCCATTTTTCAAACTGAAGTTATTTGCCCAGGAAGGGTATGACTTAAGCAAGTACCGGATTATGGGGCAGGGATCTTACAATCAGTTCCGACTGACCGGCAAGTTTGAAGTGACCGATTGCATGCTCTCTGGGTCCGGCTTAATCAACGTGCATACCAAGCAACCGGATGAAACAGATCTGAAAGAGCTTGGCATCAAGAAGAGTCAGATCGGACGCGTCATTACGTATGATCAGACCTCTCCGCTGACACCTGAAGGCGCTAAGATTTTGGGCCTGGAGCCAGGCATTCCCGTAATCGGCGCATGTTCTGACGGTGGCCTCAATCAGGTTGGCGCAGGTGCCATTCAGGATGGTGTTATGACCTTCTCTGTGGGAACCAGCGGAGCGATTCGTTTAAGCACTTCAGAGCCTGTGCTTCCGCATCATCCGGCAACCTGGTGTTATCTGTCACCGGTCGGATTCCTTTCCGGTGCGGCGACTTCCGGGTGCTGCAACTGCATTGACTGGGCGAAGGAAAAGCTGTTTTCACATCAGGTTTCGTATCAAGAAGCGGAACAGGGATACACTGAAAAGGAGACCTCACCGATCTTCCTTCCGTTTATTTACGGGGAACGCTGTCCGGGATGGCAGGATGAGCGAGGCGGTGGCTTCTTCGATGTGCGCGGGATTCACGATACTTATGATCTGTACCACAGCGTGCAGGAAGGTGTTTTGTTTAACCTGTATCATTGTTATCGCATTTTGACGGAGAAAAATGGGACGCCAAGCAAGATTATGCTCTCGGGCGGCATCTTAAAATCCGACCGTTGGAGTCAGATGTGTGCCGATATTTTCGGAGAGACGATGGACATTGCCAATCTGGATCAGGCATCCTTACTTGGCGGCGCAGTGCTTGGGCTTTATATTTTAGGCGAGATTCCCGATGTGAAGTCCTTTGATTGCGAAACGGTGCGTCAGATTCATCCGAATCTGGAGAAAAAAGCGTTCTATGAACATCAATTTGATAGATATCTTGACTGGTATCATAAGACTGTCAGTTGAGACATTTTAATAGATTTTAGAGGTTGAAAGGAGACAATATCATGGATGTATTAGAGAGAGTGAAGGAAGTTAAGATTTTACCTGTCATTAAGATCGACAACGCGAAAGATGCGGTGCCGCTTGCGAAGGCTTTGATGGATGGCGGTCTTCCCGCTGCAGAAGTAACGTTCCGTACCGATGCGGCGGAAGAGTCGATTCGTGCGATTTCTGAGGCGTTTCCGGAGATGCTGGTTGGTGCTGGTTCTTTAACAAGTGTTGAGCAAGCAAAGAGAGCTCGGGCTGCCGGTGCACAGTTCTTCGTATCTGCAGGATTCCATCGCGGTGTCGCAGAGTATGCAGTGGAGAACAAGATCCCTTATTTCCCGGGCGTGTGCACACCGTCTGAGATTATGTGGCTGGTTGAGTTTGGTCTTCCGGTGGCAAAGTTCTTCCCGGCTGGCCAGATGGGTGGTTTGGCAACGATCAAAGCGATCGCAGCTGCCTTCCCGACCATGAAGTTTATGCCGACTGGCGGCGTCAATGCGTCAAATGTCTGCGAGTATCTTGCGTATGATAAGATTGTTGCCTGCGGCGGAAGCTGGATGGTAAAAGATTCTCTGATCAATGCTGGAAGGTTTGATGAGATTACAAGACTTACCAAAGAAGCCATGGATCTTGTAAAATAAGATGGGGAGATGAGCGAAATGAAAATTCTGGTAACGCCGTCTTCTCTGTGCAAAAATCAGAACTCTGAGGCGATGAAGAAGCTGAGAGCTTTCTCAGATGACATTGTCATCAGTGCACTGGGAAGGCCGATGACAGAAGATGAGTTGATCGATATCATCGGAGATATCGACGGTTACATTGCCGGTACGGATCATATCACAGCGAAGGTGATTGCAAAAGCGGACAAGTTAAAGGTCATTTCCCGCTACGGTGCGGGTGTGGACTCGGTAGATCTGGATGCCGCGAAAGCAAAAGGAATCGCTGTGACCAATACGCCGGGTGCGAATTCCCAGGCGGTCGCGGAGCTTGCGTTTGGACACATGTTAGCCCTGGCAAGAAAGATCGAAGATCAGTCCCAGGATTTAAAGCATGGCAAATGGGTGAGCGTCGTCGGCAAGCAACTGCAGGGCAAAACCCTTGGCGTTCTTGGCTTTGGCAACATCGGACGTAGATTTGCGAAGATGTCCACAGGCCTTGATATGAAGGTCATGGCCTATGACCCGTTCATTTCCCACGATATCATTCGTGCGAACGGTGCCTTCCCGGCATCTCTCGATGAGATTTATGCAAATGCGGATGTCATCACCATGCATTTGCCGCTCTCGGATCTGACCCATCACATGATCGATGCAGAGGCAATTTCCAAGATGAAGGATGGCGTGATCTTAATCAACACGGCCAGAGGCGGTATCTTAGATGAAGATGCGGTCTATGATGGCGTTGTGTCTGGAAAGATCTTTGGCGTCGGCCTGGATTCTTACGTGACAGAGCCGCCGAAAGACTGCAGACTGATGGAGCTTCCGAATGTGATTACAACGCCTCACGCAGGTGCACATACAAAAGAAGCGGTGGAAAACATGTCCATTATGTCTGTCGAGAACGTGATCAGTGTATTGTCCGGAGAATACTGTCCGAACATCTTAAACCGATAAGATAAAAATAGGCTTGACTTTTTTGTGTCGGTAGTGTATAAATATATCTGTGCCTCAGAGAGGTACAGATTTGCGCGAGTGGCTCAGTGGTGGAGTATCGCCTTGCCAAGGCGAGGGTCGCGGGTTCGAATCCCGTCTCGCGCTTCTTTTTATACTTGCTGTCACGCTCTTGTGTGGCAGCTTTTCTTTTATCCTGAATGGTTGCAGAAAGGGGGAAGTGGTGTGAAAGTAGATATTATCGTTCCTTGCTATAACGAAGAGCAGGTGCTTCCGTTGTTTTTCTCTGCCTGTGAGGAAGTTATTCGAAAGATTCCCTCCTATGAGTTTCGGTATCTTTTTATCGATGACGGAAGCAAGGATACCACGCCTTTGATCCTTAAGAATTACGCAAAGCAGCATCCCTATGTCTACTATATTTCTTTTTCCAGAAACTTTGGAAAAGAAGCGGCCATGTACGCCGGCTTGACCCATGCGACCGGGGACTATGCGCTGATTTTGGACGCAGATCTGCAGCATCCGCCGACCTTGATTCCAGAGATGCTAAAGGCGATGGAAGAAGGGTATGATTGTTGTACAGCGATTCGCAACCGGGCCGGAGATCCCAAGCTTCGTACCTGGTTTTCCCAGAGATTTTACCGGCTCATGAACCGGATTTCGGATGTGAAGTTAAAGGACGGTGCTGGCGATTTTCGTCTGATGAACCGGAAGATGATTGATGCGGTGTTGTCGCTGGAAGAAGTATCGCGGTTTTCCAAAGGCATTTTCTCCTATGTAGGATTTCGCAATAAAGAGATCTCTTATGAGAACGTGGAACGCGCGGCAGGTACCACGAAGTGGAGCTTCTTTAAGCTGTTTCGCTATGCACTCGATGGCATTACGTCCTTTTCGACATTTCCGCTCAAGTGCGCAGCCTTCTTGGGAAGCTTCTTTTCCCTGTTTGCTTTCGTTTACCTGATCGTTCTGGTGATCAAAACGTTGGTTACCGGTATTGATGTTCCGGGATATGCCTCGACGATTGCCTTGATCTTGCTTCTTGGCGGGCTCATTCTCCTTTGCCTGGGCATCGTAGGAGAGTATCTGGCCAAGATTTATAAAGAAGTCAAGCGCAGGCCGGTATATCTGATCGGGGAGAGTCATTTGCCCAATGAAAATGATGTGATCTGAAGGAGTCATCGTTTTGCTTAAAAAAATCTGGAAGAAGCTCACAAGCCGTGAAGTGATCCTTTATCTTGTCTTTGGCGTTCTCACAACAGCTGTGGATTATCTGGTGATGTGGCTGATGCTAAAGGTTCTTGGCGAGGGAGGCCTTCAGGCACAGATTGCAAATGTGATCGCCTGGTGCGCGGCGGTTCTCTTTGCCTATGTGACAAACCGAAGATATGTCTTTGATTCTGACGAGCAGACAAAAGATGGGATCTTTAAGGAGCTCCTTAAGTTTGTCGGCGCACGCCTCACAAGCCTTCTGGTATCGATGGTGATCATCTACGTTGGTGTGGATTTGCTGCACGGTTCTGCGATGATCTCGAAGGTCGCTTCCAGTGTGGTTGTTGTGATTTTGAATTATGTTTTCAGCAAATGGATCGTGTTTCACAGGTCTTAAAAGGGATGAACATAGAAGGATGAACATTAAAAATCTATTCAAAGATATCGATGAACCCTTTTTTGAGGATTCACTAGAAGAACAGTTTGACGAAATGGTCAATGAGACTGTTGCACAGCCCGAAAAAGAAGAGCATAAGCCTTCCCGGCTTTCCTTACATTTTCAGGAAAACCGGTTTCTTTGGATGACTTTTTTTGCGACCGCACTGATCGTCCTGATCACCTATGCACTTTACCGGATCTATCCATTCGGTGATCAGATCATTTTAAAGATCGATATGTATCACCAGTACGCACCGTTCCACGAGGAGCTGCGGAGCCGTCTGCTAAACGGGCAGAGTCTGTTCTACAGCTGGGAGGGTGCGCTTGGCAAGGAATTATTTACCCAGATTGCCTATTATTCGGCCAGCCCTCTGTCAATTCTGATGCTTCTTTTTACGACAGATACTTTGCCGGAGGCCATGGCCTTCTTGATCCTGTTAAAGATTGCGATCTCCGGGGTCACATTTGCCTATTACTGCAAGAAGTCTTTCGGGAGAAATGATTGGTCTTTGTTGATCTTTGGCCTATTCTATGCCTCTTGCTCATTTATCGTATCATATCACTGGAACGTCATGTGGCTTGATGCGGTTTATCTCTTCCCGTTGGTGGCTCTTGGCATCGAGCGGCTGATCAAGGAAGGAAAAACGGGGCTTTATATTGTCTCATTGGCACTGACCATCTTTACCAATTTTTATATCGCCTTCTTGGTCTGCGTTCTGAGCGTCTTTTACTTTGCGATGATGCTCCTCATTCAGGGCGGATTCCGAGGGAACTGGAAGCGGATGTTTGACCGGATCTGGCGCTTTGGCGTGGTATCTTTGCTTGCCGGCGGCATCTGCATGGTACTTGTGATTCCGACCTATATCGGACTTTCCCAAACCGCGGTCGCAGATACGACATTTCCGAAGTTTGAGATTTACACGAATATCTGGCAGATTCTGGAGAATCATTTTATCGGTGCCAGAACCGTCGTGCTTGGGCGCAATCAGGATTTACCCAACATTTACTGTGGATTGCTCCCTGTGATGCTCGTTCCGTTCTATTATCTGGACCGAAACTACAAAGTGCGGGAGAAGATCACCTACAGCCTGTTTTTACTTTTCCTGTTGGCTTGCTCCGTGTTAAAGCAGTTGGATTTCCTGATTCACGGTCTTCACTGGCCGGCAAATCTGCCTCACAGATACACTTTCGTCTACAGCTTTATCTTACTCGTGCTTGCGTATAAGGCCTTTTTGCACTTAAAAGAAGCCAACTGGAGATGGATTCCAGTGGTCATTGCGGTGGATGCAGCGATCCTTTTTGTCTCAGAATTTGTCGTTGTCCCGCGCATCAATGGAATTTCCCGCGTCTATGACAATCTTGACCTCGTCTTAAATGTCGTCGGATTCGTCTTTTACGGCCTCATTTTGGCACATTACATGAGGCATAAGAGAATTCGTAAGGAATGGATTGCAGAAGCCTTATTGGTCCTTGTGATGGCAGAATGCATTTTTTCTCAGGTCAACGGACTGGAGCGCACGACGTCCCGCAATAGCTATATTCAGTACAATGAAGGCACGAGAAATGCGATCGACTGGATGGATCTTAACGCGGACGGAGACTTTTACCGGACGGAGTTTACGAAGTATACGATCATCAACGAGGGATCGTATCACCACTATAACGGTGTCTCCCAGTTTTCATCGCTTGCACCGGAAGGGATCAGTCTGTTGATGGGTAAACTTGGCACGTCCGCGACCGGCAATTCGTATCGTCTGGGAGAGACGACGCCGGTGCTTGACGCGATGCTTTCGCTGCGTTACCGGATGTTAAAAACCTCACAGAATGCAGAAGAGAAGGAACTGCCGTTTATGACCTATCAGGTGCAGTTTCAGAATGTCGCGGTCTATAAGAACAAGCGTGTCCTGCCTTTGGGATATCGTGTATCGGCGGATCTTCTTGACTGGAATTCTACTTCGGGGTCTCCGTTTACTGTGCAAAATGATTACATGGCTAAGGCGACTGGCAACGAAACGCCGATCTTTGCCAATTTAAAACCGGTCGACATCGAAGCCATCGGTGTGACAACTTCCGGTTCCGGCAGCAATTCCTTCACCTACAAGGTGGATGATCCCGCGGATCTTGATACGATTCCCACCGTGAAGGTGCACCTGGAATCGGACCGAGACCAATACCTCTATCTTTATGTAAAGGCTGGCAATGCCAACACCGTACAGATCCTGCAAAACGGTGAAGAAACCTCAAAATCCATCTCGACCGGCAACAGTATCTTAGATATTGGACCAGTGGCCGCAGGTGATCAGATCGTCCTCACGTTTGAACTGACGGATAAGGGAGAGTTTGAGCTTCAATATCGCTCCAGTGGAACTGTAACGGTCTATGCAGCGGGATACCGCGATGAGGTCTTTGACCAGGATTATGAGACATTGATGGAAGAGCCTTGGATGATCTCTTCCTTTGAGGATACCAGGATTGAAGGGACGATCGTTGCAAATGAAGAAGGCCTTTTGATCACTTCCATCCCGTACTGCCTTGGCTGGTCTGTTACGGTCGATGGGGAAGCAAAAGATCTTGCTACGATCGGAGATGGATTCATCGGTGTTCTTGTGGATGCAGGAGAGCACCAGGTGGTCTTTTCCTATGAAGTGCCGGGCTTAAAAGAGGGGAGTGTCATCAGTGTCCTTTCACTGATGATTACGATCATTTATCTCATTCTGGAGAAAAAGAAGCCGGCAAATACCGAATGGGTCGAATGGATTCCGAAAAGAAAAAAAGAAGATCTTGACAAAGAGGCATCTTTGGACTATGATGAGAAAGCGTTGTAAGACAACGCTTTTGCGCGAGTGGCTCAGTGGTGGAGTATCGCCTTGCCAAGGCGAGGGTCGCGGGTTCGAATCCCGTCTCGCGCTCTTTTTTATACCGCCGCAGCATCACGCTGCGGCGTTTTTCATAGGGATTTTAAGGGAAGGGTCATGAAAAAGAAAAAAGGCATTCTGTATTTTTGTTTTTATTTCTTTTATTTCGCGGGACATAGTGTACCGCTCACCTATTTAAACGTATATCTTGAGAAGTATCTGGGCCTTACCGGATCGCAGCTTGGCAGGATTTCCGGCATCTCTCTGTTACTGTGTGTGGTACTGATCCCGGTCTGGGGCATGATCGGAGATCGTACACGTGCCTACAAGTCATTGCTCGTCGGCTTTTTGCTCGCGGTGATTACCTTTACGTTTTTGTTGTCGAAACAGACGGCTTTTATCGGAGCACTCATTTTCTGCATTCTCATCGAGGTTTCACGATCCGGGATCAATCCGATGGCAGATACGCTGGCGATGGATTATACGGCGCACCACGGAGGCAATTTTGGACTGTATCGTTCGGGAGGTTCTATCGGCTGGATGATTGCAGCCCTGACGGTTGGCCTTTTGGCGAATTCCTTTGGGCTTGACCATATCATTTTTAACGTATACATCTTGCTCTTAACCTGCGCGCTTGTCTTTGTTTTTCTGTTCCCGCGGATCTCTGCGCTCAAGGCAGAATCGTCCAAGAAAGCGCAGAAGGGAAACCTTCGCACGCTATTTCAGAACAAACGCTACGTCTTTTTGATGTTTGTTTCGCTCACAACGGGCATGGTAGCAGACGGTATCGGAAGCTACAGCGGCAACCATATCATTTTCACGCTTGGAGGAAATGAGCTTCAGGTCAGTTTAAACAGTCTCTGCCAGACGTTTCCTGAATTTCTCTATATGCTCATTTTTACGAGCCTCATTTTGCCGAAATTAGGCTACAAGAAAGTATATCTGATGTCGGCTGCTGCACTGACGATTCGATTTGCGATCTATTTTATCGCGGGGTCGCCTTATATCTTTATGTTGGGAACCTTGCTGCACCTGTTTACGATCACGTGTACGACGGCAGGAAATCTTGCGTTTATGCGTCAGATCGTCCCGGAAGAGAACTACGGGACGGCCGCTACGTTGATGTTTTCTGCAAATACGTTGGGGCGTGCCTTTTACGGTTACATCGGCGGGCAGATCTACGAGCTTTTAGGAAGCCGCTACATCTATCTGTTTGTCATGATTGAAGTTGCGATCGTGCTTCTCGTGGAACTGAAGTCCAAACTCCTTGATATTCCTTATCAGAAGGTGGTGGAAGAATGAATGATTACAAGATGATGCTGATTTATGCAGGTCTGTTGATTGTTTTTATCTTTATGATGCGTCTGATTACGAATCGTATCAATAAGCCAAAGGGGCCGAAGAATACGATCAGTGCGAGATTGGTGGAGAAAGTGCGCGGTCCGGAAGTGGACGAGGATGGAAAGGAGATTCTGACAGCCGTTTTTATCACGCTTTCCGGAAAAGAAATCATCAAATTGAAGGTAAAGACCAGGGTGTTTCGGGAGTTGCCGGAAGATGCGGTGGGGACGCTCACCTATGCAGGAGATGAGTTTCTTCGTTTTGAGTCCCAAGGCCGCATGATAGAAAAATAAATCCGTAAAAAACAGGGAAGCAATCGCTTCCCTGAACTTATGTTACAGTAAAATCATATTGTGTTCTTTGCAAATCTCACGCATCTCGCGCGGCCAGGTGCCAGCCTGCACTTCACCGATGTGTGCACGGTTTAACAGAAGCATGCATAATCTGGACTGACCGATGCCGCCGCCCATCGTGTAGGGCAGTTCTCCGTTTAACAGCTGTTTATGGAAGGGAAGATTTCTGCGGTCTTCACAGCCAGCTTTCACAAGCTGTTCTTCCAATGCTTTTTCATCCACACGGATTCCCATGCTCGAAATCTCCAGTGCACACTGCAGTGGCTCAAACCAGAAGAGGATATCTCCGTTTAATGACCAGTCATCATAGTCCGGTGCACGTCCGTCGTGTTTCTCTCCGTTGCTTAAGAGATCGCCGATCTGCATCAAAAAGACGCATCCCAGTTCTTTACAGATGAGATTCTCTCGTTCCTTCGGCGTCTTATCAGGATAGCGGTCTAAGAGTTCCTGCGTCGTGATAAAATGAATCTCCTTTGGCAGTTTTGCCGCAGCGTCCGGGAACTTATACCAGACTTCGTGCTGCATATGCTTGATCACGTGGAAGATCTTCTTGACCGTTTCAATCAAGGTCTCCTCAGTACGTTCTTCCTTTAAGATCACCTTTTCCCAGTCCCACTGATCGACGTAGCAGGAGTGGAGATTATCCAGCTCCTCATCGCGCCGGATCGCGTTCATGTTGGTGTAAAGGCCTTCGCCGGGCAAAAAGCCATATCTGCCAAGGGCCATACGTTTCCACTTCGCCAGGGAATGCACGACCTCGTAGGTGCGCTCCGGAATATCTGCAATGTCAAATGAAACCGGCCGCTCGACACCATTTAAATTATCATTCAGACCACTTTCTTTGGAGACAAAAAGAGGCGCAGAAATACGCTCCAGATTCATCTCTTTGCCGAATTCGCGCTGAAACGTGTCTCTGATATACTTGATCGCAGCCTGTGTCTCGCGCACGGTCAAAACCGGGTCATAATCTTTCGGTAATACCAATCCCATACATGTTTCCCCCTCATTTGCCCTTTGGAATTTAGGGTAGTATATCAATTTCATGGAAAAAGTGCAAATATTTCTTGAAAGAACGATGATTTCTAAGATCTTTTGCTTGCAAATCAAAGTGAAAAGTGTTATATTAGCTTATGTTATAAGGTAACTGTTGAGAGCGGAAAGATTTCCGCTCTTTCGTTTTGCAGCTTGTTTCACAAAGAGGAAGGGACTTATTTCATGGCAAAACGGGAAGAGATTGAACAAAAAGCAGAAGCTTTGATTCTGCCCATTCTTTCAGAGAATCGGTTTGAGCTTTGGGATACCGAGTATGTCAAAGAAGCCGGAACCTGGTATCTGCGCTATTATATCGATAAAGAGGGCGGCATCACGATTGATGATTGCGAGACCGTAAGCCGCAGGATCAGTGATTTATTAGATGAGAAGGATTTCATCGCCGACGCCTACATTTTGGAAGTCAGCTCTCCGGGACTGGGAAGACAGTTAAAGAAAGAGCGTGATTATGAGAAGAGTCTTGGCAAGGACGTGGAGATCCGCTTATATAAACCGATGGACGGAAGTAAGGAATATACAGGTACATTTACCGCGTATGATAAGGATACCTTCACCGTAACCGTCGAAGAAGAAGAAAAAGTGTTCGCGAAGTCGGATGTTGCAGTGATCCGTCTTGCGTTTGATTTTTAAAAGATGAGGAGGAAGACGGAAAATGAATTCAGATTTATTGTTGGCCTTAGATCAGATCGAGAAGGAAAAGAATATCAGCAAAGAAATCTTGATCGAGGCGCTTGAGAATTCTCTCGTTGCTGCATGTAAGAATCATTTTGGAAAAGCCGATAATATTACGGTCAATATCGACCGTAAAACCGGTGAGTTTGGTGTTTTTGCCGCGAAAGAAGTGGTCGAGGAAGTGACCGATCCGGTTCTGGAGATCAGTGTGGAAGAAGCGGCAAAGAGCTTTCCGCAGGCACAGCTTGGCGATACCGTTCAGGTGGTTGTCACACCGAAGAATTTTGGCCGTATCGCGGCGCAGAAGGCAAAGGGCGTTGTCGTACAGAAGATCCGTGAGGAAGAGCGCAAGGTGCTCTATCAGGAGTATTCTGCGAAAGAGCGCGAAGTCATCACCGGTATTGTACAGCGTTATATCGGCAACAATGTTGCAATCAATCTTGGCAAATGTGATGCCATTTTAAGTGAAAAAGAACAGGTCAAGGGTGAAGTCTTCCGTGCGACCGAGCATATTAAAGTGTATGTTTTGGAAGTGAAGGATACCCCGAAGGGACCTAGAATCTCAGTTTCCAGAACCCATCCGGAACTGGTCAAACGTCTGTTTGAGGCGGAAGTCGTCGAAGTTCGTGACGGAACCGTCGAGATCAAAGGCATCTCCAGAGAAGCCGGTTCCCGTACAAAGATGGCTGTTTGGTCTGCGAACCCGGATGTCGATCCGGTCGGTGCTTGCGTCGGTGTCAACGGTGCCAGAGTCAATGCGATTGTCGATGAGCTTCGCGGTGAGAAGATCGATATCATCAACTGGAGCGATGATCCTGCAACCCTGATTGAGAACGCACTGAGTCCTGCAAAGGTTGTCTCTGTGACCGTCTCTAAGGATCCTCTTGAGAAGGCTGCACAGGTGGTTGTCCCGGATTACCAGTTATCCCTTGCAATCGGTAAGGAAGGTCAGAATGCACGTCTTGCGGCGCGTCTGACCGGTTATAAGATCGATATCAAGAGCCAGTCTCAGGTTGGCGATCGCTTCGTCAAGACCGCGGATGATTATGAGCGTCGTTACGGCAGAGTTCATTACGAAGAGGACGGCGCTTATTACGAAGACGATTCGTACCGTGAGGACGGTGAATACTACGAGGACGGCGAGTACTATGAGGATGAGTACTACGAGGACGGCGAGTATTACGAAGATGGCGAGTACTACGAGGACGAATACTACGAGGACGGCGAATATGCCGAAGACGGAGAGTATTACGAAGACGGCGAGTACTACGAAGATGAATATGATGATCCCGAGAAGGAAACGGATCAGTAAACCGAAAGCGAGTTTCTTATGGCAGTAAAAAAGATTCCACTCAGACAGTGTGTCGGATGTCGGGAGCAAAAGAACAAAAAAGAACTGATTCGCGTGATCCGTTCCCCGGAAGGTGAGATTCTGATCGATGCCACCGGAAAGAAAAATGGAAGGGGCGCCTACATTTGCAATGACAAGGCTTGCCTTGCAAAAGCGAAAAAGAGCAAAGCGCTGGAGCGTTCTTTGAACGTTTCGATCCCGGAAGACGTCTATCAGAGATTGGATGAGGAGCTGAGTCACATTGAATCCTAAGATTCTTTCTTATCTAGGCCTTGCTATGAGGGCCGGAAAGTTAGTCAGCGGTGAATTTGCCGTAGAAAAGGCAGTCAAAACACAGACCGCTTATCTGGTGCTCGTGGCGGAGGATGCTTCTGAGAACACAAAGAAACTCTTTTTTGATAAATGTAATTACCGAGGGATTCCGTGTCATCTCGGATTTTCGAAAGAAGAGCTTGGCAAAGCCTGTGGCAAAGAGCAGCGCGCCTCAATCGGCATCTGTGACCAGGGATTTGCAGGAGCGATCATAAAGCTTCTCTAAGAGAATGCATTTTACAAGCATGTAATGGATTTGTCCGGCCTATGCCGGCATTTGGGAGGTACAGGAGGCACAATGGCTAAAATCAAGATAAATGAACTGGCAAAATCACTGAATCAAAACGGAAAAGACATCGTTGCCTTTTTAAATCAGAATGGCATCGACGTCAAAAGTCCGATGAGCAGTATCGAAGATGAAGCGATCGGGATGGTGTTAAAAGAATTTGCACCGAAACCGGCGAAGAAGGCTGCTACTGAGGAACCGTATGAGACAGAGGATTCTGCCGAGACAGAGACAAGTGTTCGTCCGGATACGGATCGTCCCGTCAGACGTGTTCGTCCGGATGGAACGAGACCGGTGAGGCGTGAAGGTGAGCGTCCGGTAAGACCTGAGGGTGCTAGACCCGTGCGCCGCGAGGGCGAGCGTCCGGTAAGACCAGAAGGTGCAAGACCGGTCAGACGCGAAGGTGAGCGTCCGATAAGACCGGACGGAACAAGACCCGTGCGCCGTGAAGGCGAGCGTCCGGTCAGACCTGAGGGTGCAAGACCCGTACGCCGCGAGGGGGAACGTCCGGTCAGACCTGAGGGTGCTAGACCGGTCAGACGTGAAGGCGAGCGTCCGGTGAAGCCTGCAGAAGAGATCACTGCTGCGGTGGAAGAGGTAAAGGTAGCGCCTATTACCAATGAAGAGCCTGTAAAGGAGACCACCATTCAGGAAACCGTCAAAGAGACCACGGTAACGGAAACGGTGGAAGTGAAGAAAGAAGCGGTCGTAGAGGAAAAGAAGCCGGAAGAGACCGTAAAACCTGTCACAGTGCGAAAAACGGAAGAAGTTCGCACTGAGAAAAAGTCTGTACAGGCTGGGAAGAACCGATCCGATCGCTCTGATCGTTCGGATCGTCCTGAAAGAGGTGACCGTCGCGACAACCGCGATAGCAGAGATAACCGCGGTGGACGTGACAATCGCGACAACCGTGACAATCGTGATAACCGCGACCGTGACAATCGCGGCAATCGTGATTTTAAGGATCGTGACAATCGTCAGCGTGACAATAAGGACCGCGACAGTAGAGACAATCGTTCCGGCAATGCTTCTCAGAGAAAGCCGCGAGTGGGCTCGGATACGCCTGCGCTTGATTTTGTTCCGAGCAAGGATAAGGATGCGAACCGCAAGGCCAATCCGCAGAAGAACAAAAACCAGAAAAACAATAAATACGACAAGAATAACAACAGCAAATATCGTGACGATCTGCCGACCAATAAGAAAGATCCGAACCGTAAGGGTGCATTTATCAAGCCGCAGACGGCAGATAAGAAGCCGGAAGAAGAGATTAAGTCCATCGTGCTTCCGGAGACCATTACTCTTCGTGAGCTGGCAGATAAGATGAAGATTCAGCCTTCTGCGATCATCAAGAAGTTCTTCCTGGCTGGCAAGATGTATCAGATTAACCAGGATTTAAGCTACGACGAAGCCGAAGAGATCGCATTGGAGTACGATATCATCGCGGAAAAAGAACAGGTTGTCGATGTGATCGAAGAGATCCTGAAGGAAGATGAAGAAGCGGAAGAAACGTTGGTGAAGCGTCCTCCGGTTGTCTGCGTCATGGGACATGTTGACCATGGTAAGACTTCCCTTCTGGATGCGATTCGTTCCACAAATGTAACCGCTCGCGAGGCAGGCGGTATCACCCAGCATATCGGTGCTTCTGTTGTCAATATCAACGGTGAGACGATCACCTTCCTTGATACGCCAGGCCATGAAGCATTTACGTCGATGCGTATGCGTGGCGCACAGTCCACAGATATCGCGGTACTGGTTGTCGCTGCCGATGACGGTATCATGCCGCAGACGATTGAGGCAATCAACCATGCGAAGGCTGCAGGCGTAGAGATCATCGTTGCCGTCAACAAGATCGATAAAGAAAGTGCTAACGTTGACCGTGTGAAGCAGGAACTGACCGAGTATGGTCTGATCGCAGAAGATTGGGGCGGCAGCACCGCTGTAGTGCCTGTCTCTGCAAAGACCGGCGAAGGCATTAACGATCTGCTTGAGATGATTCTTCTGACTGCAGAAGTCATGGAACTTAAGGCAAACCCGAACCGTAAAGCGAGAGGCCTTGTCATTGAGGCGAAGCTCGATAAGGGCCGCGGCGCTGTGGCTACCATCCTGGTGCAGAAGGGTACCCTCCATAACGGTGATGCGATCGTGATCGGTTCTGCTTACGGTAAGATTCGTGCCATGAACGATGACAAGGGCAGGCGCTTAAAAGAGGCTGGTCCTTCCACACCGGTTGAGATCATAGGTCTTTCTGAAGTACCGGAAGCCGGTGAAGTCTTCATGGTAGAGGATAGCGAGAAAGAAGCAAGAACAATTGCAGCGGCTTATGTGACGCAGAATAAGGAGAAGCTCCTTGCCGGCACGAAGTCCAAGATGTCTCTGGAAAATCTGTTCGACCAGATCCAGGAAGGCAACTTAAAGGAGCTGAACCTGATCGTCAAGGCCGATGTCCAGGGTTCCGTGGAAGCGGTCCGTCAGAGTCTTGAAAAGCTTTCTAACGACGAAGTGGCCGTTCATGTCATTCACGGTGCGGTTGGCAACATTGCGGAATCGGATGTTACCCTTGCAAGTGCATCCAATGCCATCATCATCGGTTTTAACGTCAAGCTTGACAACCTTGCAAAGGATCTTTCCGAGCAGGAAAAGGTCGACGTACGCCTTTACCGCGTCATTTACAACGCGATCGAGGATATCGAAGCTGCTATGAAGGGTATGCTGGATCCGGTCTTCGAAGAGAAAATCCTTGGACATGCCGAGATTCGTCAGGTCTTCAAGGCCTCCGGTGTCGGTTCCATCGCGGGCTCTTATGTGCGTGACGGTAAGATCATTCGTGGATCGAAGGCGAGAATTACACGTGACGGCAAAGTCATTTTCGATGGCCCGATTGCATCCTTAAAGAGATTCAAAGACGATGTCAAGGAAGTGGCTACCGGCTATGAGTGCGGTCTTGTCTTTGAGAAATTTAACGACGTGCAGGAGCTTGACCAGGTGGAAGTCTACACGATGGTGGAAGTGGCCCGTTAATTTGGAGAAATAGATTTGAGGAAAAACAGTATTAAAAACACCCGTATCAACGGGGAGGTAAAAAAAGAGCTGAGCCGACTCATTTCCCAGGAAGTGAAGGATCCGAGGATCTCGCCGTGGACGACCGTCACGGAAGTCGAGGTTGCCCCGGATCTAAAATCGGCGAAGGTTTATATCAGCGTCCTTGGCAATGATGAGGATGTGGCAAATACCAAGGCAGGTCTTAAGAGTGCAGCACCGTTTCTTCGGACTGCACTGGCCCGCACGGTGAATCTGCGCAACACGCCAGAACTGCGGTTTGTGATGGATCAGTCGATTGAGTACAGCATCAAGATGTCTCAGATGATCGATGAAGTGACGGCAGACCTGAAGGAGGATGCAGAGGATGAAGAAGCTGGATCTGAAGAAGATCTGTAAGGATAGCAAGGCCATCGCGATCGGCGGCCATGTGCGCCCGGACGGTGACTGCGTTGGCTCTTGTCTTGGTGTCTATCATTTACTGAAAAATACATATCCGGAAAAAGAGGTTCAGGTTTATCTGGAGTTCGTGCCGGAGTCGATTAAGCTTTTGCCCGGTGCAGATACTGTGAAAAATGCCTACGATACCGATGTCTATTACGATACGTTTATCGCACTTGACAACGGTTCGGAAGAGCGGCTTGGATTTTCCGAGCCTGTCTGGCAAAAAGCGAAGACCAAGGTCGAAATCGATCACCATATCAGCAACACCTATGTCGGCGAGCATGTTTTAATCGACGCAAAGGCGTCTGCGGCATGTGAGATCGTCGCAGACCTGATTGATGATGAAGATCTGACGCTTGAGATCGCACAGTGCTTGTATCTTGGTATCGTCCATGATACCGGTGTGTTTAAGCACAATAACACCACGGAGCACACGATGTGTGTTGCCGGAAGATTGCTTGCCAAAGGGGTCGATACCGAGCAGATCATCAACCAGAGCTTTTATCAGAAGACTTACGTCCAGAACCAGATTCTGGGCAGAAGCCTTTTAGAGAGTTTTCTGACCCTGGATCGGCGCGTCATCATTTCCGTGATTACCAATGATGTGCTTACATTTTATGGGGCGAGCTCGCAGGATATCGACGGCGTGATTGATCAGTTAAATGTGACCGAAGGAATCGAAGCTTCTGTCTTGATCTACGAATATGAGATCGGCAAGTTTAAGATCAGCCTGCGTTCTCATCACATTGTGGATGTCAGTACGATTGCCAAAGCACTGGGCGGCGGCGGTCATATCCATGCGGCAGGCTTTAATGCAGAAGGCAATTGGCACGATATCATCAATAACATCCTGGAGCTGATGATTTTACAGTTAGAAGGACAAACAGAATGAATGGAATTCTGAACGTCTACAAAGAACGAGGATTTACGTCTCACGACGTCGTCGCGAAGCTGCGCGGCATCACACATCAGAAGAAAATCGGACATACAGGCACGCTGGATCCGGAAGCGGAAGGCGTGCTCCTCGTTTGTTTTGGGAATGCAACCAAGGTCTGTGATCTGATCGAAGACCGCAAGAAGCAGTACCGTGTGGTTTGTCTTTTAGGGTGTCAGACAGATACGCAGGATCTGACCGGAGAGGTGCTAAACGAAAAACCAGTAACTTGCACCGAAGAGGAGATTCGTCTTGCTGCAAATTCCTTTGTCGGAAAATACATGCAAGTCCCTCCGATGTATTCTGCGTTAAAAGTCAACGGGAAACGTCTCTACGAACTTGCCCGTGAGGGGAAGACCGTAGAACGAAAAGCAAGGGAAATCGAGATCTATTCTATCGCTGTAGAACAAATTGACCTTGTGAAAAATGAAGTTACGATGCTTGTCTCATGTTCCAAAGGAACCTATATTCGAACGTTGTGTGACGATCTTGGAACGAAGCTGGGGTGTGGCGGCACGATGAAGTCTTTGCTTCGGACAGCGGTCGGAGAGGCAAAGGTAAATGACGCCGTAAAGCTCTCACAGGTTGAGGCGTGGATGAAGGAAGGTGAATTAGAAGACCATTTGGTCTCTGTACGTTCACTGTTTTCTGAGGTTCCTTCTGTAAGGGTTACGGAAACATTTGAGCATATGCTAAAAAACGGTAATCCATTGCCTGCAAATGCCATCGCAGCGCTTCAAGGAAAACGTGCTGACAGGATCTGCGTGGAAGACGCATCGGGGACGTTTCTTGGCCTTTATGCGTGGGATGCGAAGAGAAGGATGTATTTCCCGGAAAAAATGTTTTTATGAGTAACGGATAGGATGATTGACATGCGCTACTATAGAAATGAGAAAGAAATCAGGGTTTCGGAGACTGTTGTCACCCTCGGCAAATTTGACGGTATTCACATCGGTCATCAAAAGCTGATCGACCTGCTGATGCAGGAGAAGAAAGATGGGCAGGTGGGCGTGATGTTCACTTTTGATCTGTCCGGATTTCGGGATCTTTCAATTTTAACCGAAGAGGAAAGAAAAGAGAAGGCAGAAAGACTCGGGTTAGACGTCATGGTTGTCTGGCCATTTGATCATGAGACCATGACGATGGATCCAGAGACCTTTATCCGGGAAATTCTGATCGAAAAGCTTCACGCAAAAGTCGTTGTAGTGGGAGAGGATTATCGATTTGGCTCTCATAGAAGCGGCAATGTGGAGACCCTGAGACATTTTTCAGATGTTTATGGGTATAAAGTGGTATCTGTCCCAAAAGTCACCTGGAAGGGTGAAGAAGTTTCCAGTTCCAGGATTCGAGATTGCATCCTAAGGGGAAATCTTGAGGATGCCAATGCGATGTTAGGGACGCCCTATCAGATCTCCGGAACCATCGTGCACGGCAGACATCTTGGACACACCATCGGAATCCCGACCATGAACCTGACAGTTCCGGCAGAGAAATTGCTTCCTCCTTACGGTGTGTATGCCTCGCGGACAAATGTTTTCGGAACGCTTTACGATGGCATCAGCAATTTAGGGGTAAAGCCAAGTGTTAGCTCGGAAGAGAAACTCGGACTTGAGACACATTTATTTGACTATGATGAAGATGACTATGGTCAAAGAGTTGTCGTCTCGCTGTTTCATTTTCTGCGAAAAGAGCAGAAGTTTGATTCGCTTACAGCATTAAAAAAGCAGATACAGCAAGATACCGTATCTGCAAAAGCCTTGTTATCTCTTACATCTTCTGAGGTTCCGGGTAAGTAACACCGAAGGTCTCCACGGTGACATGCTTCATCACCTGCGGCACGGTGGGGCGATCTGACCAGTCGGTCGGAACAGACGCGATCTCGTCCACGGTCTCGATGCCTTCGATGACCTTGCCGAACGCGGCATACTGTCCGTCCAGATGCGGTGCGTTCTGATGCATGATGAAGAACTGAGAGCCGGCAGAGTTTGGCATCATGGTTCTTGCCATGGAGATCACGCCACGGTCATGCTTTAACTGGTTGGTCACGAAGTTGCTGCGGAATTCTCCGCGAATTGAGTAGCCGGGGCCGCCCATGCCGGTACCATCGGGATCCCCGCCCTGAATCATAAAGCCGGGAATCACGCGGTGGAAGATAACGCCGTCATAAAAACCGGAAGAAGCCAGATAGATAAAGTTGTTGACCGTATTAGGTGCGGTGTTCGGGTATAATTCAATGCGGATCTGATGTCCATTTTCCATTTCGATGGTTACAATCGGATTTTTAGGTTCCATAATCTTTGTCCTTTCTGGAAATTTCTGATGTCATCTTAACACAAAGAAAACACAATGACCAGATTGGTCTTGCATTTTTGTTTTCAATGTGCTATATTTTCATCGTTAAACAACATGCGGATATGGCGGAATGGCAGACGCACGAGACTCAAAATCTCGCGGGGGCGACCTCGTGTGGGTTCAAGTCCCACTATCCGCACACCTGTCAAGCTTCCATGGATTCCATGGAAGCTTGTTTTTTGTCAATCAGAAAGTTGAGACGAAAGCTTATGAGTGAAAAAGTTGTTCTATTAGATGGCCACAGCATCCTGCACCGCGCCTTTTACGGGGTTCCGGATCTGACCACAGCGGATGGATTTCACACCAACGCAATCTATGGTTTTTTAAATATCATGTTTCGCATCATCGAAGAGGAAAAGCCTGACTATCTTGCGGTCGCATTTGACGTACATGCACCGACGTTTCGGCACTTAAAGTATGAAGCGTACAAGGGCACGAGAAAGCCGATGCCGCAGGAACTCAGGGAACAGATTCCGGTGATGAAGGATGTGCTTCACGCGATGCAGATTACGACCGTGGAACAGGCAGGGTTAGAGGCCGATGATATTCTCGGATCTCTTGCAAAGCGCGCCGAGCGGGATGGAAAAGAGATTACTCTTGTATCCGGTGACCGCGATCTGCTTCAAATCGCAAGCGACAGCATCTTAATTCGCCTGCCGAAGACGCAGCGCGGCGGGACCGTGATCGAGAATTATCACACTGCGGAAGTCATTGAAAAGTATGGTGTTACACCTCTGCAGATCATTGATTTAAAAGGTCTGATGGGCGATGCTTCCGATAATATCCCTGGTGTTCCCGGGATCGGTGAAAAGACCGCTGTCAAGATCTTAAGCCAATTTGGCTCCGTGGAAGAGGCGATCGCACATGTGGAAGAGATTACACCGACGAAGGCGAAGAACCAGTTAAAAGAACATTCGGATCTGGCATTGCTCAGCAAAGACCTCGCGACGATCAAAACCGACTGCGATCTGCCCATCACCTGGGAGGAGATGAAGGTTGGCGAGTTCTACAATGCGAAGTCTTATGAACTCTTTGGAAAGCTCGGTTTTCAGTCTTTCTTGTCTCGCTTTGATCTTTCAGCGGGAAGCGATGTGGAGATCGAAGATGGCTTCCGTGTGATTGAGACAAATGCACTGGCAGATGATTTTACCAGAGAGTTGTTCTTAAAAGCACCGTCGCGCCTTGGCTTATCATTCTGCAGCGACAGGGAACATCTTTACGGACTAGCTCTGTCTGATGGATCGCAGACCACCTGGTTTACCTTCGGGGAAGCCTTAGATCCTGCACCGGTTCTTGACACGATCCTTGGTCTGCTCAGGGCAAAGTTTCCTATTGCGATGCCGGATCTTAAGAAATGTCTATGGCATTTGAAGGCAGAGGATACAATGCCTTTGATAGATCTTGGGCTTGCATCGTATCTGGTCAATCCTCTGCGTGCTTCCTACCTTGCAGAGGAGATGACGGGAGACTATCTTAACTTTACAATGCCTGCAAGGACCCAGCTGATCGGCAAAGAAAACGATGCGCAGGCATTTGCCTCGAAAAAAGAGCAGATGATTCGTTACGCTTCCTATGAAGCCTATGCATGTTATCATCTTTATCCGATCCTGATGGAGAAGCTTGAGGAGCTTTCCATGAAGGATCTCTACTTAAAGATCGAGCTTCCTCTCGTCTATGTCTTACAGTCCATGGAGGAGGCTGGCATTCGCGTGGATAAAGAAGCGCTGAAAGCTTACGGAGAGCGGCTTAGCGAGCGGATCGTGACCTTAGAGCAGGAGATTTATGCCCTTGCCGGGGAAGCATTTAACATCAATTCCCCGAAGCAGCTAGGTGTCATCTTGTTTGAGCAGCTGCATCTGCCATTTGCAAAAAAGACCAAGACCGGCTATTCTACGTCCGCGGATGTCCTTGAGAAGCTGATTCCGGAGCATCCGATCGTGCAGAAGGTCTTGGATTATAGACAATATACAAAGTTAAAGTCTACGTACGCAGACGGGCTTGCCGGATTCATTTCCGAAAAAGATCAGAGAATTCACGGCGAGTTTCATCAGACCATCACCGCAACAGGCCGGCTTAGCAGTACCGACCCGAATCTGCAGAACATTCCTGTGCGCATGGAGCTTGGCAGAGAGATCCGCAAGGTCTTTGTACCCGAAGAGGGAAATGTGTTCGTGGACGCAGATTATTCACAGATTGAACTGCGTATTTTAGCGGCGATGTCCGGCGATCAGGCTCTGATTGAAGCCTATCATCAGGATCAGGACATCCACCGGATCACGGCATCCAAAGTTTTTCATGTACCGTTTGAAGATGTGACGCCGCAGATGCGAAGCAATGCCAAAGCGGTCAATTTTGGCATCGTATACGGGATCAGTTCCTTTGGTCTTGGCAACAACTTAAGCATCTCTAGGAAAGAGGCAGAAGAATATATTAAGAGTTATTTTGCGACCTATCCGCAGGTGAAGTCATTCCTTGACGGCCTGGTGGAGCAGGGAAAGACGCAGGGATATGTAACATCGTTGTATCACCGGATCCGTCCGATCCCTGAGCTTTCCTCCGGCAATTTTATGCAAAGATCCTTTGGTGAGCGTGTTGCAATGAATTCTCCGATTCAGGGAACCGCTGCCGATATCATGAAGATTGCGATGCTTCGCGTCTACAAGAGGCTGCAAAAAGACGGCTTAAAAGCCAGATTGCTCTTACAGATTCACGATGAACTTCTGATTGAAGCGCCGGTGGAAGAAAAAGATGCGGTCGCAAAGCTCTTGGAAGAAGAGATGATGCATGCGGCTCACCTTGCGGTACCGCTGGAGGTGTCTGTCAAAGAAGGAGAGACCTGGTATGAGGCAAAATGATCCTTCCACTGTGCGTGTGATCGGACTGACCGGAGGCGTCGGAAGCGGAAAGTCTTCGGTTGCTTATCTGTTAGAACGAGATTATCACGCTTTCTTACTGATTGCGGATGAGATTGCAAGAGATTTGATGCAGCCGGGTCAGATCAGTTATAAGCAGATTGTCGACTATTTTGGTCCAGAGGTTATCCTTCCAGACGGCCAGCTTGACCGCGCAAAACTTTCAGACCTTGTCTTTGACAAGCCGGAGGAACTTGCAAAGCTCAATTCCTTTGTGCATCCGCATGTGGTCGGTGTGATCTTAGAAGCCATTGCACTGCTAAAGGAATCCGGCGAATATCCGTACATTGTTGTGGAATCGGCGATCTTATTTGACGTAAAGTATGAAGCGTTTTGCGATGAAGTCTGGTATGTCTATGCAAATGAGACCGTACGAAGACAACGTCTGATGGAAAACCGTGGGTATTCTGTGGAAAAAATCGAGAGCATTGAGAAAAATCAGCGTCCTCACGAAGATTTTCTGATGCGAAGCGATGTTGCCATCGATAACAGCGGCGACATGGAAGCATTAGAAAAAAGGATTGCTGAGGCGATTTGCGGTAGCAATGCGCCTGAAGATATGATATAATACTTTGGACTTTTTTAGAGGAGCATCAAAAGGATGGAACTTTGGAGTATCGCCAGCGGAAGCAGCGGCAACTGCATCTATATCGCAACCGGCCAGACCAGGCTTTTGGTGGATGCAGGGATCAGTGCAAAACGAATTGAACAAGCACTTTCGCTGCGGCAGATCTCTGCGGATTCGATCGATGGCATTCTCCTGACACATGAGCACAGTGATCATGTACAGGGTGTCAGTGTGCTTGCCAGAAGACATAAGATTCCGGTCTATACCACGCAGGGAACCGCGGATGCGATTTCCGGGATGCGCGGCATGGAAAAGTTCCCGGAAGGCTTGGTACGGATTATCGCACCGGATCAAGAATTTGCTTTAGGGGATACCATCATTCATCCCTTTGCAAATTATCATGATGCTGCGGATCCGGTATGCTACACGGTAAGAGATGGTGAGCACAAGGTGGCAGTCTCAACCGATATGGGGCATTTTGATGAATATACGATCGCTTCCCTGGCGGGCTGTCAGGCCTTATTGATTGAGGCAAATCATGACCGCCACATGCTGGAAGTAGGACCGTATCCTTACTCCTTAAAGCAGAGGATCTTAAGTGATCACGGGCATCTGAGCAATGATCATTGCGGAAAGCTCCTTTGTGAGCTCTATCACGATGATTTGCAATATATTTTGTTGGGGCATCTGAGCAAAGAGAATAATTATCCTGAGCTTGCTTATGAGACGGTTAAGTATGAGATGAAGTCGGAGCTCGGGACAAGCATTCGCAAGGATCTGCGGCTTGGGGTCGCAAAGAGAGACATGCCATCTGGCTGTATCGTATTGTGAGGAGGATTCATGAAGAAATATATCATCACCGTCGTTGGTAAAGACAGTGTCGGCATCATCGCGAAGGTCTGCACGTATTTATCTGAAAATCATGCGAACATTCTGGACATTTCCCAGACGATCGTGCAGGGGTATTTTAACATGATGATGATCGTAGACCCGTCTGCGTGTGAAAAGCCGATGGAGACGATTTCAGACGAGCTGGAGCAGATCGGAGATTCGATCGGGGTTAAGATTCATCTGCAGCATGAAGATATCTTTAACATGATGCATCGCATTTGAGAATGATCGTGTGGGTTTATTATGATTAATATTTTTGAAGTATTAGAGACCAATCACATGATCCAGCAGGAGAACCTGGACGTGAGAACCATCACGATCGGCATCAGTTTGCTGGATTGTATCGATAGCAATTTAGACCGGTTAAATGAAAACATTTACCGTAAGATCACGACCATCGCAAAAGACCTGGTTCCTGTAGGGCAGGCGATCGAGCGAGAGTTTGGCATTCCGATCGTAAATAAGCGGATTTCCGTGACGCCAATTGGCCTGATCGGCGCGTCCGCGTGTCATTGTCCGGAGGATTTTGTGTCCATTGCAAAGACATTAGACGCTGCGGCAAAAGAGGTCGGAGTGAACTTCCTTGGCGGATATTCCGCCTTGGTCTCCAAGGGGATGACAAAGGCGGACGAGGATCTGATCCGTTCGATTCCTCTGGCGCTTTCACAGACCGAATATATCTGCAGCTCTGTCAATGTTGGCTCGACTAAGACCGGCATCGATATGAATGCCGTGCGTCTTTTAGGTGATATCATTGTAGAGACTGCGAATCGGACAAAAGATAAGGATTCCCTTGGTTGTGCAAAGCTGGTTGTCTTTTGCAATGCGCCGGATGACAATCCGTTCATGGCAGGTGCCTTTCACGGCGTGACTGAAGGCGATGCGGTGATCAATGTCGGTGTCAGCGGCCCTGGCGTCGTCAAGAACGCGGTAGAACAGTGCAAGGGAAAGGATTTTGAGGTGCTCTGCGAGACCGTGAAGAAAACCGCATTCAAGATCACGAGAGTGGGCCAGCTGGTTGCCAGGGAAGCTTCCAGGAGGCTAGGCATTCCTTTCGGTATCATCGATCTGTCTCTCGCACCGACGCCTGCGATCGGCGATAGCATTTCCGACATCTTGGAGCAAATGGGTCTGGAACGAACCGGTGCGCCGGGAACCACAGCAGCCCTTGCCTTGTTAAATGACCAGGTCAAAAAGGGTGGTGTGATGGCTTCGTCTTACGTGGGCGGCTTAAGCGGTGCCTTTATCCCGGTCAGCGAAGACCAAGGGATGATTCATGCGGTACAAGCCGGTGCGCTCTCGATCGAAAAGCTGGAAGCCATGACCTGTGTCTGCTCGGTTGGCCTGGATATGATTGCGATTCCCGGGGATACCAAACCGACGACAATCGCAGGCATCATCGCGGATGAGATGGCCATCGGCATGGTCAATGCAAAGACCACGGCGGTGCGCTTGATTCCGGTCATCGGAAAAGACGTCGGTGAGATGGTAGAGTTTGGCGGACTCCTTGGGTATGCGCCGATCATGCCGGTGAGCAGATTTGACTGCAGTGAATTTGTCAACCGCGGCGGGCGGATTCCCGCACCAATTCATAGTTTTAAGAATTAAAGGGTGGAACGTACGATGGGTGAGTTTAATGAAGACGATCTGAGACAGTTTGACTTAGGAGAGATCAAAAGACAGATTGCAAATCAAGTCAATGAGCAGATCAATAAGCCGGCAGCGTCGGTTTCTGATTATGATGACTTTGATAATATTGACGATCTTCTCGATGACACGACGATGTCTTTTACGCAGGATTTTGAGTATTATGCGGGAGAATCGGTGGGTGCTTCTGAAGATTCGTATGAAGAGGAAGATGTAGATCCCGATGATGACGATATCCCTGTAAGAAAGCGCTCCTTTACGGAACGGTCGAAAAAAAAGAAAAACTGGTTCAAACGTATGCCGGTTTGGGGGAAGATTCTTTTTATCCTCGGCGTGATTTTGCTTGCTGCAATTTTAGCCGGTGTTATCTACTATAACTATCTTCTAGGTCTCGTCAATGTACAAAAAGAGGATGAGATTGAGACGCAGGTAACTTATAACGAGGCGGAGATCGAATCCATTTACCAGGAAGAGGATGACGAGGAAAATGCAGAAAACCTTGAGACCATGAACGAAGAGGACTTCGTTTGGGATCTTTCTTCCGATTATCGTCACGAAGACGGTGTCTACAACATTTTGCTTCTCGGTCTGGATAAGCAGGAGAGCACGTATGGCCGTTCTGACGCGATCATTATTGCGACGCTCAATGAGAATACAAAGACTTTATCGCTTTGTTCTATCATGCGTGACTGTTATGTCAAGATTGCAGATTACAACGGAAAATCTTATCGTCCGACGAAGATCAATGCGGCGCATGCAATCGCGGGTGCGCCTATCACGGTGCTGACGGTGGAAGAGAACTTTAATATCGCCATCGACGGCTACGTTGAAGTCGATTTTGAAGCCTTCGAAAAAGTAGTCGATGCCCTTGGCGGTGTGGAACTTACCTTTACCGATGCTGAGGTGCGGTATCTCAACGGTTCGAATTCGTCCATCGTTGATCCCGCCAACCGTCACGTAAAGGCCGGAACGCTCCTTAGAAACGGTGCAGAAGCCCTTGGCTATGCCAGAATTCGTAAGGTCACCACCTCCGACGGACTCACCAGTGATTTTGGCCGGACGTCCCGTCAGAGAATTGTACTCAATGCCTTGTTTGAGAAGTATAAGTCAGCGAGTGCGCTGGATCTGCTTTCTCTCATGCAAGCTGCGCTTCCTTATGTGACAACGGATCTTGACAAAGATGCGATGACCTCCCTGCTTTATAAAGTAGTCGCGGCAACGCCGAAAGAGCTTAAGATGTTAAATATTCCGGTTGATGGTAAGTGGTCGAATAAGTACGTCGAAGGCTCCGGATCTGTCATTGCACTCGATGTCAAGCAGAACAAGGATGCCATCCACGAATTTATCTTCGGATCTGTGGAATAAAAGTCAATTCTATGTTATAATCGGTATAACAGATGCGGATGTAAACGTAAAAAGATTTTTATGTTTTGAAAGAGGAGGGAGTAGCCATGTTTTTAAAATCATTGGCAAATGGAAGCGATG
>JAFVAL010000048.1 GCA_017480565.1 Lachnospiraceae bacterium | reverse complement strand
GCGAAAAGTCTGGAAATCTTCTTTTTCATATACGATCTCGTCAGGACGATAACCCAGAAAGCGAGCAAGCTTAGCAACCGTGAAATAAGAACAGGTTCCGATATCCACCTGTCCCTTAATGATCGGATAGAGGGTTGCGTAGACAATACACCCCAGCACAAACCACATCATAATTCCAATGATTACATTTGAGATCTTATTGAAAGCCTTGATAAGAAATCTCAAAGCCCACAACAGTATCATAACCGGAAACAAGATCACCTTAAAAAGCAGTTTTAAAACCATGATAAGCCTCCTGCAAATAAAGTCGACAGTACCTCTGATTACAGCATAGTCACTATGCGCTGGGCATGCAAGGATGTCACTGCTTCAACCTCTTTAGATAATGAATTCTCTCTTTTTTCAGGATGCGTTTTTTGAATCAAATCGTAACCTTTAGAGCATAATAATTACGCGTCAGGAATTGCTCCTTGACGCGTAGTCCTTTGTTTTTGTTCTATCCTGTTTTTATTTCCGTTAAACCATCTATCTTTCAAAACATGTCAAAATCGTCAAACCATTCCATGACCGCGGCTTTATATTCTTTTTCAGAATATGCTTTTGCTATGGTTTCCGCCTCCTCAAGGGAAAAAAGCTCAGCCCACATAGGATGCTCTTCATTTCGAATAAAGAATGTGGACATGGTTCGGTTTATGTTGTACATAGTATACGTATATTCCCTTGCTTTATCCAAAACTACGACAAATCTTCTATTCTCATAGCGATTGTGAGGTGGAAGAGCATCGTCGAACATTGTATTCAGCCAGACTCGCTTTCCTTTTTCAAATACTGAATACCTTTGATATATAGTGATTACATATCTATCGTTCGGAAACTGCAATGACCACTCTCTATTGAACTCGTTCTTGTCCATATATGTTGCGGAAGAGTAACCAAGTGCAGAAACGTTTATAATCTAGTACAGAGATCACCTTTTTCTGTGCTCACTCTCCTCTAGAGGATGACAGAATTATCTTCTGCAAGTTACTGCAAGTTAGATTATGCCCATGACGGTATATATTTCATATATCTTGGTGCTGTATCGGGATCGACGGGTTTAATCAAGCCAGCTCCTATCGTATCCTTTATTATCCGCGAAGACTTATAACTGTCTTTTGCATCCAGATCAAACAATTCCCTGATATCTGAATTCCCGATTGATCCAAACTCCACATAGGCTAGGCACGCCTGCATATAACAGGTTCGGACATGGTCCTCCTTCGTGATCATGTCAAACGGAATTTTCCCGAACAACACAGCTTTTGTAAACTGGTTGCTCTGATTGATTACCATAGGTGCTAGTAGTTTGTTTTTTCCTGTAGAACGGATAATCTTGTCGTAACCACTTCCACGTTCCTCGCAGATACCGCATTTATGCATGAATCCTGCCATATTTTCATTTCGAGAAACCGGTACAGTATCAAGGATTCGATTAATATCAATAAGTGGAGCACCGGCATTGGAGAACTCAATTCGGTTCGAGAAGATCTCCACCATTGGACTGGTTCCGCGCTGTTCCAGCGACTGGTGAATCATAGTATTTGCCAGCAACTCACGGATTGCAATCTCCGGAAATGCATAAACAGATCTGCGGATTGTTCCCTCCAGGATCTCTTCCTGAGGAATGACCGCCATGATATACTGCACGATTTCTTCATGCGAGAATGCATATCCCGCATAAAATTCTTTTTCACTGATTCCATCCAGGCGATCTGTTCCCTTATAACTTATTTAACTTAATAAGAGATTTCGGAGACTTTACATTTCCCTCTCTGATCAGAACTCCATTTTCCAACAGAGGATTAATTACTTCTTTCAAAAACTGACTTCTGCTCTTATAATTCGTGATGTCCTGTAAGTCCTTAATCGGCTGCGGTCCTTCTGATTTTAGTTTTTCTATGATTTTTTCCGAATCAGATAGTGTTGTTCTGAAAGGCTCTGTATCATCTTCAAATAACTTGTCCCGAAGACATAAATTCAGAAATCCCGGATAGATCGACACAACCGGCTGCATATCCTCACCGCATTCCTGATAGCTTTCTATCATGGTTTGGAATCCAGTTCCGCCGCGCTCCATAAGATTTGCTACGTCAAAACATGCAGATATAATGGTATTTCTTCTTATTGATGGGATCGACCCTAATGGATATTCCTCATACCCTTTTGGCAGTAGCCATGAGCCAGGTGATACGATCTCAATCCTGTCACTGTAAATGTCTACATCTATCTGTGTACCACCGATGGAATAGTCTCTGTGTGCTATTGCATTTACCAGAGCCTCTCTGATGGCCTCTTTAGGATATGATCTGACCGCTTCTCTTCCTCCATCTTCTGTTTTTCTCCACCCGGTTTTTGTGTTCCTCTCAATAAACCCAAGAGTATTACGGAAAGCATTCGCTAACGATCCCTTAAACCGATCGCTGTCAAGCACCGTCCCGGTTTTCTTTTTCCCTCTCCACAAGCGACAGCATATTAATGAATCTTCACCCTCGTATCCATCTCTAAACATTAGGAAGCCTGATTTTGCATAGCCATCCTTGGATACAATTTCCTCATTTTGAAGTATTTTCAAAGTAGGCGTCGTTGCATCGTCCCTGTATTCTTTACACAAATCAATATACTCTGTCCAAAGTCTTTCGTCATATAAAACTTCAGACGTTTCATTGTCTACGCCGTACTTTCTTTTTGCAAGAGCTATGATTTCCTCTGGAGTGGCGGGAAGCGCGTTTCCATCACCTTTTGTAAATACTTTTTCATTGAAATCGCCTTCGCGATATCTGAGAATGGAGTCTGCGGGCAGAACCTTTACGCCTAAAACAAAACGCTCTGCACGATCGTCAACGCTTCGCATCGTATACTGTATCTTCGCATGAGGAAAGATATTTCTGTCGTTAATTCTGGCAATAAGGTTTTTCGTAATATCTATCTCATTCAGGTCTAGTCCAAAAGCCTCACCATCGTTTGAAACCCCGACGAACATGATGCCGCCTTCGCCATTCGCATAGCCAACGATCGTCTTAGCCCATTTCACAGGATTGTTGGGGTTTAATTCTGCTTTATATTCGTAATTTTGATCTTCGCTCACCACATCACTGTATAATTCTGATATTTTCACAATATCGCCTCCAACATCTTTTGTCCCAATTCTATCAGACATTGCGAAACATTGCAAGAACATTGCGAAACATTTCGATAACATTTCGATATCATTACAAAGCCTTCTGTTTTCTAATAGTTTTCACATTGAAAACAACCCCGTACTCGACATTCTTTTGCACAAGAACATTGCACAACATTGCTAAAATCGCAATGTTACTCTACACTAAAGTCCCTTTGCAGCGAGCATCCTGGGTCTCCTATGATATGCCCCCTCTGAATCATCGTGATCTCCTCCCCATAGATCCTTCCCGACATATTCACCTTCTTCGCGATCTGATTGAGGTTATTTCCATACCTGCCAAGCAGTGACGTTACCTGTCTCAGCTCCGGCAGATCCAGCTTCACGATATATCCGTCTAAGATCATTTTCCCAGATGTTCTTGCCATCTTCCTGACCAATCAGTTTTGGCTTTGTCACGATTGTGGTGCCATCCGCAGAAATCTTAGCCCAAAGCCCCTTTCCGTACTGATTCTCATGAACGGATTTGGCCGGAAGCACAAACGACGCCCATGGACTCATGTCATTTGGATCTTCATTCGGAATTAAAACCCTCTGAAGTTCTCTTCCGTCCTTTGCTGCAAATGGTTCTGCCAGTCCTTTTCCGAACTTGATTGTAATCTCTTCTCTTGTTTCATTTGTATCCATTTTCTTTTCTCCTTCTGCGTGATAGTTCATTTCCTCAGTTTCTGCCGCCAATAGTACTTGGTTTCCGTTACCAAATTCAACCTCGCCTTTTTCTCTTAAGCATAGTCACTATGCGCCGGGCATGCAAGGATGTCACCGGAAAGATCGAGCGCTAACAGTTCTTTGTGCATTTCTTGTGAAACCACCTGTAAGACGTTCTAGGTGTAGGCATGAAAAAAGGATCAGATTTAGCTCCGATCCTATAATTTCATATGGCTTGTCGAATATTCATTTTTGCTCCCTAACTCGCTTTTTTAAACAGTTACGGAGCAAAAGCGCAATCTGTTTGTCATCTAAACTTGCTGTCTGCCTGCAAAACTCTCTTCCGTTTTTGCTCAAAAACCTTCTGGGGGAATCATCGCTGCAACTGGCAGTATGTCCAATCTCATTTATAAATTCGCACCCAACAAGTTACACTGCATTCAAAGTTTTTCACTCTGGATCCGTCGCCTGACTCCTCAACCGACTTATAGTATCGCTACCACGTCAAAAACCTCATCCTTCTTCAGCTTCATCTTCCGGTCAAGGAACTTCTCAATATCAAGTGCATTCTTCTCATCATAATCCGCCGTATACTTGTAGTTCGGATGTTTCGTAAGAGCATATTTATCCGACAGAAACGGCCTAATGCCTCTCAGCTGCAGAATACATTTGCTCCCATCCAGGACTGCGAGTTCATCTCTTGCCATCAGTTCTTCTCCCAGAAATCATCAGAAGATTTGCCCTCGCCATTGGTGTTTGCAATCAGCGTTGTAACAAGCTTTAAGATATCTTTTTCCCCATGGATATACGCGAAGGGATTATAGTGCATGCTTTTTCGATTTTCCGTTCTCTTCTTTTTCTCTTGCTTGCTCCCCGTATTTAGTTCAATCCGAAGTCTGTTTTAGATTGAACTAAACTCCATGAGCCTAAGCGTGCGGACATGTTTAATATTCTGTGTTTTATCTTTATAGCAGATTCACAGGTATCATGTTGTTCTTTGCATCAATCGGGAACGGCTTAGACAGATGATACCGCCGGCTCCGATTTCTTTTCCGCTTTTTTCAAGTAGGGGAAAAGCTCTGATTGCTTTTCTCTCCGGTGATGCAGCGCGCTTGATCTCAAATGGATGCAGCTGTCCGTCTGTTTCCAAAACCAGATCGATTTCTTTTTGGTTTGTATCTCTGTAGAAATTCAGATTCACTTTCTTTTCTCCGTAAGAAGAATTGCGAAGCATTTCGGCAACTACATAGTTCTCCAAATAATGACCGGATGCTGCACCGTTTATCAGAGTGTCACGACTGGTCCAGGAAGACAGATAGGCACATAATCCGGTATCGCAGAAATACAACTTCGGCGTCTTAATCATGCGCTTCAACTCATTATTATAGTGTCGCATATTTTTTAACGTAAGGTGATCCTATGATCCATGTGAGGCTTAGCTGATTTTTAAGCAGGACATACGATAAGGTTGGCGGATGAACGTATGCGTGGAGTTTCTGAATCCGGCGTTTGATCCTCCAATGCTACACAAAAAACGCAGGACAGCCGTAACAATTGGCTGCCCTGCATTTTTATGTTAGGCATAGGGGCGATGATCCGCCGTATGCCCATCCTATTTGTGATATCCCCACACAAGCATATTCACACCTATCTAATCTGGAATATCTACTTTTCTTGATCCCATCCCAGCAGTATCGCAGTCAACTCATCGACCGTATTTGCCAGAATTTTTCTGGATATCCTATTCATATTGTCTCTTCCCAACAGAAGATAATCGGTGCTCACCTCAAAGAATTCTGCAAGATTCAATAAAAGATCCAAAGAGCATCCTCCTCTCCCATTCTCCAATTTGTTGATATGTGCGTACGACACCCACATCTCCTCAGCCAGCTTTTCCTGAGTCATCCCTTCGAGTCTTCTAAGTTCCCGCATTCTCTTTCCAAATTCTATCTGATCAAAATGCATTATTTGTCCTTTCCATAATCATTCATAAGATGCCTTTTCTTGAATAAATAATATGGAATGCACATCCGAATTTCAAGACAAAACTTACATAACAAACGACCTGCTCAAATATTTGAGCAGGTCGTTTGTTATTTATTGTTTAATTTCCCATTTATACCTAATTAGACCATTCTTCTAACAAGCAATTTGACTAGAATAACGGGCACTCATATTTCCAACGCTCTTGGTCATATGAGCCATTACCTCGCATTGAGTATCCGAATTTTGATCCATTATCTCGTTTTTGGAATTTGAAGATCAATCGCAACAAGCTTATACATGTATGATTGATCCCCTGATCAAAAAGTCGCATGACCGGATCACGCTTTCGGGTGGATAATTTTCCTCCCTTTGATCCTTCTTCCTTAAAAAAGCTGCAAAAAGATCAACACATGCTTTCGTTAGCTTATCTTTTTAGGAAAAAGTAATTTGAAAAGATCAATTTGACCAAGCCATACAATCCGAAATTGAACCCAAAAAACAAGCTTCATACAATTGAGATAAAAAATTCTGAAAGGCTACCTCTCTTCCGTCTCCAAAATCACTTTCTCACACGCCCTGCTCGCATGGGCAACCAGGTACACTATATATTTGTTGGATCTAAGCGCCATAAATGCATTGACATCTCCTCATATAGCCCATCATAAATCCAACCACGGTCATCAGATGGACGAAGTTCCACAAGGTAAACCGTTTCGTCCTCGGTGAATGCACGGTAAATCCCACCCGGGACGGTGCAACGGGCGATTACACTTCCTTCTTTGTCAAATACTGTCAAACGATTCTGTTTTTCATTCACCCCAAGAATTCTTCCATCAGAAAGAACATCCATCACGTATGACGGAACTTCCAAGGGAACTCGATGACTTTTCCCGCTCTGCAAATCATAAAAATCTACATACCGTTCATAGTTATAGTCTTCTTCCCAAAGAACGCTTCCACAGAGATTGTCTTCTTCGAAGTAGTATCTCCCCTTATACTCCTTTATGCACTGAATCTCCTCTAGGGACTCATTCAGCAGAACCAACTCCTGCGCAGAGCGCCGGCAAAACAAGAATGCATTCATCGCATCTACATGAATCATGTGATGTACATCACGCGAGTCGCGCCGGATACGAAGCAATTCTCCCGTCTCTGCATTAATCTGAAAGATCATCGAACATGATTTCACTCGCCCATCAAAACCGGATGCAAAAAGTGTAATCACACCTTGCTCAGAACTATGTATATATTCCAACGATCCATGCGAACCCAAATCGGGGTTAAATTGCCACTGTTCCTTCCCATTTTCATCGAGGCAAACCACTCGATAAAGTGTTCGCACTCTTGCACCATCGTTTTCCTCCGGCTTGACGGGGATATTCCAGCAGATCAGAAGCACCAGTTCACCTTTCTTTGTCTGCCACATTGTGTGAAGAACTTTTCCTGAAATCGGCCCTAGTTCACGGCTTTCCAGAGTTTCTCCATTCATGATCAGAATCCTGTCACGAAACTCTCCCCAATCGATCTGATATGGGTACACCATAATCTTGTCGTTGCCGGGCACGAAATACTTCTCGATTTTTGTTTCATACATTGCCGGGACCAGATCATATTTGTCCGCCTGAGGCCGCAACATTTGATACAAACGTTCAAAATATTGGAATCTTTTTGGCCAATCTTCCATCTGCACTTCGGTAAGCTTGTAACAGTTCGGCCGTTTTCGCAGTCTGGCTTCTCGTTCCTTGATTTCTTGGAGCAAATTGTCTCTCTTTATAATAATCCTCGGTTCCTCTTCCTGAAGCGCATATAAAGCCGTTCCTAAAGTTTCCTCCAGCAACGTTAACTGCTCGTCCACACTATTGCATTTAGAAACATACCGAAACGCTTTCGATGCCTTATCGTCGCCAAAGCATTCATTGAGCTTTTTCCCGAATTTCGCCCATGACTTATTGCTCTCACAAGATGCACTCTTCTTTCCATTTTGAAATAAACTGCACTGAAACACATCATTGTCAAAATAGAAGAAGACGAGCGCAAACTTACCTTCTTCCTGGGTCAGTTGCCGTGCCAGTTTGTTAAACCGTGTCAGCGTCTTATCTGTTTCACCATATGTTGGTACAACAGTCAGCCACGGTGCATTTTGCTCCTGAATCTGATCTGTCGAAGCAAGCAATGGTTTCAATACTGAACGTTCAACATCGTACAAATGCAATGTCGTTAAGGTGGTTCCCATCTCTATATCTCCAAAATCACTTTCTCACATGCCCTGCACGCATAGGCAACCGGATACACTGTGTCAGCCGCCAACACATATGGTGCAAATGGGATCACTTTGTGTTTCTCCCTCGCATTCTAAAGCTGCTTTCATTATGTTGGCAATACGAACGACTTATACCCCTTTATAACAACCTCATAAGAAATACACTTTGATAAAGCATCTTCATCATTTGTAACCTCTACTTCAATAATCAACTGATATCGTTTCCCATCCGTGACTTCCAAATCAGTTTTAGAAAATGTGCCCCCGTCAATCCAGCCTTCATAAATAGCTTCGTTGTTTTTCTCCAATCCAATTTCTTCATTTAGTTCACGTGTAAAAAGCGTCGCTTCTTGTTCCTGGATCAAGACTTTTTTAACATTTATGGTTTGCTTATCATCTTTTGCGTAGGCTGAAATGTATATAATATATTCTCCGTGATTGATTTCCCTTATCTCAGGGACAATTATGACATCAAGTATCTTTGCAAAAGACAAGTCATCTGAAAGAAACAAGTCCTGATTTAGATGATCTGTGACATCTTGAATATAAAACTCTGTGTAGCTTTCTTCTAAACGACATGTACAAAGGCTGCAGATCAGGCTGATACATATTACCATTATGACTAACGGTTTTATCGTCTTTTCCCAGTCTTTCATTTACGGATTCACTCTTCCAAAGTACAGTATGATCCTCGCAATTGGCCCTCTCACAAACTGCCTGGATTCCTTGTCGTATTCATCTTCGGTCGTGTACCGAATTTCGATCGCGTACCCGGTCTCCAACTCGGAGAAAAACTCATTCTCCTCGATCTTCCCGTTGAGCATATCAATCAAATGCGTCGTGGCTGGATTTCCATTCTTGTCCACATACACTTCGCTTTCTTTCTCGCTTTCTTCAAGTACTTCAAATCCAGCGTCCTGCAAAGTCCTCTTAAACTCCATGACCTGATCTGGGTTCGTATCCTTATAAGTCAATGTCATTGACCTCGAAGCTTTGCTGTAATCAAGGTCGCCCTCTAATTTAGGCACAGGCACGTCCTCCGGCCATCCATCCAAAAATGCCTGCGTTTTTTGATCATCTGTCGAAGCCACCATCTCTTCTAGCTCTTCCTTGCTAAGCAGTGCCTCCTCCGAAGGCCGAAATGTAAACAATAGGCCGCTGCCTTCCATCGTCGCAGACATTGTCATCGTAGCCTCATTATAAATCGGGTTTGAGATCATCGAAACTCCGATCAATAAGATCTCATCTTCGACCATGTCACACTTGCCCTTCTCAGCCGCAACGACATTTCCTTCTTGCTTCTGCAGGACATAAACATCCCTGTTATTAAGAAATTGGATGTAAAACTCAACCCACACGTCCTTTTTCTTTCCAACCCAGACCGTTCCCACAAATGGATTCTCCCATTCTTCTTCGGCCTCACTTGTACTCTCTACCACTGCTTCTTTCGTCGTCTCAGAGGCAGCCTCTTTCGTCGTAGATTCCTCCAACTGTTTTGTCGTGGAAATGATCGTCTCCTTTGTGGTCGTCTCAGAAGATTCCTTCTTCGCCTCGCCGCAGGCTGACAAGACAAGCATAGAGCACAGCAGCATGGTATAGAAAATGAATAGCAAGTTCTTTCTCATCGTATGATCCTCCCCCCTTTTACTCGTTTTCATCTATTTTATCATATTCTGCCTGATTCGCAATCCTTCGCAATGGCAACTGCATGGTTTGTCCGACTGGCTTGTCTTCTTTGAGCTTGTTGGTCGGACAACATTTCTAGTTTCTCCGACCGGCTTGTCTTCTTTAAGCTTGTCTGTCGGAGGCCCCCTCGCCAGAGGCAGGCCGCCGCTCCTTCGGAGCGTCCGGCTCGCGTTGCTCGTGCCTCCTTGATAAACGAGCCGCACCGCTACATCGACTCAATTTCTCCTCGCTTCGCTCGTCGAAATCGAGTCGATCGCGTTGCTCGCACTAAGAACTAAAAAACAGCGATCCCTATGTGCAAGCACAGGCCCCGCTGTTTTTTGTTCTTCTGCTCGTTTATCGCGCAAATGAAAAGCACCGTCCCCGCGGCTCTGTGTCCGCAAAAACAGTGCTCCAGTGCTCCCTCAGGGGCTCGAACCCTGGACACCCTGATTAAGAGTCAGGTGCTCTTCCAACTGAGCTAAGGAAGCAAATATTCTTGCATTTCTTCCGAAACGCAAGAATGATTATATAACAGGACTTTTCAAAATGCAAGCTTTTTTTCAAGTTTTTCTTTGTCAATCTTTTTCCGGCATGCTTCCGTCCCGAAACATCGAGAATTTATCCATCGGATAGTTCTTCAAATTCTCCAAAATCTTGCGGTCGTCTGCCTTGCCGAGCAGCCCGGTTCTTGCCTTGAGCACTTCCGTCTCTACGCGGTGTTTGGAGGGGCCGCCGACGCAGCCGCCTGGGCAAATCATGCCTTCGACGAAGTCGGTGTCAAGTCTGCCGACCTTTAGCAAAAGCATAGCTTTTCTGCATTCGTCTCCGCCTGCGCAGGTCGTGACACGGATGTCATTCACATCTTCGCCCATCTCCTGCATCACCTCTAAGACTGCATTTGCGACACCGCCGCTGCCGGCAAATTTCTTACCGAAGATGGATGCTTCCTGGTAAGCCTCTTCGACCGGCTCAATCGTGACGTCTTTCGCATCGAGCATCGCGACGATTTCACCGTATGTCAGCGCATAATCCGCGGAGCCTTTGATAAATTCGTTCTGCGCCTCGCCTTTTTTCGCAATGCAAGGTCCGATAAATACTGTGACACACTCCGGATCCAGTGCCTTCAAATAGCGAGCCACCGCAACCATCGGCGAGACGGTTTGCGACTTATTTTCCTCATAGATTTTGGGGAAATGATGCCGGAGCATCGAGATAAATGCCGGGCAGCACGAGGTCGTCATAATGCGGCCTTCCTTTCTTGCCTCGATCCACTCCTTCGCCTCGTACGCGGCGGTCATGTCTCCGCCAAGACCGACTTCCACCATGTCCGCAAATCCAGCATTCTTTAGCGCTGCACGGATGGCAGCCATCGTAATATCTTTGCCGAACTGGCCTTCGGTAGCAGGCGCACACATCGCGATAACACGTTTTCCACCCTGAATCGCGCGGATCACGTCCGTGGCATAGATCTTCGATCCAATCGCGCCGAACGGGCAATTGTGGATGCAATGCCCACAGTGAATACATTTGCTCTCATCGATTTGGCAAATGCCTGCTTCATCGTAGAAAATAGCACCGACCGGGCAGGCCTTTTTACATGGACGCTCCTGGTGAACGATCGCGCCAAATGGGCACGCTTTTGCACACGCGCCGCAGGATTTGCACTTGTTGAGATCGATGTGCATCTTTGCATCGCCAGGCGAAATCGCCCCAAATTTGCAGGCGTTCAGGCACGCTTTTCCGAGGCAAAACCGGCAGACATCGGTCACGAAATAATCCTGGATCGGGCAGTCATCGCACGCGGCCGGAATGACCTGCACCACATTTTTAGACTCGTGGCCGGGTTCTGGGCATTCACCCATCGCCAGGCGGATACGCCCGCGGACGATCTCGCGTTCTTTGTAGACGCAGCAGCGATACTCCGCTTTCGGGCCCGGGCTCACTTCATAGACAATCTTGTCAGTCTCCTCGCTGGTCAGACTCCCTGCCCACGCAAGCCGGCACACTTCCCGGAGGACAAAATGCTTCAGCTCTACAATGTTTTTATCATTCGTAATCATACGCCTTCTCCTCTCACCTTTTTGGACTCGCTATCATTTGCTCACAGAATTAAGCTTTGCATCATCAATCTTGCCCCAGGCACCGTTGCCTGCGCCGGAACATTTCACATAAAGACCGACGGTCACTTCGCAGCCCTCGCCGACCCAGAAGTCTTCGACGCGTGCAGTGTGCCAATCGTTGTACCAAGTGATCTCCACAGGATCCCCACGATGGCTGTCATCGTCAACGAACACGAACGGATACACCTCGGTCTCTCCGGCATCGCCGCCCATGATCGAGATTTCAAATGTGTAATCACCAGCGGGCAGATCAGTCACCGTCTGCATCAGCTGAAACTCCACACTGTTCGCCTTTGCGCTCCAGAAATGCATGTGCCACGTGCCGGAGAGCGAGTCGGTGCTCTTCTCCTCCACGTAAAGCTGCTCCGCGCCGCCGATGTCATCGATCGTCCACGCGCCAAGCTCTCCGTCTTCAAAACTGGGGTTGGAGAGGAAGTTGTAGAGAATCATGGACAAGTAGCAATGCGCCTCCATCCCCTCTGCTTCGCCGACGATATCGTAGATCTGCGGCTCATTTTCATACATCGCAGCAAGCTCTGCCTCCGTCACCTTCCAGGTCACCGGCACCTGCTGCTTCGAATCGTCGTTCATGACCGCATTGACCGTCTCGGGAAGCACAATCGTTCCGTTGACATCTACTTCCATATAAGTGTCTTCGAGCGAATCCGCCTTCAATGCGACTTCATTTCCGTAACGAACAAGGTTAAAAATCTGCAGAGATTCCAAAGGCTTGCCCTCCGCGTCAAACATCGCCTGGTTGTCCACCGCGCTGCCGCCGTAGTACTGACCCGCGTCATCCGGATCATAGACCGATGCATAGCTGCTCGCCCAGCCGGAGCCGTACTTCTCCCAAAGCGCAGAGTTCTCCTCCCAGGAGTTCGTCCCGACGGTGATCCATGTGCCTTCCCAGTAGACAACACCGATGCTGTTGGCGGCCTTATTTGCCACAGTGTCGATCACATCGCGCACCGCGTTGGCCTGCCCCTGCACGGAATACGGGTAGTTCTTCACGACCGCACTGCCATCGCCGATCGTGTTGCTGGAGAAGTCCGTATCCTGCCCCGTAAATGCATACGAAGTCTCGACAACCATCGTCTTCTTGCCATATTCATTTGCCACATCGGTCAGAACCTTACCGAGATTCTCAAGCGTTCCGTGCCAGAACGGATAGTACGACGAGGCAAATACATCGTAATCCACGTCATAATAATCCAACTTTTTCGCATACTCCATGTAACGGCCGGCCGTCTCAGGATTGGCGAAATGTACCGCCACGAGCGCTTCCGGATAGACTTCTCTCGTCGCCTTCGCACCGGCCTGCATCAGGTACTGAATGTTAAACCAGGTCTTCTCGCCGGCGAGCGCACCGTTGGTCTCGTTGCCCACCTGCACCATGCCGACGTTGACGCCCGCGTCTTTAAGCTTCGTCAGGCAATCCAGCGTGTACTGATAGCAAGCCTCGGTCTTTTCCTCAATCTCCATGCCCTCCCAGGCACGCGGGCACATCTGCTTGTTCGGATCTGCCCAGAAGTCAGAGTAGTGGAAGTCCACCAACAGCTGCATACCGTAGCTTGTCGCACGCTTTCCGATCTCCAGCGCGGTCTCGATATCACAGTTGCCGCCGCCAAAGCCATTGCCGTTTTCGTCGTAAGGGTCGTTCCAGACACGCACACGGATGGTGTTGATGCCAGCCTCCGCCAGGGTCTTGAACACGTCCTGCTCTTCCCCCGCGAAGTTATAATACTTCACGCCACTCGCCTCTTCCGCAATCACGGAGGACGCATCCATGCCAAAGATAAAATCGTCCGACAGATTCTCCACTTTCTTCACATAAAGTGAATTCCCCTCGATCTTTTCGGTCGGAATCACGCTCGTTACCTCCGCATTTCCCTTCGCACCATCGTCACCGGACGTCTGTGCAGGTGTCTCAGAACCACCACCGCAGGCGCAAAGAACCAGGCAGCCCACTGTCAATAATAGCAAAATCATTTTCTTCATCATCGAACCTCAGTCTCATGTAAATCATTGATCTCGGTGCATCACAAGCTTGCAGATTGGATTGCCCTTCGAGGAAAATCTCTCCTCGTATTCGGTCATAATATTACCCTCCGCAAATGTACTGTGATGCAGGTCATAAGTCACCAGATCCAGCGTCCACCCGGCTTCTTTCGCTTCCTCCAGCGAGAAATCGAACAAGTCGCGGTTATCCGTCTTAAACTCGATCACACCGCCCTTTTTTAAGAACTTGTCGTAGCGCGCCAAAAACTCCCGCGACGTCAGCCGCCGCTTCGCATGGCGATCCTTCGGCCACGGATCCGAGAAATTCAGATAGATCCGATCCACCTCGCCCTCGGCAAAGACATCGCAGATCTCCTCCGCGTCCATCCGGATAAAATAAAGGTTATCCGTCGCAAGTTCCGGCCGCTTATCCAGCGCTCGCACCAAAACGCTTGAATACTTCTCAATTCCCAGAAAATTGATCTCCGGGTGCAGCGCGGCAAGCTCGTGGATAAACTTTCCCTTCCCCATGCCGACCTCAATCTGCAGCGGATGATCATTTTCAAATACTTCGTGCCACCGGCCTTTCATCTCGTTCGGCTCGGTAAATACATAGTCATCTCCCTCGATACGCTCGCGGGAGCCTTTTACATTTCTTAATCTCAAGACATTTACTCCGTTTCGTCAAATTCCTTCTCCTTCAGTGTACCAAACCCGCGCGCAAATCACAAGTTGCGCTTGCCCTCCTCGGCAAAATTTCCTTGTATCGCAGGGTGAAATCAACTATAATGCAACTATCATGTGTTTCACAGGTAGGATTTTCCTTATGAAGTTTAGATTTCATAATTTATTATATAGGCTCATCCCGCTTTTGCTGGCAGCAGTGATGATGCTCTCCGTTTTGCCGGCAAATACTGCCTCCGCCGCCACGTATCGCTGGCCAACCATCCCGCAAGTGTCCGCACAGACCGCGATCCTGATGGATCAGGCGACCGGCACCATCCTCTATGAGAAGGATGCGCAGCGCAAGATGTACCCCGCTTCCCTTACGAAGATGTTAACCGCCCTGATCGTTCTGGAGAATTGCTCCCTCTCCGAGGAAGTCACCTTCTCCCACGAAGCTGTATTTAACACGTACGGTTCGAGCGCAGGCATCCGGGAAGGCGAGGTGCTGACCGTCGAACAGTGCCTCTACGTCCTTCTCCTCGTTTCTGCAAATGAAGTCGGCTACGCTCTGGCTGAGCATGTCGCGGGCGAAGGCAACATCCAAGGCTTTGCGGACATGATGAATGACTACGCCGAAAAACTTGGCTGCGTCAACTCTCATTTTCACAATCCGCACGGACTGCCGGATGAAGAACACTGGACCTGCGCCTACGATCTCGCACTCATTTCCCGCAAATGCATGCAAAACGAGGTGTTCCGCAAGATCACATACACGCAGATTTATATTCTGCCGGCAACCAACATGTCGGAAGAACCGCGCCACTGCAGCAACCATCACCAGATGCGCTACGCTTACCGGCTGCCGAAGTTTAAATATGAATACTGCATCGGCGGCAAGACCGGCTACACGGATGATGCAGGCTACACGCTTTCTACATTTGCACGCAAAGACGGTGTCGAACTGATCTGCGTCGTGATGGGCGCGGGCTCTCCTTACACCGAAGAAGAAAACCAGTACACCGACACGCAGAAGCTCTTTGATACCGCATTTAAGAACTTCTCTCTGGTCGACATGATGAGTGCCGGAGAAAGCGCAAATCTGCCTTCCTTCGGCCGGTTTAACACGTTATTTTATAACTTCGGTGACGCACTCACGATGTCCGGCGAAAGCGTGATCTGCCTGCCAAATGACGCGACTTTAGATCAGGTGGAGACAGAGATGATCTCCTACGATTGGGCAGAAGAAGCCGAAGGGTCTTCGCATGTGATCGGCCAGATCCAGTACTCCCTCGGCGACCGCGTCATCGGAAGCTCCGACATCCTCTACACGCCAAGCAAAGCCTCCGAGCAGCTGCCTCCCGAGATCGAAACCGAGCTCACAACCAGACGTACCGGCGAAGAAGGAAATGCGCCTGTCAAAGAAAAAGAACGCTGGCACCTGAAGCTACCAGAGATTCACTTAAGCGACACCGCAATCGCAGTTTTGATCGGCGTTGGCATTGTACTTTTACTTGTTATCGCGCTGCTCATTTACCGCGCCGCAGTGATCCTGCCGCGAAGAAGAGAAAGCTCCAGAAGGGCGCACTATAGAAACGCAGGGGGATATGAAAGGGATAAGAGGAAGAGAAGAAGGTAAGTATTATTAGCAAAAAACCGACCAGGGGGTGAAATGCTCCGATGGTCGGTTTTTTTTGATGGCAGCTTTCCTTATCCTTGCCCCTTCGCAACCAGCTCTTTACTGCGCTGGCCATAAATGATTACCAACCGAGCCTGCATTTAGACGTTTTTCAAGCTCTATTTTGTCTAAATCATGCTTTATAATTGTAAAATGCCGATTTATAACGCTCTATTTTGTCTTTATCTATGATATTATTTCAAGAATATCTTGTAAACCTTCGGCGGCAAAAAATAGGTTCTGTAATTACCGTTTCCAAATCCTTCGTGCCCCCAGCCCCCATTAACCCAGAGGCTTTCCCCTATAAATCCAACTTTCTCGAGCTATCTAGCGAGAAAGTTTGCAAATCCAGGCTCCGCCGGGAGGCTTTTCGCAAGAACTTGCAAACCTTTTCCACGATAAGCACGCCCAGGTTGGAAAGCGAATTTTTGAGACAGCAAAAAATCAAACTTAAGAAGCAAAAAAGAGAAAAAGGTTGGCAAGCGCACCCAAGTGCCAGCCAAACCCAAAAACCAAGCGGCGGGAATCAACTCTTTCGAGTTGAT
>JAFVAL010000047.1 GCA_017480565.1 Lachnospiraceae bacterium | reverse complement strand
TCAGCACGTTTCCTGCAAGAACATGGCTACTGTGCAGGGACTTTTCGAAGACCAGGCAAGAGAACGCGGTATCAAGCTTCTGTGGGTCGAGCACGACCTGATGGATCCGAGAACGGTTTCCAGAAGAGACATGCGCGAGCGCGTGAACGAGTTTATGAGAACCGTTATGCGGGCAGAGCCGGTGGATCCGTCACTTTGCGATTTTGAGGATGATACGAGCTGGTAAGAGAACAAATTTGTGGAAGATTAGATAAATTACGAGAGTTGAGAGGATAGAGATTATGAAGTATTTTGGCGGTTGTGACGTAGGTTCCACTTACACAAAGGCAGTGATTATTGACGAGAATGGCAAGATCGTTGCCGAAACCACATTAAAGAGCAAAATCAACGCGGAGGAGTCCGCAAAAATGGCGATGGAAGAGGTCATTTCCCAGGTTCCAGAGCTGAATGATTCGAAGGATCTGGCGTACCTGATCGGTACCGGCTATGGCCGTAACAAAGTGCCGTTCGCGGATGAAAATATCTCTGAGATCTCCTGCCACGCGATGGGCGTGCATGTGACCAACCCGACGGTCAAGGCCATCATCGATATTGGCGGACAGGATATCAAGGGTATCTCGATCGATACCGACGGTACAGTCAAGAACTTTGCTATGAACGATAAGTGCGCCGCAGGTACCGGACGTTTCTACGAGGCGATGGCACGTTCCTTTGAGATGAGCTTGCCGGAGTTCTCGAAGCTGTCCCTGACGGCAAAGAACGTGATTCCGATCACCGCGCAGTGCACCGTATTTGCAGAGTCCGAGGTCATCACACTGGTCGGCGAAGGCAAGCCGATGGACGAAATCGCAGCAGGTATTCAGATGGCTGTGGCAAAGAGATGCTTCGTTATGTCCAAGAAGGCAGGTGCGACCGATTCCATCACACTGACCGGCGGTTGCGCAAAGAATGACGGCCTGAAAGCAGCCATCGAGCACGTGCTGAAATTGAAAGTTGTAGATCTGGCAACCGACCCGCAGCTCATGGGTGCCCTTGGTGCAGCAGAGTACGCAAGACAGAAAGGCCAGGCAAGAGCGTAAGTGCCTGAGTGCCTGACAAACAGGAGGAAAAACCTATGTTGAAAGCACTGAAAATCATCGGAAAGATCTGCAAGGTCTGCTGCATCGTTGTAGGCGTGCTCTTCGTCATTTATTTCTGGAATCTGGATCAGAAACTGATGGAGTGGGCTTACCGCAGAGTCAATGAGATCTTTGACCGGAAGAAAGAAAACATTTCATTCTAAGAGGATATAGGCCGGTAGGATGTGCTATCGGCCTATCAGATTTCATGCAAAGGGGCAGATAGTGATGAAAATCTATGACAGCATCATTGATCAGACCATAGGGGCAGCAAAGGCAGCCGGGGCAAATGTAACCCGCTACAACCCGAGCCTTTGCTGGCCGGAGACAGACCGCAGCGAGCTTGTCATGCAGCGCGATGCGGCATTTGAACTGGGCGGAAGCGGCAAGGCCTCCGTCAATTATACCTGCGTGACGACGGAAGATTCTTTTGATCAGGACGAGATCTGGATCAGCGGAACGGAGCTTAAGGAGATCAAAGGAGACGTCTCTTTCGGGCGTGTCGTCATTTTAAAAACCGATGAATTTGAAAATGACGAGACAGCCTTCGCGGCAATCCGCGACATGGAGTTTACCAGATATCATGTCTTCCCGAAGGGGTACATGGTACGCGTGTCCTCAACCAGCTTTGAAGAGCGCGTACGCGTGAGCAAAGAGGCGGTGAAAGAAGGCATCTCGCTTTCAAAGGTCGGTGCAAGCTATATCAAGCGATATAAGGCGGTGCCCGGCGTGAAAAATGTACGCATCATTTTCTTCGTAGATCAGAATCTGGATGCACTGGTACCGAATGCGAAGAAGGTCGATGAGATCACGAAAGCATTGACACACATCCTGGACGGACTGCCGACCGACTGCGGACATTGCAGCATGAAGAAGGTCTGCGACGAAGTGGAAGGCATGAAAGAGATGCACCTGCGCGATAGAGGCCGCAAGATGTAAAAAGAGCACAAAGCCGTGCTTGCACAAGGCTTTGTGCTCTTTTTACATCTTAGGCGAAGCAACGCGAGCCGGACGGACGTGCGAGAGCACGGACGGCGGCCTGGACGTGATATGTGTCATGAAACATATTTGCAAAGACAATCAATCCTTCAAGCAGCCAATGGGTATGATTTTTACCCCATTTGATGTTGTATAGGCCATAGGCGCATTCGCACATATGATAATCAAGAGAGAAGGCTCCCTGTATACGACTCCAGGGTGCTCTGTGTTCTCCAATGCTTTCTTGTTGTGTTCTTGAATTACGGTTTTAAATTTTAAAAGTGATTTCTCAGCACCAGGGATCGCATTGCTTCCGGTTTTAATTTCAATTAAAGCGTACCTTCCATCCGACAATTGATATACGGCATCTGCTTCAAGCCCGTTATCATCGGAATAGTGTAATAGTTTAGCATCATGCGCCTGTGCATATACTAAAAGATCTCTGAGCACCATGTTCTCAAATACATGACCGAATAAATCCAAATCGTTAATAAAATATTTGGGCGAAAGACCTAATGCGGCCAGCCCAATGGATGGATCGATGAAAATATGTTTTTTTGCAGCTCGAATTGCAGTCTTAGACCGGATTTGAGGGGTCCATGCATCAATATCCTTGATGACATAAAGACGTTCCAAAACATCAATATACGATCCAAGGGTTACATCAGTAACAGCGTATTCTGCTTTTACGTCAGCATAGATACTTTTCTTCTTCGCAAGAGTTGCCATATTGCGAGCATATGACCAGAGCAGGGCTCTTCCCCATTCAGGGTTCCGCTTCACACCATCAATAGCACTGATATCCTTTAGATAGATTTGCCTATAATAGTCTCGAGCTATTTCAAGTTTAGCTTCATTGTTTTTGATTGCCAAACATCTTGGCCAGCCACCACGGGCTGCAGCATAGAATAAATCTTGTAAACTGATAGAGGACTTTTTGCCATCTATAATGTAGGAAGCATCATCGAATAAACTTAATAATGAAATACTTCCATTCGACTCGCCTGTTTCCCAAAGGGTCATCGGATACATCGTAATCTCGGATATGCGCCCTGTTCCGGTATGATGTGTTTCGATCTGCTTGCTTGTAGAACCTGTAAGATAATACTCCCCAGTTGCTTCAGGATGATCATCACAATCCTTTCTGACTGCACCCCAGATCCTCGGAGCATCTTGCCACTCATCAAATAAAATCGGCTTTTCGTTTTGAAAGAATAACGTTGGCGCAGTTTCTGCAACAGAAATATACCCATCACGCCTTTCTTCGTCTTGAAATTCAATGATTGTTTTACATCGCTCTCTGGCAGTTCTTGTCTTACCACATCCTTTTGGACCGGTAATGTTGACCGCGTTGAAAGCTTGCATTTTTCGGTCAATTTCTTGGTCTATAATTCGTGTGACATATTGCATAATAAAGACCTCCCTCATGTCGACTTATTATGCCATAATTTCCTGTATATCGCAAGAGATATTTTATAAATTTCTGCAGTTTTGCTTTATAAATTTCGAGAGATTCGATTTATAAAATTCGTCGATTTTATTTTGTGTTTTTCGGAAAAGACTTCCTTCTTCCATTAGAGCAGTTACATGAGAAAAGAACAAGAAGGGGACTCTGCCGAACTTGAATTTTCGCATTGAATCGAACCAAAGGCTGTGGTATAATCTTTTTATCACAATTTCGCACTAATAACGCTTCGGCGAATTAGAATATAAAGATAGGAGTAATACTATGCCGTTAGTAACAACAACTGAGATGTTTAAGAAGGCATACGATGGCGGTTATGCAATCGGTGCGTTCAATGTCAACAACATGGAGATTATCCAGGGTATCACGGATGCAGCAGGCGAGCTGAACAGCCCTGTCATTCTTCAGGTTTCCAAGGGAGCGAGAGCTTATGCAAACCATAAGTATCTGGTAAAGCTTGTTGAGGCTGCTGTGGAACTCAACCCTCAGATCCCGATCGCTCTTCACCTTGACCATGGTGATACGTTTGAGCTTTGTAAGGATTGTATCGACGGTGGCTTTACCTCCGTTATGATCGATGCTTCCTCCAAGCCTTTCGAGGAGAACATTGCTCTGACCAAGAAGGTTGTAGAGTATGCACATGACCACGGCGTTGTTGTCGAGGCTGAGCTGGGAACGCTTGCAGGCATCGAGGATGAAGTCGTTGTCGAGGCTGGCCATGAGAGCTATACTCGTCCGGAAGAAGTAGAAGAGTTCGTCTCCAGAACCGGATGTGACTCCCTGGCAATCGCGATCGGTACCTCTCACGGTGCTTATAAGTTCACGGCTGCACAGTGCACGAGAAATGCTGATGGCATTCTTGTTCCGCCTCCGCTGCGTTTCGACGTTCTTGAAGAGTGCATCAAGAGACTGCCTGGCTTCCCGATCGTTCTGCACGGTTCTTCTTCTGTACCGCAGGAGTTCGTTAAGATGATTAACGAGTACGGCGGCAACATGCCTGATGCAGTTGGTATCCCGGAGGAGCAGCTTCGTAAGGCAGCTGAGCTTGCAGTCTGCAAGATCAACATCGACTCCGATATCCGTCTGGCTATGACCGGCAACATCCGTAAGTATTTTGCGGAGCATCCGGATCATTTTGATCCTCGCCAGTACTTAAAGCCTGCACGTCAGGCTGTGAAGGATATGGTTGCTCATAAGATCATCCATGTTCTTGGTTCTGACAACAAGATCTGATCTCTGATTCGTACGTATCAGAGCGGCTAACGTCATCAAAGGCCGTTGCACTTCGCGGTGTAGCGGCCTTCTTCTGTATGTATTTGTAAAATGATGGAGACAAAACGACATTTGCTTAAGACTTCGCTTGGCGAGCTTGCCGGGCTGGAATCCGAAGATTGTTACGAATATCTCGGCGTTCCTTTTGCGCAGGCAGGGCGATTTTCGTACGCGGAACCTGTAGATTCCTGGAAGGGGGAACTTGATGCGACCGAATTCGGGCCAGCTTGTCCGCAGTACCGACAGTACTACCCACAGCTTGACAATCCGGAACGGCTGTTTTATCACCGGGAATTTCGCGAGGGGATGACCTTTCTCTACGATGAAGACTGCTTGAATCTGAATATTTACGTGCCAAAAGAGGCAGTGAACTGTCCCGTAATCTTGTATTTTTATGGCGGCGGGTTTAACTCCGGCTGCAACAAAGAGCAACCGTTCCGAGGCTATGCATTTGCCAAATGTGGCATTATTACTGTATTTGCGAATTACCGTGTCGGTATCTTTGGCTATTTCACACATGAAGATATCAAGAAGGCATACGGACGGGAAGGCAACTTCGGCCTGGATGATCAATTGACAGCCGTACGCTGGGTGAAGAAGCACATCGCAGACTTTTGCGGGGATCCTGAAAATATCACGCTCATGGGACAGAGCGCCGGTGCAATCTCGATTCAGTATCTATGCTTAAATCATGAAAATGAAGGACTCTTTCAGCGTGCAATTATGATGTCCGGCGGAGGGATGTTTCCGAAGTTTGCCCTGCCAAGAAGGGCGGAGCAGACGAGAGAGTACTGGCTCCAGTTGATGCAAGTGGCAGAATGCGAGAACATTTCACAGTTATGGATGACGGATGCATCACTGGTGTTAAAGGCTGCCCAGGAGTTGAAGAGCCTGCGAAAAGATACAACTTATAACACCATGCCCGTGGTGGACGGCGCTCTATTGCCTGCACCGGTGGATGAACTGATCAAAAATCCTCTAAAGATCGATTACATGATTGGATTTACCAACAACGATATGTATGCACCGATCATGGCTTATATCGGAACGAAGTTCGGCAAGGCAAATGACGCCTATCTGTATTATTTTGATCTGGACGCGCCGGGTGATGGAAACGCAGCGTTTCATTCGGCAGACCTGCGTTATATGTTTGGTAGGCTTGCGGAATCGTGGCGGCCTTACGGGTTACGTGACTACGAAGTGTCCGATCAGATGATCGATTACGTAGCAAACTTTGCCAGAAGCGGAGATCCAAATGGGGATGAACTTCCGGTGTGGAAACACGCGGATCAGATGCATGGAAGTGCACTTTGCTTCCGAAAGGAAAAGACGAAGATGGGGCATCCGTCATATCTGAAGATGACGTGGAACATGCTCACGAAAGGGAATCCGAAAGCTGGAAGAAAGTAAGGAAAAGTAGAAGAAATGTAAGAAAGATGAGTCGGACGGAACACAGGAGCTGTTTCGTTTGGCTCATTTGTAGTCTATAATGTTTTTGGGCCCACATTTTTAAAACAGAAGCAGGAAATTTGATTGGCAATTTAAAAGAAACTTGCTATAATATGGTTGGCATTTTTAAAATATCCGGAGGTGGCAGATGTATATCTCGCGAGAAGTAGATGCAATTTTATATAGCTGGAAAATGGATTCCAAGAGAAAGCCAATCCTTTTACGAGGTGTGAGACAATGCGGAAAGACCTCTACAGTGCGTGCCCTTGCCGAATCCTTTGACCATTACATTGAGGTGAATCTTGAGAAGCAGCCGGGGCTATCCGTACTGTTCGAGGGTGATCTAGATGTGAAAAGAATTCTTGTACAGTTGGAGCTCTCTTTTGGGCAGCAAATCATACCCGGGAAAACGCTTTTGTTTATCGATGAAATTCAGGAATGTCCACGAGCGATTACCGCATTAAGATACTTCTACGAAGATGTTCCGGAGCTTCATGTCATTGCCGCAGGGTCTTTACTTGAATTCGTTTTAAATAGCAAAAAAAAGAGCAAAAAAGTCGAGTTTCCTGTAGGAAGAGTCCGGAGCATCTATATGTATCCGCTCTCCTTTATGGAGTTTTTAAAAGGCACGCGAAGAGAAATGCTCGCTGATTATCTATCCGGGTTGGATCTCTATCATGAAGAAAACCTTGCACATAAACAGCTGCTAACTGCATACAAAGAATTTCTCATTGTCGGCGGGATGCCGGAAGCTGTGTCTGTTTTTTCGGAGACGGGAAGCTTGCTTTTATGCCAGAACGTTCATCGGGATATCCTGACAAATATGAAAGATGATTTCAATAAATATGACAGTGCGGTTCCCGCAGATATTCTAAGAAAAGTGTTTGACTATGCAATCCATCATGTGTGTAAGCAGACAAAAGCTTCTTCAGCAATCCCAGGGGTTAGCGGTTACTATTTTGAAGAGTGCATCCAGCTCTTTCGCCGTGCAGGCCTAGTGTATCCCGTAAAAGCTTCTCCTTGCGATACGATTCCTTTTGGGGCGACAGAAAAAGAAGCAAATAAAAAGCTGCTGGCCTTTGATACAGGAATTTATCTTACCGAATGCGGTTTGGATGTAAGCACAATTTTCTCAACAGACATTTTTGATGAAATGAATCGAGGAGATGTCGTTGAAATGCAGACCGGTCTAGAAATCATAAAAAGTGCATCACCTATGGCAGATGCTGCTCTTTTTTACTGGTACAGAAGCGGTGCCAACGCGGAAACTGATTACGTGATCAGTATAGGAAGCAATGCCGTTCCGGTGGAAGTCAAGGCTTCCCATAAGGGAAGTATGCAGAGCATGCGCAGCTTTTTAGAGACGCACACAAATGCTTTTTATGGTATCCGAGTATCGCTTGAAAACTTCGTCTGCTATGAAAACATCTGTGTATTCCCGGTTTATGCAGTGAATCGCATTTCAGAGACGTCGAAGAGGTACAACGAAATCCATGTAGAGAACAGTCAGGAAGGTTGATAAAAAGATGAAATTCTTACACCATTTTTCAAAAGAGCTGTCTACGAAATTCTATAGGAAATATCACGCTGATGGCGTCACAATGCGCCTGGATTTCTTCGACCACATTTTGCGTGTTGCCCTGATCCGTGATGGCGAGAGACTGCTTCCGACCTGGAGTGTAAGTCCAGAAGGTGAGTGCCCGCTTCATGGGAGAGACAAACTTTCTGTGGAGGGGTTTCAGACGGTGGAGCCGGTTTGTGAAGAGAAGGATGGCTTGCTGCGTTTTTCTCTGGATGATGTACAGTTTGAGATTGAGCTTCACAACTTCCGCATCACAGCGAAGAATGTGTGGGGGATCCTCTATCAGGATCGGAACGGACTTGCCTACAATTTCGATCACGAACTGGGGGACGGAAGCGTACATTTTACCAGAAGAGAGCCGGATCAAAAGATCTTTGGACTGGGGGACAAATGCGGTTTTGTCAATAAAAACGGCCGCAGCTTTGCGCTTGGCTGTGGGGATGCGATGGGATTTCTTGCAGAAAGCATGGATCCCCTTTATAAGCATGTGCCTTTCTATATCTGTGTGAATTCTGCTGGTTCCTACGGACTGTTTTATGACACGTATTCGGACGGACGAATCAACTTCGGCGAAGAACATGATAATTACTTTGAGCCATTCAATTCAATTCGTTTTGAAGAAGAGAATATGGTGTTCTACCTGATTTTAGGAACACCGCTTGAGATCATCCAACGCTTCAATGCAATGTGTGGCGGGATTGCGCCAGTGCCGGACTGGGCATTTCGTTACTGCGGCAGTACGATGGAGTACACAGATGCGCAGAATACGGATGAGCGTCTGCGTGGGTTTGTGGCGCAGTGTGAGGCAAATGAGATCCCTTGCGGTGGCTTTTACCTCTCCAGCGGCTACACGCAGATTGGGGATAAGCGCTGCGTCTTTCACTGGAATATGGATAAGATCCCTTCCCCGGAAGGGCTGGCGGCACATTTTAAAGCACATGGTCTGCATATCATTCCGAACATCAAACCTGCCTTTCTGACCGATCATCCATTTTACGATGAGATCGCAGCACGTGGTTGGTTTTTGCACTACGCGGATGGGACGCCTGCGGTCTTTCCGTTCTGGGGCGGTATGGCCAGTTACTTGGACTTCACGAATCCCGGAGCATACGCGTTTTGGCGTGAGTGCGTAAAAGAACAGCTCGTGGAGAAGGGCTACCAGGACATCTGGAACGACAACAATGAATACGATGTCTGGGACAAAGAAGTGCTTGCGCACGGCTTTGGAAATGAACTTCCTGCCAGGCTGATTCGTCCTGCCTTCTCGTATCTGATGACGCGTGCGAGCAGAGAGGCTTGCCTTATAGCGGGAGCGTATGAGGAAGAGAAAGTGCCTTTCCTCGTGTCGCGTGCGGGTATTGCCGGTATGCAGCGGATCGCAACGACCTGGACGGGGGACAATTTCACAAGCTTTCGGGAGCTTCGATACAACCATGATCAGGCGATGACGATGGCTCTCTCAGGCTTTGCCTTTTTCGGACAAGACATCGGTGGATTTGCAGGGCCGAAACCCTCACCGGAACTGTTCCTTCGCTGGATTCAGTACGGCCTCTTCACGCCGAGATTTGTCCTGCACTCCTGGAAGCCAGGCGAGCCCTCCACGATGCCATGGCTGTACCCGGAATTGATGCCTGCGGTGAAGAGATTATTTGCACTGCGGGAACAGTTTGTGCCTTACTTAAAAGAACAGATGGTCAGGGCGATGGCAAACAATGAACCGATCATTTACCCGGTATTCTTAAAAGAAAATGACTACGATCCGGAGGCGGATTGCTTCTTCTTTGGAGACGAGATTCTGGCTTGCCCGGTGTTCGATGAAGGCGCTTCTAGCGTGACAGTGAAGTTGCCAAAAGAGGTGCGAGGATGGCGGCTGAGAGGCGAAGGAGAAGTGCAAAAAGGAGGCACGGTGGTAACGGTACCATGTGCCCCGGATGAGTTGCCCGTGTGGTTTGTGAAGGCTTGAAAGTAGCCGGAAGTTTCGAAATAAATGTATCTTCGAAACTTCCGGCTTTTGATTTTGAGAAAGGTTTTGACAGAACGCACCTCAGTCGTCGGCTTCCTCTGGCATTGCTGCTGCGTCTGCCTGCCATGCCTCGTTAGAGAGCCGGTTGATCTGGCGCAGACCGGCTGAGATCTGAAATAGAAGCAGAACGAGGCCGATCAGTGCGATGATACCAGGAACAAGATAAGACAGCCAGATACGACCTGCGGGCAACGGGAAAAGATAAATGATCTGAAGGAGCAGGACCGTAGTAAAGAAACGCAGGGAAAGAGGATTCTTAAAAGCAGTGACAGTCAGCGGACCATCTTGCTTAGCGGCTACGAAACCAGCGCCAATGAGCGCTCCCCATACGACATGAGTGCCGATGCTGAAAATCCAACATTGAAATAACTGTGGACGAAAATAGGAAATATAGACAAGTCCATTTTCGTCGAAATAAGCACATTCTGCAGACAGAGAGAACAGACGTCCAAAATTTTCGAGAATACAGAAACCTGCTCCAATGGCGGCACCGATCAGAAGACCGTTAAGCAGATATTTTGAGTTGTTTTTTTTGATGGATGTATAGATCAATATCGTAATACCGATCATTTCGATGATAGCCGAAATGATTGCACCGTACCAGGTATAATAGTCAGTGCCGGCTGGCTGCAAACTGGAAACAAGGACAGAAACAATCATTGCAACAACACCGCCAACCAGACTCATATAGACACAGTCCAGCAGAGAAATGTTGCGGGGAATGTTGCATTCAAAGAGAAACAGCACCATGGAAACAGGCGTCATCAAGACCGCAAGCAGTATCATGGTGGAAGTCAGATATAAATGATACAGATAGAAGAGCAACAGATAAATCACTGCTGTCAATAAAAAGAGTACTGCAAAAACCCGGGCGTAAAACCAGGGTCTTGGCCACTCAGCGATCATAGAGCGCTCGTCCGGCACAGTGCCGGTCAGACCTGCGGTAAAGAGGCGCTCCCGCTCTTCTTTTGAATGCTTTTTAAAAACGCCTGAGAAGAGTTCTCCAAGCTTTATATTGGCCTTTCCTTCTTCGCCGGACATGCGATTAATGGCGCTTGTGACGGCAGAAAACGTCTTACCAGCGCTTCCTTTTTGTGAAGATTGCTGCGATTGATTTGCCATGATGCTCTCTCTTTCTATGCTTCCTTAAATGAGATTATATCGATCTTTGTCAATGAAAATCATTATTCTGGATATGTACCCCGTTCTCCCATCCGCCTTCTAAGACTTCCCCGTTTGAGAACCGGAAGATGCCGTGGCCGTGATACTTGTTGTCCAGAAACTCACCCTCGTAAACATCTCCGTTTGCAAGAGAAAACCGGCCGAAACCACATCGCTTACCATCCCGATATTCTCCCTCGTAGACACTGCCATTTGCAAAGCGGTAGATGCCTTGCCCGTGGCGCTTGCCATCGCTTAACTGGCCTTCGTAGACATCCCCGTTCTTGTAGACTTTGCGCTGAATTTCAGCATCTTGGGGACGGACGGGATCCGAAGCTATGGAGACGCTTATCTGGGCAGGCTGCTTTCCACCCTTGGGAAGACCATTTGCAAAACATTCTTTGTCGATATTCTCGAGGACGGTATCTAATTCTTCTATGCTTGCGACGGTCAGTTTACTGCCGCCCAGTGGTTCTAAGATATCTGTGAGAATTGCCGAAGCAATCTCACCGCGTTCTTCTATATATTCTGCACTGCCGGGAAGCCTGTAACGTTCCAGTGCTTTTCCGACATTCAGACAGTCATAATCATCGAGAGACAGAGGAGTGGTGTCTTTGCAGACGGTCTGATAAATCCAGGTGGCCAGCCCCACTTTCGACTGAGACCAAGAAAGATCTGCGTTGACAGGAAGGATCTTGAGAGCCATGCCATCATGCCTGCGGTGGACTTTGGAGGACGTCTGGGAGAGCGACAACTCCGCAAAGACCGCAGCGCTTCGCATAGAGTGTTCACTGATCATGAAGAGGACGCCACGGCAGCATGCAGACTGCAGGGCAGCCAGCACATTTTTCTGCCAGTTGCTGCCGACACTACGGCGAAGTTCCTTGTCAATCCAGAGGTTGCAGCCCATCTGCTGCAGACGCAGAATGAATGGATAGACTTTGCCGGCATCTCTCTTGCTGTAACTGACAAACATGTATGGTTTTTCTATATCGCATGGCTTTATGAGATCCAGATATTCGTTCATTTGCCCTCCAATGTTGTACACACTGCACAAATTGATACTGGTTGTATTATACAAGCGAAGAAAAATGAATGCAAGAGAGGTGGATGTTTTTCTCGGCCGGAATGCCGCTTAGAATCGAGTATCTCTTGACGTATTTCTGTGTTTGTTAGTATAATAATTTCGTTGATATTCAGAATATAAGCAGTGAATTCTGAGGGGCATAGGATAGTTGAGCGGATGGTCCGGACTGGCTTTGGACGGATGGATCCGTGAAGGAAAACGGAGGCTAGTATGTGCGGAATCGTTGGATTTACAGGACATCATCAGGCAGCGCCGATTTTGCTTGCCGGTTTATCGAAGCTGGAGTACAGGGGGTATGATTCAGCTGGGCTTGCAGTGCGGGACGCAGATAATGTGCCGGAGGTGGTGAAGGCCACGGGCAAATTGCGTAATCTTGAAGAGAAGACGGACCGGGGCCATGCGCTTGCCGGCAGCTGTGGCATCGGGCACACGCGTTGGGCAACGCACGGAGAGCCGAACGAGCTGAATGCGCATCCGCATATCAGCGGATACCAGAAGGCTTGGTCGGAAGGCCCGGAGGAACTGAATGTGATCGGTGTGCACAACGGCATCATCGAGAACTATGAAGAACTTAAGGAGAAGCTGCGGGGTAACGGTTACGAGTTTTACAGCGATACGGATACCGAGATCGTTATTAAGCTGGTCGATTATTATTACAAAAAGTACCAGATCGGCCCGATCGATGCCATCAACCGTATGATGGTGCGTGTGCGCGGCAGTTATGCGCTTGCGCTCATGTTTAAGGATTATCCTGGGGAGATTTACGCGGCCCGCAAGGACAGCCCGATGATTCTGGGCATGGCGGACGGGGAGTCTTTCTTGGCTTCCGATGTGCCGGCGATCTTGAATTACACTCGGACGGTTTACTACATCGGCAATATGCAGGCAGCAAGAGTTCTGCCTGGGGAAATGCATTTCTTTGACTTGAACGGTGATGAAATCACACTGGAGCCGACGGAGATTACCTGGGATGCGAAAGCAGCCGAAAAGGGCGGCTTTGAGCATTTCATGATCAAAGAAATCCACGAGCAGCCGACGGCAGCGAGGGACACTTATCACAGCCTGGTAAAGAATGGGAAGGTGGATCTGTCCGCAGCAGGGATCACGGAGGAGTTTTTAAAAGACATTTCCAGTGTCTATATCGTGGCTTGCGGTTCTGCATGGCATGTGGGTATGACGATTCAGTACGTGATGGAAGACTTGGCGGAGATTCCCGTGCGGGTGGAGCTGGCTTCCGAATTCCGTTACCGGAAGTTGTTATTGGATTCGAAAGCGCTGGTGATCATCATTTCCCAGTCCGGAGAGACGGCGGATAGTTTGGCAGCGCTACGGATTGCGAAGGAAAAGGGAGCGCCGACCCTCGCAGTGGTGAATGTTGTAGGATCTACGATCGCAAGAGAGGCTGACCATGTTCTGTATACGATGGCAGGCCCTGAGATTGCTGTGGCGACTACGAAGGCATTTTGCGCACAGATGATGGCGATGTATGTCTTTACGGTAGAGCTTGCCAGAATCAGAGGCAAGATTTCTGAAGAACGGTATGCGGGGTATCTGGAGGAACTTGCGGCGATTCCGGCAAAGATTTCTCAGGCACTGGAGGATAAAGAGCGGATCCAGTGGTTTGCGGCAAAGTACTCTGCGGCCAAAGACGTCTTCTTTATCGGGCGCGGTTCGGATTATGCGATCAGCCTGGAGGGTAGCCTCAAGATGAAGGAGATCAGCTATATCCACAGCGAAGCTTATGCAGCCGGAGAATTAAAGCACGGAACGATCAGTCTCGTCGAGGACAATATCCTGGTGATCGGCATTCTGACCCAGAAGGCTCTGGTGGAGAAGACCATCAGTAATCTGACGGAGTGTAAAGCCAGAGGCGCTTACCTGATGGGAATTACCAACTATGGCAATTACAGCATTGAAGATCATGTGAATTTCACGGTCTATATCCCGCGGACGGACGAGCATTTCTATGGAATATTGGCGGTGGTACCGCTGCAGCTTTTGGGCTATTATATCAGTGTTTCCAAGGGCTTGGATGTTGATAAGCCACGCAACCTGGCAAAGAGCGTGACAGTAGAATAAGAAGGAAATTATTATGGCTAAGAATCAGACATTTCAGGTGATGACAGAAGATGGAAAGACCGTGGAAGCGGAGTTGTTAAATGTCGTCGAGATTGATGGCAAGGACTATGCGGTCTATTCGATTTTAAACGATGATTTTAGCATTGATTATCTGGCATCGTACGTGGTGAAGGACGAAGAAGGTTATGATATGCTGACCGATATCACGGATGAGCGTGATCGGGAAAAGATTGCGGCGTTTATCAAGGAGCAGTATTCTGAATAATGAGATGAAAAGCGGGGCACATGAAAATGTGCCCCAAACGTTTTTCAGGTAAATGTATTCGAATTAAATATCGATTTCCTGCTTTTCATACGCTTCTTTGAGCTTCTCTTCCTTGCGGATCTGAAGCTCTTCTGTTTTCGCCTTGGTGAGCGGATACCAGACGAAGAGGAAGATCGCCATGAGGCCGAACATGATCGCGGGGATCAGGGTGCCGAGATCATACATGACTTTCAGGTTTTCGAGGGTCTGCACGGCGCCTTTTTCGTACTTGTAATTCATGCCGAGCAGAGCGCCGTTGACGCAGATGGCTGCGAGAACCTGGCCAACCTTGCGGAAGAGGTTAAAGACCGAGTAAGCGGTACCGTCGTCGCGGCTTCCGGTAGTGACTTCGATGTCATCAATCGCATCGGTGACCATCGCCCAGAGCTGCATCACAAGTGTGGTAAGGCCACAGCCGGAGAGGAAGTTCATTGCGAGGAAGATCCACATGAGGATGGACGGATCCATGCCGCGAAGGAAGAAGAGGACGAGGTTTGCGGCTGCGGCGATCGTAAGGCCAATTGCGGTCACTTCCTTCTTGCCTTTGGCTCTGGTGAGTTTTGGCAGGAAGAACATGAAAATGATCATCGGCGAGTAGGTGCAGGCCTGGGTCGCGAGGTTCATCCAGTTCGCATGGAAATAGTCATCAAAGAGGTAGGTGTAGAAGCTTTGCGTAAACATTTGCCCCGCAAGAAGGAGCATGGAGACCATCGTGATTGCAACGAAGGCACGGTTATGAAAGAGTAAACCGATGGCGCGTTTCGTCGCGCCGGGAGCCTTTTCCTGCGGCTTGGTTTTGACACGCTCTTTGTTCAGAGTAAATGCGATGAGCAACATCACAAAAGAGCAGATGGCCATAATGATAACGCCTTTGATCACAGGTGCGTACTGCATGTCGGTGATGGCTTTTCCATTCTCACCGAGGATCACGTTACCGGAGGCGTCGAGGCGTTTTTCGTAGGCGAAACTCGCGATCAAAAGCACCGGGATGGAACCCAGAGCCGCGCCGATTGAGCGGAAGACCGAGAGCTTGCTGCGCTCGTGCGCATCGGTGGTGACGACGGAAGCCAAGGAGCCGTAAGGGATCTGAAGCACCGTGTAGGCCATACCGAAGAAGATATATGTGATGGTCGCATAGATGCAGGTTGCGGTGTAATGACCTTCTTCCCCGATGCCAGGAAGTTTTAAGAACATGAGCACCGCGGAGATCGCGAGCGGAAGCGCGGCGTAGAGGATCCATTTGCGGTAACGGCCATATTTGCCGGGCGCGACGGTGTCGCAGATGCGGCCCATGATCGGATCGTTGATACCATCCCAGACTCTTGCGATGATAAACATGATCATGATAAAGAGCGGGCTTAAGTGGAAAATGTCCGTGTAAAACTTCTGAAGAAGCGTGGTGACAAGCGCGAAGACTAAGCAGCCCGCGGCATCGACCATTGCGTAGCCGAGGTAATCTTTTGCTTTCAAGCCACTGGTGCGAGCAATGTAGGTTTGTTGTGACATGGTTGATCTCCATTCCGGAGCGCTTTGCGTGACGTGGTGACAAGAAATTGCGAAGGCAATTTCTTGTCTGCCATCAGGTCTATTTGTGGCGCTCCGTCACAAATAGACAGTGATGAAAAATGCATATCAATGCATTTTTCACACTAATCTCCGTGTGCCGCAAAATGTGCGGTGATTCTTGAGGATATTGTAGCACTATTTGTTGGGAAGGGGAAGAGTCGGAGAGGCCTTTGGCTTGACATGGGTGATCTTGGATTATTATAATAGAACCAACATCATTGACAGTGAATGAGAAATCATTTATAAAGGGGAGGTTAATTCTATGTGTAACGACCATGAACATCATCACGACCACGAGCATGACCACGAACATCACCATCACCATCATCACCACGAGGAGATGACCGGCAATCTGACGGAAGAACAGATGGCCGTCAAGCTGTTATCCTATACGCTGGATCACAACGAGCACCATCAGGAAGAACTTGCGGGGCTTGCGGATAAGTTAGAGGCATGTGGAAAGGCGGAGGCTGCAGCGAAGGTCAGAGAGGCCGCGGAAGCATTTGAGAAGGGAAATGAGTTACTTCACGATGCCCTTCATTTGGCAGAATAAGAGGGAAATAGTATGTGTTTATCGAATATTTATCGGTCTTCGGATCATACACTTTTGATGGAGAATACATCCAAGATCCGTGTGGAAAATGGTGAGATTGTGCTTGTAGATCTTTTTGGCAGAACCAAGAGGATCTTCGGCGAGATCGAGTCTGTGGATCTTGAGGGAAATGAAGTCGTGATTTCGTGCGAAGAGTGAATGGAAAAAAGTGAATCAAAGTTGAAAAGATAAGAACTATGAAGACCTTAGCTTTACAGATGATTTTCTCTTCTGTAAGATCCTGGAGAAGAATCATGATCTGACGAAGGAGATCCTGGAGCTTATCCTGAACATCAAGATTTCAAAGCTGACGGCGGTTGTTTCGCAG
>JAFVAL010000046.1 GCA_017480565.1 Lachnospiraceae bacterium | reverse complement strand
CCACATCAAAAGAAGCCGGAAGTCCCGGCTCTCTTGCAATCTCTTTCACCACCGCTCCCGTAGGAATCGGATGTCCCATCGTGTATCGCTTCATTACAGATCTTCCTTTGTATACTTTAAGAATCCCTCGCCGCGCACTTCCTGCGCATCCGCAAGGATCATAAACGCCTTCGGATCCAGCGAGTAGACCACATCCTTAAGCGCCGTAGCCTCTCTCGTCCCAACCACACACATCAAAACTGGGCGCTCTTTCTGCGTGTACATACCCTTTGCGTAAATCTTCGTCACACCGCGGTCGATCGTCTTCATAATCTCTGCCGCAGTCTCCTCCGGCTTCGAAGTAATGATGTAAAACTGCACCGCGTTGCGGAAACCGGCGATCACACGATCCGCGACGAGGCCTTCCAGAAAGACCGCCACGATCGCATACAGCGAGATCTTGACCCCGAATATGAACATCGAAAGCAAGATCACGAGCCCATCCAGCACCGGCATGACCTTCGCCACGCGAAAATGTGGAAACGCCTTCTGTAAAAGTGCAGCCACCGTATCCGTTCCGCCGGTCGTCGCACGCCCCAGAAACACCAGGCCAAGGCCAAGGCCCATCAACACGCCGCCAAACACCGCGACGCAGAAGAAATCGTCGGACGCCACGTCGATCTGCGGCAGAACATACAGCCAGAACGAAAAGCTAAGCGACGCTAAAATCGTTCTTCTGATAAACGGCCAGCCACGAACGATAATGGCGAGTACTAAAAGCGGTGCATTTAACAAAATGTTGCCGAGCCAGACCGGAATGCCGCCCCAAGGCAGCCCCTGCGTCAGATATTCCAAAATAATCGCCAGACCTGTAAATCCCCCCGGGACCATGTTCGAGGGGTTAAAAAACAGGTTGGTTCCCACTGCCATAATCAACGTGCCGACGAGAATCAAAAAGATTGTCTGCACCCATTCTTTCTCAATAAAACTCTTGATTTTATCCATATTCTTCTCAATATGCGCTCCCTGTTAGAATCTCAACAGACAAATTATACCATAAACTTGTCAAAAGCAAAACACATGAAGGCTTTCTTTTTCATTTCCTTTAGGGTAAAATGGACTCAGTAAATGGACACATCGTTTGGAAAGGAGATTTCTGATGGCAGATGAAATGAATCGTCGAAATGGCAACTCGAACCAGATCACACGCGACTATCTGGATTCGTTATTGATTGAGACCCGCTACATGAATGCAGGCGTTGCCTCGACCGAATTTGAACTCTTTGGAGAGACATTTGACACACCGATCATGACCGCAGCTCTCTCTCATCTCAATCACTGGATGTACGAAGGCGCGATGACCGACATCGCAAGAGGTGCAAAGGAAGTCGGCGCTGTCATGTGGATGGGTATGGAAGACGAGGCTTCCGTGGAGGCTTGCGCTGCGACCGATGCAAAATGCATCGAGATCATCAAGCCTTACGCGGATCGCAACATCCTTTATAACAAGATCCGGCACGCAGAGCAGAATGGCCTCTTTGCCATCGGTATTGACATCGATCATCCCTTCACGAAGGACGGAACTCCGGATATTGTCGAAGGCTATGTGATGAAGCCGTTAAAGACCAAAGAGCTTGCCGAGATCAAGAAAATGACCAAGCTGCCGGTCATCATCAAAGGCGTTTTAAGCGTTTATGATGCAAGAGAAGCCGTCAAAGGTGGCGCTGACGCGATCGTCCTCTCCCACCACAACAACCGCATCGAGTACGCCGTGCCTCCGCTGATGGCCCTCCCGGATATTGCTCACGCAGTGAAGGGCAAATGTAAGATCTTCGTCGACTGCGAGATCGCAACCGGCATGGACGCCTTCAAAGCCATCGCCCTCGGCGCAGACGCGGTCTGCATTGGCCGTCCGCTCATGGGTGCCTTAAAGCAAAACAAAGCCGAAGCTGTGGCAGAATATCTGAAGAAAGCCACCGAAGAGCTTCGCTACGCGATGGATTGTACCGGCTGCAGAGACTTAAGCGCCGTCGAACCGGAGATTATAAAGAAAAGAGCATTTTGACGATACCGCGAATTTATAACATTTTCTTGTACCGGAACAAAAAGGGATATATAATACTCTTATCAAATGATCCTTATCCACAGAAAGGAGTGACTTACGATGAGCGAATCTATCATTGATATCGAAAAAGGCAAAGAAATTTTAAACGGTTTTAAAGGCCAGGCGGAAGAGCTTTTGACACAGCCTGAGAAGGTCGAAGAGCTGCTGCAGAACCTGGAAGTCAAGGCAAAAGAGCTTCCGGTCGCAGGCGACGCACTCTCCCGCCTTCCTCTGATGGTCTCCATGATCCGCGCGTATATCCGCAAAGAGTACACCGTGGTATCCCCCAAGGTCATCGCAACGATGCTCGGCGCAGTGTTATACCTCTTCGTCGGCAAAGACCTGATCTCCGACAAAACACCGGTACTCGGCTACCTCGATGACATTGCAATGTTTGTCATCGCATTTATGGTAAATGAGAAAGAACTCGCAGACTACGCCGCATGGCGCGAAGAAAAAGATACTGAGGTAGTTGTGGAAGCGTAAGGGCTCGCAAGACTGACCCATAAGAAGATCTCAAAAAAAAACGATTCGGGACAAGGTTCCCGAATCGTTTTTTCTTCTTTGATGCATATTCTTGTTATTGCCTGGGGAGTGCCTTCCCCTAGGGGCCGTGGCTTGCGATGGTTTGTGCTCTGATTTGTGACGGCTTGCGGTGGTCCGGGCGCTGTCACAGACTCAATCCCCCTTCCTATGCCGTGAGTGAGTCTGAAATTGAGACCTCCATCGACTCACTTCGGACGCAGCACTGGCAAAATTTGGCTTAGCGAGTCTGAAATCGCAAAAATTTCCGCCTTTGGCAAGACGCAGTATGGTTGATTTGTCTGTCGCAGAGTCTGTGAGAACTCATGAATTAGGATTCATGAAACATCAATTCCCGAAAATCTCTTTGATTGTGTCAAAAACTTGATAATTACGCAAGAGCGTATACGCATCTGCGTGATATCATTTATTCTTTTTTGAGGTGATATTCGTGGGTGTAAAGGATGCAGTGGCAGAGAGATTCCGTGAGTTGTGTAAAGATCGCGGGATTCGTGCAAATGAATTGGCTGTGATTTCAGGCGTCACGCCGTCAACCGTTTATAGTATGTTAGATTCTTCGAGAAGAGATGTGTCGATCATTACGATCAAGAAGCTGTGTGATGGGCTTGAGATCTCTCTGGGAGAATTCTTCTCTTCTCCGATCTTCGACGGGTTAGAGCAAGAAATAAGATAAGGTGAGATGAATCGCTTTGTTCCATCTCACCTTTTGTTATTCTCAAACTGTCGCTTCTAGTTTATTGCAGGAAAACGCGCCCTCTCATAGTCATTCAACTAACTACTATTCTTCAGATGTCTTCGTTCTCTTCAGGAATTCCGTCTGAGACAGATTCGCGCGCTTCGCAGCATCAGCAGATGTAAGGATTCCGTCCTTCACAAGACCGGACAAGACGTTTAGCATACCTTCCCGCATACCTTCCTGTCTTCCTTCACGTCTGCCTTCTGCCAAGCCCTGAGCCCTTCCTTTGGCTTCTGCTTGGCCCAACATCCGTCTGCCTTCCGCCAGCCCTTGAGCTCTTCCTTTGGCTTCTGCCTGGTCCAGCATCCTACAGCCTTCTGCCAGCCCCTGGGCTCGCCCTTTGGCTTCCACGTAGTCTAACACTTCACACATATTCTCAGGCTTCCCTCCTTCCTGATTCAGCACTTCGACAAATCTGTCATCGTGCGTCAAAACAGACATCAACTTCAGCAACTCATCTACATGTTTGAACTTCTCCGGATCTTTGGGT
>JAFVAL010000045.1 GCA_017480565.1 Lachnospiraceae bacterium | reverse complement strand
GTAGTAGGCGGCGACTGATAAAAAGTTTCCCTTGTTTTGTCCCACAAGGGCAAAAACAAGGGAAAACGGAGCTTTTTATGGTAGCAGACCTGCGGAAAATGCAGGAAAATCAATGGGTTTCAGAGATTCGGATAGATAAATTGGAATTAGGATAAAAGGTTGCTCAGCTAAAGATCTAATGCGTAAACAATCAACCCAACGCGTTGAATGCGTTGGGTTGATTGACTTTAACACAAATGTGTGTTAAGATGAACCTGGAGGTGATATAATGCTGCCTAAGAAAGAGTCCTTAACCATTGAATTCAAAAGTGATCAAAAGAAACTATCTGATTCAGAAATATTTGAAGCTGTCGTTGCCTTTGCCAATACTGAAGGAGGCGAGCTTTATCTTGGTATCGAGGATAACGGTGAAGTAACAGGTGTCCATAAAGCACACGAAAACACCACAACAGTATGTGCTTTCATTGCAAATAACACAATTCCGCCAGTATCCGTCAGAGCAGAAATAGTTGAAGATCTTCTTCCAGTCTTAAAGATTTCTGTTCCTAAAACCTACAGTGGTATTACTGCTACAGTTTCAGGTAAAACGCTGCATCGACAGTTGAAAGCAAATGGAGAACCCGAGAATATTCCAATGTATCCGACTGCTTTTGCAACAAGACTATCAGACTTGCGGCTTTTGGATTATTCTGCAATGCCTTTACTTCAAAGCAGTACTGAAGATTTTGATCCTATAGAGGTGCAGCGTCTACGGCAATTAGTCGCATCTTATAACGGAGAAAAGAATCTTTTAGACCTTACTGATGAGGATCTATTTAAAGCGCTTGGACTGGTACGTGAGCAAAACAATATCTTATATCCCACAATAACGGGTATCCTTCTGATAGGCAAGGTTGAAGCTATTAAGCGGCATATTCCTACTCATGCTGCAGTATTTCAGGTACTGGAAGGAACTGAAGTCAGAAATAATGATGACTATGTTTTACCTTTGCTTCAGACAATAGAGCGGTTAAATAATAGCCTTGAAGCGCGTAATCCTGAACAGGAAATTGAGATTGGATTGTTTAGGTATGCAATACCGGAGTTTGATAAGCGGGCTATCAGAGAAGCGCTGGTCAATGCATTTAGTCATCGGGATTATTCAAAAATGGGGCGCGTGAGAGTGACAATGAGCGATGAGGGACTGACAATTGCAAATCCGGGAGGATTTATTGAAGGCGTTTCAATTAATAATCTGCTGACAGCCGAACCTCACGGGAGGAATCCTCAGCTGGCAGATGCTTTAAAACGAATTGGCCTCGCAGAGAGAACAGGAAGAGGTATCGACAGAATATATGAAGGTTCGCTGATCTTCGGAAGACCCTTACCAGATTATTCGGCAAGCACATCGGTAACAGTCTCCTTGTTTATTCAGCGCAGTAAACCTGACAGACAAATTGCTCAATTAGTAACCAATGAGCAGAATCGACTTGGGCGCCCCCTTTCGCTTAATACTTTATTAGTGCTGAACACACTAAAAGATATCCCGAAATCTACGGTAAGCCAGATTGCTGAAGCAATTAACATCTCAGACACGGTAGTTAAAGGAATCTTGGACACTTCGATAGAAGCTGGTATTGTCGATGGATTTGGAAATGGCAAAAACAGAACCTATATTTTGTCGCCGAAGGTTTACAGGACACAAACTGAAAGGATTGGCTATGTCAGGCAAGTTGATATTGATGAGACACGATATCCAGAGCTTATTATCAATCTTGCAAAGAATACAGATTTTCTGTCCAGAGCAGATGTTGTTCAGTTATTACATGTAAGTCCGTCGAAAGCATATACTTTATTAAAAAAGCTGGTTTTGCAAGGGGCATTAGAACCTATCAATAAAGGACATTATGCTAAATACCGATATGTCGGAGGGTGATAAGCAATGATTCCAACGCATTTAACGCGTTGGAATCATTGGATGTGTTGAAAAAATCATATAAGCTAATCATTTTCGCTAGGTATTGTAACGATGGACGAACAAGATACGAATTTAGCAATTGAAAAAAGGAAGGCGATTCCCTGCAATCTGATTCATTTTCCACACTGGCTAATTCAGCTTCGGTGCTGATGCAGGAAATCAATCTAGCACCTTTAATTGAAGCAGCTGAGCAGATTAAGAAAGCTATGGGATGACATATAAAGCAGTAAGAAAAAAAGATTGTATAAAACTATTTCTTCTTCTCTATAAACTACTAAAGTTTATAGATGAAGTAAAATAATGCAAGACGTTTTTTTTCTTGACAAGAAACATATAGAAAAGAAAAAGAGTAGTGCTTAAGGAACGATAAGAAGAACGATGCACCTCGATTTGAACTGATCGAAGAGTTTCACACGCGAACGGGAAAACAGTTTTGGTCGCTGACGATGAGAGATTTCATTTTCAATACGACGAAGAAATTAGGACTGCAGATGCCGGAAGAAGTGATACAAGAAATTGAAGAGCTGTCAGAACCAAGTTGGCAGCAGTTCGAGACAGGAGACCTATGGCGTGACCGGGTGCAGCAGCTTGTGTTTGAAACAGACGAGCCTGTGCAGATTTTGCAGGAGAATGAGGTGCCCGAGGAATGGAAGCTCGGAAAAGGCATCAGGACGTTTACCGGGATTACAGAGTTCGGACCGAGGGTAATGGTCGTTCTGAATGTGCTTGATGGTGCAATGACGGAAGCCAAGGCACGCTCTGCGATGAAGGATGGTTTGGAGATCCGGAAACGGTATGTTCAACAGGGCTTGACTTATCGTTACTGGCTGGTAGAAGTAACGGAAACTGAGGAAGACGCGGCTCGAATGATTGCATATGCAATTTCTGCGGGAGATAATTTGTTGCCTTCTGAAGAAGTGATGAGATGTGATTTCTGTACGGTGACCGGACGGGGAGATTTGTTTTGTGTCGCATATAAGCACTGGATGTATTTACCTATGAGGTTAATTTATCTTGACATAATACATCCGCGATGTTATATTAGATTTACCTTAGAGGTAAATTAATATCAGGGGTGGGAACTTGGATATCACGTACAAAACAAAGAAACTCGAAAAGATTTGTACGAATGCCAAGGCAGCAGAAAGAGCACATGGACGAGAGATGGCTGAGATTATACATCAGCGCATAGATGAAATTACTGCAGCAGATTCTGTAGAGATGATGATTCAGTTTCGTATTGGCAGGTGTCATCCTTTAAAGCAGAATCGTAAGGGACAATATGCTGTTGACTTGGTACATCCATACAGGTTAGTATTCGAGAAACATGGGGACATGATCCAGATTGCTCATATTATTGAGATCATAGACTATCATTAACGAAGGAGGAAGCATCACGGTGAGAAGTCAGAGTTATATTGCTACGCCTCCTGGAGCAACCATCAGGGAGCAACTCAAGGACAGAGGCATGAGTCAAAAGGAATTTGCTGTTAGGATGAATTTGTCTGAGAAGCATATTAGCAGGCTTATCAACGGAGAGGTTCAGCTGACACAGGAGGTTGCTTTGAGCTTGGAGATGGTTCTTGGTGTCCCGGCAAAGTTCTGGAATAACCTCGAAGCAATTTACAGAGAGAAGCTCGTGAAGGTAGAAGCAGAGAACGCTATGGATGAGGATGAGGAAATTGCGAAGCAATTTCCATACAATGAGATGGCTCGGTATGGCTGGATCCAGAGCACAAAAAATCCGAAAGAAAAGGTTGTCTATCTCAGGCAGTATTTCGGCGTAGTGAAGTTGCCACTTCTAGGAAATGAACAGATTACGAGAATTGCATGTAGACGACTTGCAATAACGGAAAAAGCAGACCTTGCATTGATGGCGTGGGCACAAGAAGCGAGGATTCAAGCACGCGAGGTTCGAACTGCACCTATCGATGTTCAGAGATTGGAGGAGGCTGTCCCGCAGATTCGAAGAATGACTGTTATGACTCCGAACGAGTTTTGCCCGAAGTTGGAAGAGACGTTGAAGAAGTGCGGCATTGCAGTGGTTTTCCTGCCACATTTAAAGGGATCTTTTCTCCAGGGGGCGACTTTTGTAGATGGAAATAAAATCGTGCTTGGACTTACGGTAAGAGGAAAAGATGCTGATAAGTTTTGGTTTAGCCTTTTCCATGAACTTGCACATATCGTTCTGGGCCATATCCGGAATACTAACGGAATAACGGATCAGGAAGAAAAAGATGCCGACAACTGGGCAGCAACCACCTTGATTGATCAAGATAAATTCACTAGATTTAAGATTAACGGAGACTATTCGGAAGGCGGTGTTTTATCATTTGCTTCAGAGCAGGAGATCGCGCCCGGGATCGTTGTTGGAAGAATGCAAAGAGAGAGACTCGTCAAGTATAGCAGTGCTTTAAATCACTTGAAAGTGCAGTATGACATTGTTGTTTAATTCCTTAAGAGTTTTTTCAGAAATAGATATAAAGCTTTGGTAAGTGTAGGAAAAGATCGAGAACTTTCTATGCGTTTAGAAGCCTAAAAGTACGACGGCGATTCAAATAAAAATCTGCAATTTTATAGAATTGCGGAAAACAATTGAAATCTCTTTCTATCATGGTGTACAAAAGATGAGGGACCCTCATGAATATCAACGATATCATTTGCTGTATTGTAGGCGCACTTGACATCTTTTGTCTGATAATGGCGATTCGGGCTTTCTATCGGCACAGACATACGGAGTATAAAAAGACCTATGGAAGGCTGCTAAGGCAGATCCACATTCCCGATGGTGAAGAGGCGGACATTCAATGTCCGGAACCGGGGGAAAAGGTGGTGAGCGGCAAACATCATAAGCCATTTGTTTATTTTGAATACGCTTATATTGTCGATGGCAAAGAGTACTACAAGGATTACCATATTGAAGAGGAAGAGATGGAGGAGTATCCTAAGAGCTCCGGTGTAGTGATATACAACCCGAAGAATCCGAAAGACGCTTACATGCCTGATTATGAAAGCATGCCGAAAAACCGCTTTGTTGGAATCCTTTATACGATATTTGCAGTGCTCCTAAGCGTTGTTATAATTGTGTATGTCATAGGGAGATGAAATTGCAGGCTAGCGGCTGCGCGTAGATGCGAAATGAAACGAAATCTAAACGAAATCATAACGCAATAAGCGAAATTCTGATTGCAGAATTTCGCTTATTGCGTTATGATGAAGATGAAAATTTCGTAAAGAGGTCTAGAATCATGGGATATATTACGGTAAGTGAAGCTGCGAAGCGGCTGGGGATGACGACGCGTCGTGTCCAACAGTTATGCCAAAAGAACTTAATTCAAGGTGCGATTCGTAATGGGAGACAGTGGATGCTTCCTGGCACAATTGTGCTAGATAGCGGAAGGGGACAACGAACAGATCGTCGTAGTCTGCCCATTGGCATCTCAGATTTTAGGAACGCAGTTACGAATTATTATTATGTGGATAAAACGCTGTTGATTAAGGACTTTCTTGATCGAAAGGTGCAGGTGTCTCTATTTACGCGGCCAAGACGCTTCGGTAAGACGTTGAATATGGATATGTTACGTGTCTTTTTTGAATGTTCAGAAGAAGATACGAGCCAATATTTCACAGATAAGGCAATCTGGTCTGCAGGGGAGATTTATCGAGAGTATCAAGGAAAGTATCCTGTGATCTATCTTTCATTTAAGGATGTGAAGTATGGTTCTTGGGAAAATGCACTGAGGAATATCTCAGCACTTCTTTCCATGGAGTTTGACAGGCATCATTATTTGCTAGATAGTCCCTTGTGTAGTGAAGCTGAGAAGAAGTATTTTGAGAAAGTTGTTCATCGGGAAGCAACTGAAGTTGATCTGGCCGATTCCCTGAAGATGCTTTCAAAGATGCTGGCTTCGCATCATGGGATTCCAGCAATGATCATGATTGATGAGTACGATACACCGATCCAGGAAGGGTTTCTCACTGGTTATTATGATCAGATTATCGAATTCGTACGGAATTTGTTCTCCGGAGGCTTTAAAGATAATCCACATCTGGCCTTTGGGTTTTTAACGGGTATACTGCGTGTTGCAAAAGAAAGTATTTTCAGCGGAATGAATAATCTGAAAGTGTATAGCATCACGGACAACCTTTACAGTGAATACTTTGGATTCACGAAGGAAGAAGTGAAGGAAATGCTTTCCTATTATGGCGTGGCGAAGAAGCTTGATGAGGTATGCAGCTGGTATGATGGATATCTGTTTGGCGATCACAAGATTTTTAATCCGTGGTCTGTGGTAAATTATATCGCAGAGGATTGTAACGCAAAGCCATTCTGGCAGTCGACAGGAAGCAACGATATTATCGGGGAGATTATCTCTGCATCATCCGAGGAGATCGAAGAGAATCTACTTAAACTGATGAAAGGAGAGAGCGTCACAACGTTTGTTGATACCAGTGTGATTTACCCGGAAATCCGGAGAAAGCCGTCGAGTGTTTACAGCTTTCTTCTTACCACTGGGTATTTAAGGATTGACCGCTATTATCCTCAAACGGAAGGGGATATCTTCTGTGAAGTGTCTATTCCGAACAGAGAGATCGCCAGGGTGTATGTAACGGAGATTATCAATCGTTTCCCACAAGGAGGGATCGAGCCGACAGCCATAGGGATCCAGCAGGCCATTTACAAAAAGGACTTTACAAAGCTGCAGGAGTTGTTGGAGACTTATGCCTTGCAGACAATTAGTTCATTTGATCCCGGAAGCGAAGGATTCTATCATGGCTTTATGATCGGAATTTGCGCCATCTTTAATCATCGATATTATGTGCGTTCCAATCGAGAAAGTGGTTATGGAAGGTTTGATATTCAGCTGGAGCCCATTTACAAGGACTTGCCAGGGATGATTTTTGAACTGAAATTCGACCGTGATACAGATGCAGATCTTGATTCTATGTTGGAAGAGGCACATGAGCAAATAGAAAAGAAGCGTTATGATACGGAGATGCGTGCACGAGGAATTCATGAGATCATGAAGCTTGGGATTGCATTTGCCGGGAAACGAGTGAAAGTTGAGGAGTACTGAGAGAAAAGCAGGGTTCCTACATCTAGTATCCGCATTTCTTAAGGAACAATGGATATAGGGTGCTATACTTGACAGGGATATAGAATTATTGGTAAAATGATACAAGTGGATTTTTAGAATTCCATCCAGTAAAACAGCCTCTTTCCCGTGCGGAAGGAACGGGGAAGCTGTTAGCGCCAGGCCCTTTTGTTCGTGGGTGACGAGGAATGGCAGTTGTCGAAAGACTCGGCGGATGCTGTCACGGCGATTGTGCGTCGTTAGAGAGAAAGCAAAAAGCGGAATGAAAACCGTAACAGAGGTTCTCTTATCACAGTGAATTATGGGAATTTATTTTGTGAAAGAAAAGAGAATTTAACTATGAGAGTTGTTATTCAGGAAAACTATCAGAATATGTGTAAGTGGGCTGCGGAGTATATTGCAGCGAAGATTCGTAATCATAAAGAGGATCGTCCGTTTGTGCTTGGCCTTCCGACCGGTTCGTCTCCGATCGGTGTGTATAAGGAGCTGGCTAGAATGAACCAGGCGGGGGAGCTTTCCTTTGCCAATGTGGTGACGTTTAACATGGATGAGTACCTGGGACTGCCGCGTGAGCATGACCAGTCGTATTGGTATTTCATGCATGATGAGTTCTTCGATCATTTGGTAGATATGAAGCCGGAAAACATCAATATTCTCAACGGCATGACCGATGATCCGGTGGGCGAGTGTGCTCGTTATGAGGAGAAGATCGCTTCTTATGGCGGCATCGATCTGTTCATGGGTGGCATTGGCGTGGATGGACACATTGCATTTAACGAGCCTTTCACCAGCCTTGCATCCCGCACTGGTGTGCGTGATCTGACGACCGATACCCGTATCGTCAACAGCCGTTTCTTTGGAAATGATCCCGAGAAGGTTCCGGCGCAGGCGCTGTCCGTTGGTGTTGGCACCGTGTTTGATTCCAAAGAAGTTCTGATTCTGATCAATGGCCACAATAAGGCACGTGCGCTGGCAGCGACTGTAGAAGGTGCTGTGAGCCAGAAGTGGACCTGCTCCGCGCTGCAGTATCACAATGGCGCAATCATTGCTTGTGATGAGGCTGCTTGCGGCGAGCTGACGGTGGATACGTATAAGTATTTCCTGGATATCGAGAGAGGAGAGAGACTTTAATGTATACAATTAACGATCTCTACGATCTGGATCATACGCTTGCGGCGGATTATCTGCGTCAGTACACCTATCCGTGGGAAGCGTTAAAGGGTATTAAGGAGTTCATCCTGCAGCTGGGTCCGACCCTGGGGGAGGACTACGAAGAAGTGCAGGAGCATGTGTGGGTGCATAAGACCGCGAAGGTATTTCCGTCCGCTTATCTTGGTGCGCCTTGCATCATCGGACCGAACACGGAAGTGCGTCACTGCGCATTTATCCGTGGTTCAGCGCTTGTGGGTGCGGACTGCGTGGTCGGCAACAGCGTAGAGTTAAAGAACGTCATTTTATTTGACCATGTGCAGACCCCGCATTACAACTATGTGGGCGACAGCATTCTTGGTTATTATAGCCATATGGGGGCTGGCTCGATTACGAGCAATGTAAAGAGTGATAAGAAGCTCGTTGTGGTGCACAATGGGACTGAGCACGTGGAGACCGGTATCAAGAAGTTCGGCGCAATGCTGGGCGATTATGTTGAGGTTGGCTGCAACGCAGTCTGCAATCCGGGTACCGTGATCGGACGTCACAGCAACATTTATCCGACCTCGTGTGTGAGAGGCCTTGTGCCGGAGAACAGCATCTGGAAGGACAACGGGGAAGTCATTCACAAGGAGGAGCGATAATGGGTAAATATTTTGGAACCGACGGTTTCCGCGGTGAGGCAAATAAAGATCTGACATTTGATCATGCAATTAAGATCGGACGTTTCCTTGGCTGGTATTACGGTGTCAACCAGGGCAAGAAGGCGAAGATCGTAATCGGTAAGGACACCCGTCGCAGCTCTTATATGTTTGAGTATGCGCTTTGTACCGGCCTGATGGCGAGCGGCGCTGACGCTTATATCATGCACGTTACGACGACACCTAGTGTCGCTTACATCACCAGAGTGGATGATTTTGACTGCGGTATTATGATTTCCGCGTCCCACAATCCGTACTATGACAACGGTATCAAGCTGTTAAATGGTAACGGCGAGAAGATGGATGAGGAGACGATCTTAAAGGTCGAGGATTATATCGATGGCAAGATTGAGATCCCGATTTCGCATCGTGAGAGCATCGGCCGCACGGTCGACTATGTGGCAGGCCGCAACCGTTACATCGGACATCTGATTTCGATGTCGAAGTACAGCTTCAAGGATGTTAAGGTTGGTCTTGATTGTGCAAATGGTGCCGCTTGGCAGATTGCGAAGGGCGTTTTCGATGCACTTGGCGCAAAGACGTATGTGATCAATGCGGAGCCGGACGGCTACAACATCAACACGAACTGCGGCAGCACGCACATCGAGCATTTGCAGAAATTCGTGGTGGACAATCATTTGGATATCGGCTTTGCCTTCGACGGTGATGCAGACCGCTGCCTTGCTGTGGATGAGAAGGGTAATGTCGTCACCGGTGACCATGTGCTTTACATTTACGGCCTCTACATGAAGGAGCGCGGCAAGCTGCTTAACAACAAGGTGGTTACGACCGTAATGAGTAACTTCGGTCTGTACAAGGCACTGGATAAGGTTGGTATCGAGTACGAGAAGACCAAAGTCGGCGATAAGTATGTCTATGAAAATATGGTTCAGACCGGCAACCGTATCGGCGGTGAGCAGAGCGGTCATACCATTTTCCTGAAGTATGAGACGACGGGTGATGGTATCCTTACGAGCCTTAAGGTGATGGAGGTTATGCTTGCGAAGGAGAAGCCTTTGTCTGAGCTGGCTGCGCCGGTTGTGTTCTATCCGCAGGTGCTTAAGAATGTCCGTGTGAAGAGCAAACCGGATGCGCAGAATGATCCTGATGTGCAGGCTGCGGTGAAGAGAGTTGCCGAGGAGCTTGGTGATACGGGACGTATCTTGGTGCGTGAGTCTGGGACGGAGCCTGTGATTCGTGTCATGGTGGAAGCAGAGTCGGATGAGATCTGCGAGAAGTATGTGGACAGCGTGATCAAGGTGATTGAGGAGAAAGGACATATGGCGTAAGAGCGTCGCATTGGGCTCGTAACGTCGCATGCTCGATCTTGGCAGGGACACCTTGCGGTTTCGTTTCGCCAGTAGCGGACGCGTAGGCGGCCTTCCATCGTCACTCCCGCGATTATAGTATAATATAAAGCTTGGGGCGTTGCTTACGCAACGAACGCCACAACTCAGAGCCGCTATCATGCAAGCATGAGCGGCTCTGAGAATAGTGTCGTAAAACCCCAAGCTTTTTCGATTTACGTGTCCCCTACTGGCGAAACGAAGACGAGAGGCGTCCCCGCATACGGAAAGATTCGACGAGCCCACTGCGCTTAGTGTTCATTCCTTCCTTCCACTTGCGCTTCCTACGTAGTCGTCGAGGAACCATTCTGCTGCTTTGTCTGAGTACACTGTGACGCGGTCTTCTTTGAATGCGAAGTTCATTTTCAAGAGCCCGAGATAGTCGTCGATGATGTAGCAGTAGATGGTAAGGGTTCCGGGGGCGTCCCAGGCGGCGCTTGCTGCGTAGCGGTAGCCTCGTCCGAGGGGAACCGAGATGCGTTTGCCGGAGTAGTGTGTCTCTGGGAATTCTCCGAAGACTTGTTTTCTGAGGCCAAAATGGATTTCTTTTTCGCTGCGTGTGTTTTCGTAGTAGAGTGTCCCTTCGTTTTCTTCGGGGTTGAAGTGGAAGCGGATGTTGCGAATTCCCATCGGGTTTTCGTCCATGAGATAGCAGGTATCGTTCACTTCATGCATCATTTCATGTGTAGCTTGTCCGGGCGTGAGCAGAAGACAGAGATTTCTGGTTTTCTCTTGCAGCTTAGCAAATGTTTCTGGCGCAGACGCGAGTGGTGCATCCTGCACCTCTGGCAAAATCAGATCAAAGAACAGGTGCAGGGCAGCGTACTGGCGATCACCAAGCTCTTGGGTATCTCCGGTGGTGACAAAGACGAGGTCCAGATCAGGAAAACAGGCCGCAAGCTGGCTGCCCATGCCGAGGCAGGCGAAGCCATTTTCTGGGAGAAGCCAGAACTGATAGCCGTAACCGCTCTGGAAAGTGCGTTTGTTGATCATGTTGCTGATCTGGTAGGAGGTGGCCTCGATCATGTAATCGCGGGGGAGGAGCTGCCTCCCTTCATATTCACCGTAGTGCATACAAACATTTGCAAATTTGGCCAGATCCAGGGCTGAACAAAGAATACCGCTGCCGGCCCAGGAGACGCCTTCGGGGGTCTCGACGCACCACGCGTCTTTCGAAAAGCCGATCGGATCTAAGAGGCGCGGACGCAGATAATCTAAGATTTTCTGCCCGGTGACGCGCTCCACAATGGCGGTACAGAGAATAGTGGCCATGGTATCGTAACACATCACGGTTCCGCTTTCATGCTCCGGCTTCGTGGCAAAAAAGGTGGAGATCCAATCGGTATCCTTTGCGCCGTCGTAGGGCTGATCGTTAAAGAGCGAACTCATTTTTAACATATCGCGGATCGTGGCCTTCGCGGTGTACGGATGCAAGGAGGACTTGTCATATTCCGGGAAATAGTCTGCCAAAACGTCGTCGAGCGAGATCTTTCTTTCCGAGGCCAGAAGGCCGATTGCAACGGAGACGAAGGACTTGCTGACCGAGTACATACGGTGCAGTTCATCGGAATGCATCGGTGCCCAGTTGGCTTCATAGACGATTTGGTTGTGGCGCAGAATGAGCAAGGAGTGCAGGCAGACACGTTGACGTTCGAGCGCTTTTAGAAAGCGCAGAATCGCTGCGGAGGGAATGCCTGCGGCCTCGGGGGTGGGATAGTTGGAAAATGATTGGATATTCATTGGGAGGAGGCTCCTTTCAAACCGTTCGTCGTTTTTCTCAGTATAACATGATAGGTAGAATCCGGTGAAGTTTATTTGCGCAATTGGTTGCGAAAGAGAGGGTGGAAACTTTATAATTCTTTCATTTCCAAAAGACAGAAAAGGTGTTATACTTAGAACAACCCCCTACAGATGATTATAGGGCAAATAACATTGTTTCGAGGCTTCATGCAATCCGCGAGCAGGTTATTTGCCCGGCATGAAGCCTCCGAACGGAAACGGAGGTAGAAGTGAAGAAAGAAAGCTACAAGAGTTTGCGGTTTACGAATGACTTCATGTTCTGCAAGATCCTGTCGAATAATCCGGATCTTTGCAAGGAACTGATCGAGATGATTTTAGACGTGAAGATCAACCGAATCATGAGCGTAGATCCGCAAGAACCGATCGAGATCACACCTGATGGGCGGGGCATTCGTCTGGATGTGAGAGTAGAGGATGAGAAGCACTCGATGTACTGTGTTGAGATGCAGACGACGAATCGGGGCAATATTCCGAAAAGGTCCAGATACTATCAGGCGATAGCTGATTTGAATTCTTTGGAACGAAGCGAGGAGTTTGATCAGCTCAACAAGTCATACATTATATTTGTATGCCTGTTTGACTTATTTCATAAAGGATATCGCAAGTATGTGTTTCGATCATTGTGTGTGGATGACCCATCGTTGGAACTGGGTGATGATACAGAGAAGGTATTCTTGAATGCAAAGGGAAACCTTGGAGATGTGTCGGAAAAGATGCGGGATTTTCTAAATTATATCTCGACAGGGAAAGCGGAAGGCGAGCTGTCTGCAAGGCTTGAAGAGGAGGTCGTTATGGCAAGAAAGAACCCGGCATGGGAGATGGAATATGCGTCCTATTATGCAAAACTTCATGATGAAAAAGAAGCCGGAATTGCTGAAGGCCGAATTTTGGGACACAGGGATATGATTCAGAAGCTCATTGATCGAGGGAAGAGTGTTGATGAGATCGCTGAATTATTCGACATGGCAGTGAAAGATGTAACAAAACTTATAGAAGATGAATAAATGCAAGAGGAGGGGATGGCACGATATCCTCTCCTCTTAATTATCCTCAGAGTTGTTTCTCTGCTCGAAGTGTGATGTCGTAAATGTATCAAAGAAGTAGAAGATTCTTTGCAGGATTGGTTGCGAAAGAGAGGGGTTAGGAGTAAAATAAAACCAATTTATTAACTGAGTTCATTTTCCAGGAGGTCGTGTTAGAGATGAATATTTATCAAATGCCTTGGCAGTTGGTGCAGAATAAGTTGGATCGTTATCCGGGCGGCAGAGAGCTGGATCGGTTTCGTGGGATTTACCCGGGTGCGGATGATAATAAGCCGGAGGCTTGGATCGGGTCGGATGTGAGAGTGCGCAATGTCGCGGAGAAGGATGACCCGAACGAGGGCTGTCAGGAGTGCATTTTGCCGGACGGCAGACGGATGTATCTGTTTGAGGCGATCGAGCTGGATGCGGAGTCGATGCTTGGCAAGGAGCATCTGGAGACGATCGGGCCGAAGATGGGGATTTTGGCGAAGCTTTTGGATGCGGAGCTGCAGTTAAAGCTCCAGTGCCACCCGAATCGTGCGTATGCGAAGAAGTGGTGGGATTCGGACTATGGCAAAGCGGAGAGCTGGTACATCATCGATAAGAGAGATGATGTGGAGGAGCCTCCGTATGTTTACATTGGATTTAAAGAGGGCATCACCCGCGAGAAGTTTGAGGAAGGCTTCTGGGAGGATGATGTAAAGAAGATGGAAGCGTGCTGCCACAAGGTTCCCGTGGAGATCGGAGATGCGTTTAACGTGGAAGCAGGTGCGCCGCACGCGATCGGTGCGGGGTGCTTCTTGGTCGAAGTGCAGGAGCCTTCGGATATCACGGTCGGCTGGGAGAGAAAGAAGGATGGCACGCAGGAGGAGCAGGATTTCTGGAATGAGAGAATGCTCGGGTGCTACAATTACGAGGGCCAGAATTACGAGGAGAACGTGAAGCGTTTCCGCATTCCGCCGAAGACCTTAAGAGAAGGCGATTGGGGCAAAGAAGAGACGATCATCGGAACCGCGCAGACGCCTTATTTCTCCTTTACGAGACTGCAGGCGACGAAGCCGGTAGACATTCTGGTGACCGGACATTTGCAGCTCGGGATTACGCTTTCCGGGTCGGCGAAGCTGGTGAACGAAGAGGGTACATTTGAGATTAAAAAGGCGGATGAGTTCTTCCTGCCGGCGAGCCTAAAGAAGCTGACGGTTGTACCGAGGGAGGAAGGCGTCAGTATGATTCTCTGCCATCCGGCAGGGGTCGTAAGATAAGAAACTGTGCAATCCTGAAGGCTTTTGCATATGGATCCCAGGATCTCCAACCAGGCCGCGGCACTGTTAAAGACGACGGTTTCACAAATGAGAAAAAAACTTTCGAAAGTGAAGTATTTTTTTCTTGACGCGTTCTCTGTTTTTCGATAGTATTGTGAAGGGCACTTCACCGGCCAATCCCGAGATTGGCCGGTTTTCTTATGTAAAAACAGCGCCTCCCGGACAGGAGCTAGTATGGAGAATTGGAACAACGTTCGTCTGACGCCGGTCTTTACAGACGAAGAGACAAAGTGCTATGAATTGACCGACGGTAATTTTATCAATCAGTATTACATCATTTCGCATCCTGAGACAAGCCGGCTGATGAACAGCCCGGAAGTCGTAGGTTTTGAGGTCTACCAGTGCCTCCTTCCCTCGACCTGTCGCATGATGCGTTTTTTTAAAGAGCAGGGTAAGATCACTTCCGCAAACATTTTATCGATTTTGCGCGGCGCGCTGAATTACCCGATGGAGGAGAGCTGCTATCACGAGCACATCCGCGTGCACGATATCAGCTTTTTGTCGAGTGAGAGAGTGTTCCACCACGAGGAGCTTGCGGGTTTGGAGATCAAGTATTCGAAGCTTGCGATGGTGCCGGATTCCACGCTGGTGATCGGGGATATTATCGCTTCGGGCGATACGTTAAAGCACTGCCTTGGCTATGTGACGGAGAAGTATCGCAGACACAACGCAAAGCTTCGCAACATCATTTTCTTCACGATCGGTGCTTTCAGAGGCATTGAACTGATGGAGCAGATGACCAAAGAATTCCGCGAGTTCTGGCCGGAGTTTGAGGGCTTTATCGGTGTGTACTACGGCGGGACATTTAACATGTACAATGACCGCGGCATGACCGGTATTCAGGTACCTCTCGTGGACTTTTACTGGAAGGATGGCATCGTCGCGCCGGATTACCGCAAGCGGACGCTTGAAGATGGTGACGCGCTGTTTGAGAAATGTACGATCTACGATGGCGGTGCGAGACGGTATGAGATCCTAGATCATATTCACGAGGTTTCAGAGTACTGGGAAGACATGCTTGCGCGGGCCGATGTGATTGATTTTGATGCATTTTTGCACGATAAGCTGGGATATGACACGCCGATCTCTTTTGAGGATTGGAGAGAGGTCAATCATTATCAGAACCTGGACGAGGCGGAGATGCGAGAACTCTACGCGGTGGAGCGGCGGTTTTTGGATAATGTCAAAGCGAGCGGCATGAATCTGAAAGATTTGGCCGAGAAGAGACTTTCGGAGTTTCACACGGCGCTTCGTAAATACATGATCTGACATTTTCATAATTAAGATTGGGGTTTACAGCCGGAGGCTGAATCCATAGATTTCCTGATGGGGACAACAATGAGGAAGGAGAAATATCATGAGTGATGTAAAGAAAAACCAGAATGTCGATCCGGATTATGCCGCGAGTGCGGTGCCGCAGAGTGCGAGAAGAAGCACCCTTACGATGTTTATGATTATGTTGGGATTTACCTTTTTCTCAGCGAGCATGTGGGTCGGACAGACGCTGGCAGAGGGGCTGAATTTCGGCGGCTTTATGGGAGCGCTGGTTGTCGGTGGCTTGATTCTTTCGGTTTATACCGGCGCGCTTGGCTATGTCGGTTCTAAGACCGGTATGAGCATGGATCTGCTGGCAAGAAAGGCATTTGGCAAGAAGGGCTCTTACATTTCTTCCGCGATGATCAGCTTTACGCAGATCGGCTGGTTCGGTGTCGGTGTTGCGATGTTTGCGATCCCGGTGGCAAATGAGATCTTCCACGGCAGCCAGGTTGCGATGTATGTGCTGGTGGCTGTGGCAGGTATTTTGATGACTTCGTCCGCTTATTTTGGCATCAAGTCTCTGACGATCGTCAGCTACGTGGCAGTGCCTCTCGTGGCGGTGCTTGGTACCGTGGCAATGATTCTTGCGGTGCAAAGAGGCGATGGTACTTTTATCGATAACTTTGCAAAGAGCAGCGGTGCACTTTCTGTGATCGGTGGCGCTGGCCTGGTGATGGGTTCCTTCGTTTCCGGTGGTACTGCAACCCCGAACTTTGCAAGATTTGCAAAGAATACCAAGGACGGTATCTGGACCACCGTAGTTGCTTTCTTAATCGGTAACTCTTTGATGTTCTTCTTCGGCGCAGTTTCGTACATTTACGTCGGCGGAAATGACATCTTCGAAGTCATGTTGAATCTGGGTCTGTTCTACTTTGCAGTGCTGGTGCTTGGTCTGAATATCTGGACCACAAACGATAACGCGCTTTACTCTGCAGGACTTGGCCTGGCAAATATCTTCAACAAGGAGAAGAAGCCGATGGTGCTTGTCTCCGGTGTGATTGGAACGGTGCTTGCAATCTGGCTATACTGGAATTTCGTCAGCTGGCTTAACATCTTAAATGCAACCCTGCCGCCGGTTGGTATCATTCTGGTGCTGGGATATTTCCTGAACAAGAAGGATTACGATCATGTAGAAGTTGAGAAGGAAGTCAACTGGTGGGCGGTGATCGGCGTTGTGCTTGGCGCGGTTGTGGCAAATCTGCTTCCTTGGGGCATTGCATCCATCAATGGTATGGTGGTGGCAGCGATCTGCTATGTGATCGGTTGGAAGGTTAGCAAGTGAGAAGAGCTTGATTAGCTGAGGAATGAATGGGCGATAAATGAATAGGCGATAATTTTATGGTGTGATAGGGATCCTGCCATGGTGAAAGGCCATGGCAGGGTCTTTGACTTTCGATGGATTGCTTGTTTGGAGACCCCGAGAGAAGAAAATGTTGTCGTAGGGTCGCCGTAGAAGCCCGAACAGCCTTGCTTCGAGACCCTGTGGGCCGAAAATGTGGAGACAGGGTCTAAATGAGCAACTCTTTTATCTGCAGAAGTGTATTCACCACATAATCCGGCTGCGGTGTCAGTGCCTCGCCTTGATATCCCGGGCGATAGAGGCATGTCTTGATTCCAAAAGCGGCTGCGCCCATATCTGAGGTCATCGAGTCACCAACCATCAAGATTTCTTCCGGAGGAATCTCTTCTTCGGCATGCGCCGCAAGGCGTTCCAGACAAGTATCAAAATAGTCTTTGTTTGGCTTGGAATGACCGATTTCTCCGGAAATAAACCAGAGATCGATGTAGGGGGCAAGCCCACCGATGCGCATGCGGTTTTTCTGCTGAAATTCCGGGCCGTTGCTTGCGGCGCAGAGTAGATACTTGCCATGTAAGGATGAAAGCAATTCTTTCGCACCTGGGATGAGAATTGCACTGGTGTTGAGTGCTTCCTGGAAATATGCTTCAAAAGCGACGCCATCCCCTGACAAACCAAGGGCATCGAAGATGACATTCCAGCGTTTATGAAGTAGTGCTGCCATTGTGGTTTCTCTGCGCTCTAACTCTCGCCAAAGCTCACCATTGACTTCCTGAAAAACAGGGAACATCTCTTCGTTATAGTTGCCAATGCCAAAGAGAGGGAAGCCTGTCCGCATGGATTCTTTCACATAGCCCTGGAAGCTTAAGAGTGTATCATCGATGTCGAAAAAGATTGCTTTAAACATGGATCCATTCCTCACATTTCATTTCTGTGGAGGAAGTATAGCATAGATCGAGGAAAAAGGAAAGAATGGACACGGGAATTGGATCAAAGAGATACCTTGACAGATAGATGTAAAAGTGATATATTGAATGCGTTACAAAAAAGGGGAATCCATGTAATCACGAACCCCCGAGAGTTGCCGCTCTCGGGGGTTCTTCGTTCTTTCACCAGTAACGCCTCTGGTTGGGCTAGTTGTCACTAGATCTCTCATCTAACCACTTGCAAATGTAGTAACTTGCTACAGATGCCGCAATGGAGACTAGTAAAGCTAGTAGGGAATCCACGTAATCACCTCCTTTCCGTTGCCGGATTGGGTGTGACAACAAAAAGACTATATCATCAAAATGACAAAGATACAAGAATCATATAAGATATATTATATTTTATAATGAATAGATATAAGATATATAAAATAATATTATGAGTTAAATTTATTCGTTAAACTCATTTTCAAAATGCGTAATTTGAAATTCTACGTTTTGGTCTCTTTAAAAGTAGCGTAACATTACATTCGGGAAAATAAAAGAGAGGGCTTGTCTCTTTGTGGTAAGATTTGTTTGCCAAAATAAATCACACGAAGGGAGGCCCTCTATGTATTTAAGTGTAACAAATTTTATTGAAAATGGAATAGG
>JAFVAL010000044.1 GCA_017480565.1 Lachnospiraceae bacterium | reverse complement strand
TGGGTTCATAAGGCTATAAGCAACAAGAGATTAGCCGACTTCGGGCTAATCTCCATGTTAGACTACTACACCGCGAGGTGTGTTTCTTGTTAAGTTGATTGAACCGCCGTATACCGAACGGTACGTACGGTGGTGTGAGAGATCGGAAGTTTCTCGATCAGAGAAACTTCCTCCTACTCGATTTTGCACGAGAAAACGGTTGTAAAAAGGAGGGTTCTGTGCCATAGTTGATGTATGATGAGGAAGAGAGCTTAAGATACGCAAGAAGGCAACTATTTCCAAAATGGAAATAATTCACGTCTTATAAAGTCTGGAGGAATGTAGAGTGTGTTACTATCTTTATGGGTCGCTTTATGGGGATGTATCTAAGGTTGAATACGAAAATGTTTCGCGCAAATATGATTATAAAATTGCCTTAGGTACAAAACATGATGTGAAAAACGCAGTGAAAGCCAGCTTTGATTTTGTTCAGGATGATTATCGAATTACTGATTGGATCTGTGATTGTGATAGTCCAGTTGGCAAACATGATCCATACGATCAAATGATCGTAGACCTTTGTACTTTAGTCCAGGATCTTGCATCCCTTTCAGGCGCAAAATCAATCTATATCTGTAAAACATGGGCAGGGAAACATAACAAAAGAGAGATCAGTCAAAAGTTAAAGGATACAAATTTACCGATGTTTCTGGCTGATCTGCAAGAAAACTGTTTGTATTGTTTGGAGATTTGATTATCGAGGATATGTTGACTAGGAAATGAGAGTGATTATCCTGGAAGGTAATCCAGTGAATGGTGGCGTTATGAGAATTGAGCACATTGCTATGTATGTGAATCATCTGGAAGAGGCGAGGGACTTCTTCGTTACGTATTTAAATGGTCATGCGAATGAAGGTTATCACAATGTGAAGACCGGTTTTCGCTCATATTTTATCCGTTTTGGTGATGGTGCAAGGCTAGAGATTATGAATAAGCCAGATATGGTGGATCAGAATAAAGAACTGAATCGGACTGGCTATGCGCATATTGCATTTAGCGCTGGAAGTAAAGAGCGGGTCGATGAACTGACTGCCAGGCTTAAAAGAAATGGTTTTGAGGTTGTAAGCGGCCCAAGAATTACGGGCGACGGGTATTACGAGAGCTGCATCATTGCGGTAGAGGGAAATCAGATCGAGATTACGGTTTAATAGTTAAGGAGTGGAAAAGAAGATGATCAAACAATTAAAAGAACAAATTATGAGGTTGCTTCCGGAACTCATTTCTTTAAAGAAGTTACCGGAGGATCAGTATACACATATGAAGTATCCCAAGCTGATTCCACTGATGCATTTTGGGGTCGAGCAATATGAGCTAGACGGATTCGGGCACCTGTTTATGATGCATACCACAACGAAGATGGGGATGGAACTTTTTACACTGTCATTTATGCCAACTACATGCGTGAAGCTGCCGTATCTTTTGATCGATGCAATGAGCATGAAGAAAAAACAATGCGTGTTTGTCGAGTATTATGGTTGCGACATGGAAAGTCTTTTTGATGAAAGGTTGAAGGAAGTTTACGAGATATATCAACATTTGCCGGATTACCAGGAGAAGGAGAACTGGTATATCAAGGAGCGAGAGCCATATTCCCTTATTAAGACCGGTGAGCATACGGAGCTGATAGAGATGGCAGTCGCTTCGGTGAAAGCATATCTGTCATCTGTGGAAGATGCAGAAGTGGATCTTGCGTATAAAGAGAAACTGGAGACCTTCCGTGAGCGAATGATTGTGGAGGGAAATCCATCCAGCAAAACGCTTAGCATGCTTCTTGGTGAGGAAGGTGCAGTGGAGTTCATGAAGAATGCAATCATGCCTCTTACTTAAAATGAATTTGATGAGAAAAGAAAAGTGCTCCCAGATCGCAGTCTGCGACTTCTGGGAGCACAAGTGATTCTAAGGTCAATTAGAAGGTGATGACTTCCGGTGCAGCGGTGAAGGAACTGAACGTTGCGGTTGCATTTTTAAAATAAAGAACCTGCGTGTTGTCGTCGTCTGCACTGTACATTGCCTTTAAGGAAGGCATTTTATCAAGCATTGCTGCCTTCGCCTCGTAGCGGTCGTCATTGACCAATTCGCCTGCCAGACGAAGCCATGTGCCGCCTTTAAATGCGCAGATCTCTACCTTCGGGTTTGCTGCAATCTGCTTGGAGACAGGTTTGATCTTGCCGGTCTGGATGTAGAGCTTGCCTTCAAAAAGCAGAGCGGTGCCGAAGGGGCGAACTCTCGGCTGATCGCCTTCTACGGTTGCCAGATAATACGTCTGTGCCTCATCGAGAAACTGACAAACTTTTTCGATTCCTTCCATGGTGATACCTCCTTGTGGTTGATGTACGAAATGTTATTTTCATTTATTATAATAAACCTACGGTGACGGTATGTCAATGTGAAGGGATTATTCCAGGTAGCGTTCTTTTAAGGTGGAAATGTCTTCCTCAGAAAGACCGATCGCTCCTTTTAGATAGCCAAGCGGTGAGCCCCAGGATTCGTACATATAATTCCAGGCTCTCGTCAGGAAATCTGCGTGAACGCCGGTCATGAGCGCGGCGATTTTCTCGGCCAGCGCTTTGTCATAACCGAGGTCTAATGCAAGGTGATAGGCCCATTGGATGCGATCCTCAAAGTATAATCCGCTGAGCTCATAGTCTGCTAAAATGGTCTCCCAGTCCGCGCCGAGAATCTCAAGGATCAACCCTGCAGCGATCCCGGTGCGGTCCTTGCCGGTGTAACAGTGCCAGAGTACAGCACCTTCCGGGCAGGCCAGGAGCTCTTTGAAAAAGCGTTTAAGTCCCTCTTGCCCGTAGGAGGATTCCAGATAATGCGCATAAGCTAGGTCTGCGCCAAATTCCGTGATAAAAAAGGCAATTCCGCGAATCTGATCCTCGGTAGAGGTGGGATGCAAAAACTCTTGGTGTCCCTGCAGCTTTGCAGCCAGATCTGCCATGCCGGAGTAATCAATGATCGGTGTCTGCACCCATGTTACGCCTGAAAGCGCAGGATCCGGATCGCGCTTGATCTCATCTGCCTCGCGCATATCTAAAATGAGCCTGAGATCATATTCATCTTGCAAAACCGCAAGATCTTCCTGTGAAGCATCTTTTAACAAGACGGTCCGCAGGAGCTTTCCGCGGCGCACCGTGCGGCCGTCTTTCATCACATATCCGCCAAGCTCGCGGGCGTTATTGAGTGTCGTTGTCTTAAGCGCTTGCGACGATTTCATTTGCTCTAATATATTTCTAGGTGTTATAGACATCATACATCCTCCTACTTGCGTGGAACATTTGTTCCGATTACCTCTATCATACCAGATTATTTGGAAAATGTGTGCAGGAATCTTACGTTCCGAATATTTCGCATGGAAAAAACGATTGAGGCGCTTAAAGATTCATGGTAAACTTTTTGAAAAGGCTAACTTTTCAAAGGAGATTACGTCTATGACAGAGAAAGAACGACTTCGAGATGTTTTTCACGGCTGTATCATCGGTGGTGCTTTGGGAGATGCGCTGGGCTATCCGGTGGAGTTTCAGTCGTATGATTCGATTGTCTCTCATTACGGAGAGCGGGGCATTCAGGATCTGGTGATTCGCCATAAAGGATTTGCAGAGTTCTCGGATGATACGCAGATGACGCTTTTTACGATGGACGGTCTGCGGCAGGGAATTTTGCGCGCGGAGTATAAAGGGGTCAGTGCGAAACCGGAGTGGTACATTTCTCTCGCCTACCAGGACTGGCTGGCGACGCAGGAGGGTACAAGAGAGACGCATAACAGCTTCACAGAGTTGTTCCGGCAGGAGAAGGGACTGGATGAATGGAGAGCCCCGGGCAATACTTGTATGTCTGCACTTGCTGCGCAAAATGTCGGGTCTCCGAATCCGCCGTATTCCAATGAGATCTATTCGATGGAGCATCCGGGCAATCAGAGTAAAGGCTGCGGTGGCGTGATGAGAGTCGCGCCGATCGGACTGATGCTTCGTCCGGGGCATTGGATCAGCAAAGACGGGCCCGCGCATACGGCGGGACAGGCCGCAGCGATCACGCACGGGAATCCTCTGGGTTATCTGCCGGCTGCCTATCTGGCAGAACTGGTGAACCGGCTTACATACCGCAAAGACGTCGGTGACTCGGAAGAGGGCAGTGTGGACTTGATGGTATCGATGCAAAAGGCACTTGACGTGATCGATGAGACATTTGCCGGGACACCTTCTTTGGATTACTTTGATGAGATTGTCGAGAAGGCCTGGCGTCTAGCGGAAGAGACCAATGAAAAGGAGCTTGAGGGCTTGCTTGAGGCACAGAAGCGCGTAGAGATCATGAACATGGATGTGAGAAACATCCATGCGATCGGCGGTGGCTGGGTCGGAGAAGAAGCGCTGGCGATTGCGCTTTACTGTGCGGCAAGGTATCCGTACGATTTCCACCAAGCACTTCGCATCGCAGTCAATCACAGCGGTGACAGTGATTCGACCGGTGCGATTACCGGCAACATTCTGGGCGCGTTTCTCGGGATGAAAGAGATCGAGGCGCAGTGCAAAGAGGAAGAGAGACCATTTGCGATTGAAAAACTTGAGATGGTGGACCGGATTCGGTTTTGGACCGATCAGGCGTTAGAAGTTGTGATGAGAGAATGAATGGAATGTATAGAGAAATAGGAGGCCGGGATCGTGGTCTGTGAGTGTGATGACTGCGTGCGTCATGCAGCCGAGATTGTGGAAGGGTTTTTGTAAGGCTACCTGTGGTTTTAATGGAGAGAAATGATGACGAACGAGCAGATCATTCAAAATGCGATAGACTATATCACGAAGCTGTTTGAGACAAATTCCGGTGGGCATGACGCAGCTCATACCCTGAGAGTTTACCGGAATGCCTGTCTTCTGGCGGAGGCGGAGGGTGCAAAGGATACGCTGGTGATCGCGCTTGCCGCGCTTTTACATGACGTGGACGATTATAAGCTGTTTGCGACCGAGAATCTTGCCAATGCGCGTGCTTTTTTACGCGAAAATGAGATCTCTGAAGAGATGACAGAGCAGATTTGCACGGTGATTGAGGGCGTCTCTTTTCACACGCACAAAAAGCCGGATTCGCTTGCAGGCATGATTGTCCAGGATGCAGACCGGCTGGATGCGATCGGTGCCGTGGGGATCGGCCGGACATTTGCGTTTGGCGGAGAACATGGCAGATCCATGGAAAGTTCGATTCAACACTTCTACGACAAGTTGCTTTTGTTAAAAGATCTGTTAAATACAGATGCCGCCAGAGCGATTGCGCAGAGGCGGCATGCATTCATGGAAACATTTCTTGCAGAGTGGTACGAGGAAATCGGCGAAATGTAATTATCATTCTTTTGGCTGTTCGAGAGCGAGCAGCCATTTCTTTTTCTCGAGCCCGCCAGCGTAGCCGGTGAGGGAGCCATTTGCCCCAACGACACGGTGGCAAGGAACGATTAAAGAGATCGGATTTCGTGCGACAGCGCCGCCAACTGCCTGGGCGGATTGGCTCATGCGGCCTTGCTTCCTGGCAAGAGCCAAAGCTAGCGCTCCATAAGTGGTGGTCTGACCGTAAGGGATCGTAAGCAGTAGATTCCAAACTTCCTTCTGAAACGGTGTGCCTAGAAAACGCAAAGGTGGTGTAAAATCGGGCGCTTCTCCCGCAAAATAAAGATCGAGCCACTTGCAGGTTTGTGCAAAGACAAGAAGATCTTGTTCGACCGCCCCTTTCGTGATCGTCGAGCCAAAATGTGCCTGTCCGTCAAACCATAGACCGATCAGGGACTGCCCGTCGCTTGCAAGAGTGACCTGGCCCAACGGGGAGGCATAGTGGTTAAGGTAAGTGATCATAAGGACTCCTTTCTTTAGACTGGTTCTTCAGGGTTCCTTTTCCTTCCGATACTCCGTGGGTGTCATCCCATACTGCTTTTTAAACACCTTTACGAAATAATTATTATCCATGTACCCAACGTAATGGCTGATTTCCTGCACGGTCAAGTCTTCGTCACGCAGCATCTGGGCAGCCTTCTGGCAGCGGAGCATCGCAATATACCTGGTGATGGTCATTCCGACTTCTTTCGTAAATGTCTTCGACAGATACGTAGGTGCGTATCCAATCAAGTCCGCAAGCTGATCGAGGGAGATCTCCTGGCTGAAGTTCAACCCAATGTACTCTGCGACGCGGCGAATCGGTGCAGAGTAATTGCTCATGTGCTGCTTGCTGATGCGCACGGCTTCAGAAAGTTCCACGAGCATCTGATCGAGATAACGGACACGCTCCTGGACATTTTTGGCAGCAAGGGTTCGCTGGACATTTCGCTGCGTGATCTCGTGGATGTCGATTAAAGAGGCACCGCCGCGCTCCGCGGCTTTTCGCGCCAGTGCGCGAATCATCGAAATGCCGACAACGGGGTCTTGATATACGGCATTGACATATCGGTTCTGGTTCATGCCATCAGCGCTCATGGCGTATTGAGCAATCAGAACATTTTCTGTATCCCCGGTTTCGATGGTGCGGAGGAATCTGTTTTCCAGATCATAGCGATGATAGATGGAAAGGTAATCCAAAGATTCTTCCCTGGGTGCGTGGGGAAGGGAGCCGTTAGGCTCCAGCTTGCGCAGGTGCTGATAGTAGTAGTTCTCACTTTGCCCCACAAAAGCGCGGATGCAGCCTAAGATGGTATCCCTGGTGTGCGTTGCGGAGAGCAGAGGGAAAGAGCTATAATAGAGCCTCACGGAAGCGCTGTAAGAAGCAGGGATACTGTGGGAGATCAAAAGGGACTGTACTTTCGCTTCAGGAAATTCATTTCTCACAAAGGGGCCGACAATGACAAGGGATTCTTCAATCAGAAAAAACTGGATACAGATACCGAGATCGTCACGCAGATCATAAATGGTTTTCTCCTGCATCTGCGAGGCGTACTGTGTCAGAGTCTCTAAGGTGAAGGCTGGCTGAAGCACCGGGTGGTAACAGTACTTCTCTGAAAAAGAAGCTAGATCAGGGTTCTCTTTGGAGGTCACGAGAACAGAAACATTGAGCAAATTGTTTAATACCGACGAAAAAAGACGAAAATCCATATTAATCCTCATTCCGGAGCGTCTAACGCGACGGGGCGATGAGAAATTGCGAATGCAATTTCTCATCTGCCATCAAGTCTATTTGTGACGCTCCGGCACAAATAGACAGTGATGAAAAATGCATATCAATGCATTTTTCACGCTAATTTCCCTAATAAGATAAAATCGTTCTAATACTTGCAAAATCATTCTAACATAAATGGCAAAATCCTGCTAGTATAAAATCAACAAGAAACGGAAGCAATTCCAAACAATTTAAGGAGAGGTTTTACAATGAGTAAGAAAGAAAAAGTTACGGTTGCTTAGCAGGACGGCGTGCAGTACAAGAGAGCCAAAATGTGGCAGATCGCTTTGTCTCAGTTGACCGGTGCAGGTCAGATGTGTTTCTACATGCTGATGACCTATGCAACCTACATTGGTAACGTTAACTATGGTATCTTGGTTGCGGTGACAGGTGTCGTCATCACGGCTTCCAGAATCTTCGACGGCGTGACAGACCCGATCTGTGCGTTTATCATCGAGCGTTTCAATCCGAAGCATGGTAAGATTCGTATCTTCATGCTCATCGGTTGGGCAGTCATGGCACTGGCAACCTCTGCGATGTGTAACTTCGGTGCCGGACATTTATCTGGTGTAGGCGGACTCATTTTCTTCATCGTCTGCTACATGATTTACATCATCGGATATACCCTGGTTGGTGTCGCAACTTCTATGACCGGTAACATCATGACGGATGACCCGAAGCAGCGTCCTACCATCAGTGTGTTCTCCACGATTTATTCTTATCTGGCTCCGATGGTGCTCATGGGCATCAGCCAGGCGGCTTTGCTTCCGAGATTTGACAACCAGGTCAACGGACCGTTCCTTGCAACGTTCAACATCCTTTGCGTGGTACTTTCTCTGGTATTCTATCTGCTTTCCTGCATCGGTATTGCACCGTATGATAAGGCTGAGAACTTCGAAGGTATTTCCCAGGATGGCAAGACCGATGAGAAGCCTTCCCTGAAGGATATGTGGGCACTGATTAAGGATAACAAAGAACTGCAGCGTTACATGATCGCAGCGGTTTCTGATAAGCTGGCACAGACCATCGGTTCTGTCTCTGTCGTTACCGTTATGCTCTACGGTATCATGATCCAGAACTACTCCATTTCCTCGATCATCACGATCGTGGCAATGCTCCCGGGCATCGTCTTCGCAATTGTTGGTGCAAGACTTGCCGGTAAGTACGGCAACAAGAAGGTCATGGTTGACTGGACTTGGGTTTGCCTGATCATGAATGTACTTTATGCAGTATTCTTACTCTTTACGGATACCACGAAGGTAACGAGAGCGATCGTTCCGACCATCATCTTCTTTATCTTCGTCTTTGGAAATAATGCCGCTAAGATGATTGTCTCCACAGCAACAAATGCGCTGCGTATGGACATCGTTGACTATGAGCTGTATCGTTCCGGTAAGTTCCTGCCGGCATCTGTTTCTGCAACTTATAGCTTCGTAGATAAGCTGGTTTCCTCCCTGGGTGCGACGATCGCAACTGGTATGATCGCAATGATCGGCTACACCACGACGGCTCCGCAGCTCGGTGATCCGCTCACCACACCGCTTAAGGTTATGACGGTTGTTCTCTTGATCGGCTTCCCGATCCTTGGCTGGATCTGCACGGTTCTTGCGATGAAGAAGAGTGAACTTTCCCGCGAGAAGATGGTTGAAGTCCAGAAGACCATCAAAGAGAGAGAGCAGGCTACTGCAGAATAATCAATAAAATTGTGAAAAATGAATCAGCCCGTGTATCTGCACGGGCTTTTTTCAAAGAAGGGATGAAATAAGATGAGAAGAGAAGTGTTATGGAACGATGGATGGAGATTTACAAAAGAAAATCAGACAGAGACCGTGACACTCCCGCATACCTGGAATGCGAAGGATGGCCAGGATGGCGGTAATGATTATTACCGCGGGACCTGCACCTATAAAAAGACATTTGCAAAGCCGGTCTTTGACGGAGAGGTCTGGGTCGAGTTTGGTGCAGCAGCGATGACGGCAGAAGTCTTCTTAAACGGAGAAAAGCTTTTCAGACACGAAGGCGGATATTCCACATTTCGCGTGAATCTGACAGAGCATCTGAAAGAGGAAAATGAACTCGTTGTCACTGTGGACAACGGCAAAAACCGCACGGTTTATCCACAGAAGGCAGACTTTACCTTCTACGGCGGCATTTACCGTGATGTAAAGCTTCTGTTTGTGCCAAACGAGCACTTTGCTCTGGATTATTACGGTGGGCCTGGCGTCAAGGTGACACCGGAGCTTTCCGATGATTTGACAAAAGCAACCGTGACCGTGGAGGCATGGCAGAATGGCTCTTGCGACGTGACATTTACGGTGGCAGGTAAGACACAGACTGTACCGACCGTTGACGGCGCTGCAAAGGCTGTGTTTACCATCGATACGCCGCACCTTTGGAATGGCAAGAAGGATCCGTATCTCTACGAAGCGAAAACGACGCTTCCCGGTGGAGATGAAGTGAGCTTAAACTTCGGTCTTCGCAAGATCGATTTTGATGCAGAGAAGGGCTTTTATCTGAACAACGAGCCGATGCGTTTGTGCGGTGCAGCAAGACATCAGGACCGGGAGGGCCTTGGAAATGCACTGACGAAGGCGGAGCATGAAGAGGATATTCAGATTCTGTTAGAAATGGGTGCGAACACCGTGCGTCTCGCGCATTATCAGCATGATCAGTATTTCTATGATCTGTGCGACAAGGCTGGTCTGATTGCGTGGGCGGAGATTCCGTACATTTCCGAGCATATGCCGGAGGCAAGGGAAAATACGATCTCCCAGATGCGTGAACTCATTGTGCAGAGCAATCATCATCCGTCCATCATCTGCTGGGGGCTATCCAACGAGATCACCTCGACCGGAGGCACAACGCCGGATATGATTGACAATCACAATGTGTTAAATGACCTCTGCCACCGTCTGGATCCGACAAGACCGACCACGATGGCGCATGTCTTTATGTTAAGTCCGGACGATCCGTTCGTGATGCTGCCTGACATCCGCAGCTACAACTTATATTATGGTTGGTATCTGGGCGATTTAGAGCAGAACGATGAATTCTTTGACAACTTCCATGCGAAGTATCCGGATGCGGTGATCGGCCTGTCTGAGTTTGGTGCGGATGCGAATCCTCGTTACCAGAATGCGAAGCCGGAGAAGGGTGACTGGAGCGAAGGCTACCAGGCACTGTATCATGAGCATCTGTTAAAAATGTGGTCGGAGCGGCCTTATATCTGGGCAATGCACTGCTGGAACGGCTTTGATTTCGGCGCGGACGGCAGAGATGAGGGTGGAAAGCCCGGCCAGAACCAGAAGGGCCTCGTGACCTTCGACCGGAAGTATAAAAAGGATGCCTATTACATTTACAAAGCCTACTTAAGCGACGATCCGTTCGTGCATGTGTGCGGCAGACATTATGTCGACCGTGCGGAAGAGACCACCGAGATTAAGGTGTATTCGAATCAGCCGCAGGTGACCTTGTTTGTGGATGGCAAGGAAGTGGGAACATGCGCTGGCGATAAGATTTTCAAGTTCCAAGTGCCGATCACGGGGGAACATGAGATCACAGCGGTGAGTGGTGATCTGACAGATGCGATCAAGATCCGCAAAGTGGCAGAAGTCAACAAGGACTATATCAAAGACGGTGCGTTCATCACCAACTGGTTCGACCGGGACGATGAGATCGTAAGGGAGGGCTATTACTCGATCAAGGACAGCATGGGTGCGATCAAGGCCAATCCAAAGACCGCAGCGGTGTTGCAGGAGCTGATGGCTCCCCTGCAGGCAAAGCTCGTTGCAGCTTACGGAGACGTCGCAAAGAACGTAGAGATGCCGCCGGAGATGCAGGCAATGATGGATAAGATGAGTGTGGAAGCGACCATCAAGCAGTTGGGTAAGCTTGCGACACCGGAATTTGTCCACAAGTTTAATTTTGCACTGAACCAGGTGAAGAAAGAAGACTGAGGGAGGGTTTTACGATGAGTTTTCCAAAAGGTTTTATGTTCGGCGCAGCTACCGCTGCACATCAGGTCGAAGGAAATAATACGAACAGTGACTGCTGGGCACAGGAACAGATGGAGTTTACAAGCTTCAATGAGCCAAGCGGCGAGTCGGTCGATCACTATCACCGTTACAAAGAGGACATTAAACTGTTGGCAGACGCAGGCTTAAACGCCTACCGGTTTTCGATTGAGTGGGCGAGAATTGAGCCTACCCCCGGTGTGTTCGATGAAAATGAGGTCGCGCATTACCGCGATGTGATCCGTACCTGCAAGGAAAACGGAATTGAGCCGATTGTCACGCTGCATCATTTTAGCAGCCCGAAGTGGCTGATCGAGCAGGGCGGCTGGGAAGCTGAGGAGACCGTGGCTAAGTTTGCAAATTATGCAAAATATATTACGGAGCAGCTGGGCGATGAGATCCATTACATTTGCACCATTAACGAAGCCAATATGGGCATCCAGATCGCAGCGATCTCCAAGCGCATGATGATGGCAATGCAGAAAAAGCAGAGCCTGGAAGGCCAGGTGCAGGTGGGCATCAATCTTGAAAATCCTCTTATGGAGCGTATGAAAAAGGCGGCGGAAGAGAATGTGAAGGTCTTTGGAACACCGCAGCCGCAGGTTTTTGTATCGCCTCGTACCGAGAACGGTGACCAGATCGTGATGCGTGCGCATCAGGCAGCAAGACGTGCGATCAAGTCCGTGAAGCCTGAGATCCAGGTTGGACTCACCTTGTCTTTACATGATATCCAGGCGCAGGAAGGCGGAGAAGCAGAAGCGCTGCGCGAGTGGACGGAGGAATTCTTACATTACCTTCCGTATCTGAAGGACGATGATTTCTTTGGTGTGCAGAACTACACCAGAACCCTGATGGGTCCGGAGGGAAGTCTTCCGGTGCCGGACGGTGCGGAAGTCACACAGATGGACTATGAGTTTTATCCGCAGGCGTTGGGACATGTGATCCGCAAGGTGCACAAGGAACTGCCGATTCCGATCATCGTAACAGAAAATGGTGTCGCTGCGACTGATGATACCCGCAGAGTTGCTTTTATCAAGGAAGCACTGGCAGGAGTTGAGAGCTGCATCGCAGATGGCATCCCGGTGCTCGGTTATTGCTATTGGAGCCTGCTCGATAATTTCGAGTGGCAGAAGGGGTATTCGATGACCTTTGGTCTGATTGCCGTGGATCGCAGTACACAGAAGAGATACCCGAAAGAAAGCCTTACGTTCCTTGGAAGCTACGCCAAATAAGTGAGATAGGAAAGCCAGATGAAACGACAAAATATCAACCTCGACTGGACGATTCAGGTGGGGCAGCCGCCTAGTGTCCCGATGATGCCGGTAAAAACCCGTCCGGTCAACCTTCCCCATGATTTCATGATTGAGGGGACGCCGAATGCAAAGAGCAAAAATGGTGCCGATACGGGCTTTTTCGACGGTGGCACCTATACTTACACAAAGATACTGACGATCCCGGAGGAACTTCGAGGACAGAAGGTTGAAGTTTACTTTGACGGTGTCTATGGCCAGACGACCGTGATTTTAAATGGTCACGTGATGGGCAGACACCACTATGGATATACACCGTTTGCAGTGGATGTAACCAAGCAAGTGAAGTTTGGTGCACGAAACCGTCTGGCGGTGGTTGTCAGCAACGATAACGAACCGAACGGCCGCTGGTATTCCGGCGGCGGCATCTACCGGGATGTGTACTTACTGACCTCTCCGAAGACACATCTCGCGGCAGATGGGGTGTATCTGCATACGGATCATTTTGTGGGCGAAGATGCCTTTGTGACCTGTGAAGCCGAGGTGGTCAATGAGACAGCCGAGGACTTCTGCGGCTGGGTAGACTTTGCCGTGAAGGAGACAACTGCAGCAGGAAGGATTCGTATCTTCGTGCCTGCAGGGGAAACCGGAAGCTGCCGAACCCAGATCTGTATCGAGGATGTGAGGCGTTGGGATATCGACGATCCGAACCTCTATGAGGTGCAGGTAACCTTGATCGGAGAAAATGGAGAAGCACTGGATGGAGACGAAACTATCTTCGGCGTGCGAACCATTTCCGTGGACGCAAAGCATGGCTTCCAGCTAAATGGCAGAACCGTGAACTTAAAGGGCGGCTGTTTGCATCACGACAACGGAATCATCGGTGCGGTCAGCCTCTACGATGCAGAATACCGGAAGCTGAAACTGCACAAGGATAACGGATTTAACGCGATTCGTTGCGCACACAATCCGGTTTCACCACAGTTTTTGTTGGCCTGTGACCGTCTGGGACTGGTCGTGATCGAAGAAGCGTTTGATACCTGGAAGATGTCTAAGAATCTGCATGATTTCTCCGAGCATTTTGAAGAGGAAGGAGTGAAGGAACTAAAAGCCTTCCTTCGCAGAGACCGCAACCATCCGAGCATTGTGATGTGGTCGATCGGAAATGAGCTGAGAGAACAGGGCGGCGTATCGGGCGGCTATGAGACGTCTGCGATGCTTGCAAAGGCAGCCAGAGAAGTGGACGCGACGAGACCGATCTGTGGTGCGCTTTGCTCGTTCTTTAGCGGCCTTGATGACGACGATACGGCTGCGTTCTGGAAGTCCATGATGGAAGACAGAGAAGCCCTTGCAGCAGGCGGTGCGGTCAATATCGACAGCAAGTTCGGCAAGGCGATCTGGAATGACAGAACGGAAGCATTTGCCGCGCCGTGGGATGTGGTCGGATACAATTATCTGGCGTATCATTTTGCGGAAGCAGGGGAACTCTTCCCAAACCGCGTCATTTGCAGTACCGAATCGAAGCCTCGCGAGATGAAAGAGTACTGGGAAGCGGTGGAGCAGTATCCGTACTTGATCGGTGACTTTGTCTGGACAAGTATGGATTACATCGGGGAAGCCGGAATCGGCAAGATTATTTACACCGATCCGGAACATGTGGCTCAGGATGCAAGGATGCTTCACTACGCAGAGTACCCGTGGAGATGTGCAGGAGCCGGTGGCTTTGATCTTTTGGGAAATGAAAAGCCGGAGATGACCTACCGACGCATCGTCTGGGGAAGCGATGAGACTTATCTTGCCGTGCGGGATCCGAAACATCACGGACAGATAGAGCTGTTGGGCAGGTATGCTTGGACCGGCTGTGCGCACAGCTACAGTTGGGACGTCGAAGAAGGTGCACCGCTGACGGTTGATGTCTACAGCCGTGCGCAGGAGGTGGAACTTCTGCAAAATGGGGTTTCTCTTGGACGTACCTTGCCGAAGGAGTACATTGCGACCTTTGAGACGCAGTATCTGGCAGGCGACTTAGTTGCAGTCAGCTACGTAGATGGCAAGGAAGTCTCCAGGGATCAGCTGCAATCTGGAAAATCTGCGGCTGCGATCCGTCTGACACCGGAAAAAGAGGTGATTTCTGCGGATGGCATGTCACTGTGCTATGTGGCCGTGGAGATCGTAAACGAGAACGGAGATGTACTGCCATTCGAGGAACGTGTCGTAAATGCAAGCGCAGAAGGTGCAGCCGTCCTGCAGGCGTTTGGATCTGCGAGAGCAAAGACGGAAGAGTCGTATGTGAGCGGATCGGTACCGGCATATCAGGGACGTGCGATGGCGGTGCTTCGGGCTGGAACAGAAGCTGGTGAAGTGACGCTTAAAGTCACGGCAGAGGGCCTTGCATCCGCAGAGGCAACCATCAAAGTGAGATAAATGAATCTTGAAAATCAGAACAGGGGCAGCCGGTCGGCTGCCCCTGTTCCTTAAACTAACCCCTATTATTTCTTCACTAGATACTTTCTCATATCTAGTGCACATGCGACTAAGATAATGCCGCCCTTGATGATGTACTGTAAGGACGGGTCGATGCCCAACATCGAGAGGGCAACGAAGATGATACGCAGGACGAACACGCCCAGAACGATGCCGCTGATGGAACCGGTACCACCGACGAAAGAGACACCGCCGATGACGCAGGCTGCGATCGCGTCGCACTCGTAGTTTAAGCCTGTTGCCTGGGTGATCGAACTGATACGGGCACCCTCGATAAAGCCAGTGAAGCCATACATCGCACCTGCTAAGGTGTGAACCAAAACGGTGGTCCAGAAGACGTTGACACCGGAAACACGGGCTGCATCCTGGTTAGAGCCGACCGCGAACATATTTTTTCCGAAGGTCGTCTTATTCCAGATAAACCACATCAGGATGACCAATAAAACAGCGTAAAGCACGTACCACGGAATGGAAACGCTTCCGAAGCGCAGGAAGGAAGAAGAGACGATATCCTTGTACTGCTGGGAAAGTCCGGAAACCGGCTGTCCGTTGTTGTTGTTCATCATAAAGAAGATCAGGATCAGACCGTAGGTGATTAACTGGGTTGCCAGGGTCACGATGAACGGATGCAGGCTGAATTTCGCCACAAAGAAACCGTTGACGAGACCAATGATCGCGCCGACACAAAGAACGGTCAAAATGACCACAAGGATCCAGCCAGGGGTGATGGCCGGAAGGCTTGCAAACATCTTACGCGAGATCTCCTGGGACTGCAAAAACGCGCCCGCGATGGCTGCGGTTAAGCCGACGACACGTCCGCCGGAAAGGTCCGTACCGGTTAAGACGATACAGCCCGCGATACCAAGCGCCATCGGAAGGGAAGCAGCTGCCAGGGAGATGATATTGACGATCGAACCGGCACTGACGAAGTTCGGATTCTTCACTGCCGTGTAAATGATAAAGATAAACATCAGGATGTAGAGGGCGTTATTTAAAATGCCATCCACCCAGAAGCGCCGTCTGTCTTTTGCATCCAGCGTTTTATAGTCTGCGCTTGTCTGGCGCAGTCTTTGAATCGGATTTGCCATAATGAAAGCCTCCCTTATACGTATTTCGCTGCCAAGGTCATGATCTCTTCCTGTGTGGTATTCTGCGCATCCACTTCACCGGCAAGACGTCCGCCGGACATGACAAGGATGCGGTCGCAGATGCCTAAAAGCTCGGGCATCTCGGAAGAGACGACCAGGATGGTCTTGCCTCGGTTTGCCAGGTCCAAAATCAACTGATAAATCTCATACTTTGCGCCGACATCAATGCCGCGGGTCGGCTCATCCAGGAGCAGAACCTCGGGATCAGTAAGCAGCCAGCGGCCAATGATAACCTTCTGTTGGTTGCCGCCGGAGAGCGAGCGGATTTTGGTTTCCTGCGACGGTGTCTTTGTGCGCATCGAATCGATGGACCACTGCGTATCTTCGCGCATGGATTTCATGCTCAGATACCCGAGGAAACGACGATGCTTCTTTAAACTCGAGATGACCGTATTTTCGCGGATGTTTAGGATCCCGAAGATACCGGTGGCGCGGCGCTCTTCCGTTAGGAGAGAGAAGCCGTTTCGGATGGACTCTCTCGGGTTGCGGTTTAAGCACTGCTTGCCATCTAAGAAAATGGTTCCCTCTTTGCGGGTCGCATTTCCGAAAATGTTCTCGAGCGTCTCGGTTCTTCCGCTGCCGTCAAGGCCGGCCAGCCCAAGGATTTCACCTTTTCTTGCCTCGAACGAGACATCGGTAAGCAGGGAGTACTGTGCGGTTAAATGTTCCACTTTTAAGACGACTTCGCCCGGCTTGTTGGTCTTTGGCGGGAACTGATTGGTCAGCTCACGGCCTACCATCAGGCGGATGATATCGTTGGTTTCCAGCTCTGCCGCAGGTCTGGTGGCGACGTGGGTACCATCGCGCATGACGGTGATCGTATCGGAGATTCGCTTGATCTCCGCCATCTTATGCGAAATGTAGATGATACCGATGCCGCGGTCGCGCAGCATGTTGATGATTTTAAATAAATGTTCGACTTCCTCTTCGGTTAAGGAAGAGGTTGGCTCATCGAATACGATAATTTTCGAATTGTAGGAGACTGCTTTGGCAATCTCTACCATCTGTCTTTGTGAAACCGGCATCGTGCTCATGATGCGGTGCGGGTCCACATTGATCTCCAGCTCTTCAAAGATCGCCAGAGTATCCTCAAACATTTTCTTTTCATTGACCATGATGCCTCCGAGCGTCGGATATCTGCCGAGCCAGAGGTTATCCATGACCGAGCGCTTAAGCGCCTGATTGAGCTCCTGGTGCACCATAGCGACACCATTCATCAGCGCTTCTTTACTGCTTTTAAAATCTACCGGATTTCCTTCCAGATAGATTTCTCCGCTGTCCTTAGAATAAATGCCGAACAGACACTTCATCAAAGTAGATTTGCCGGCTCCATTTTCACCCATGAGGGCATGAACCGTGCCTGCTTCCACTTCCAGAGAAACGTGATCGAGCGCTTTAACGCCCGGAAACTGTTTCGTAATGTCTTTCATGCGAAGGAGGACATCATTTCCCATACTGTGATTTCCCCTCTCTATCTTACTTTTGGGTTAGTTCATTTGATTGCCATTAGGCTTTACTTGGAAAAGAAGGACAGCCCGAAGGCTGTCCTTTGAAAAGACTCGATCGAAGAACGAGGATCATTCACCAGTGTAAGCTGCGTATGCAACAAAGAGCTTGTTTGCAATGCCGTCAGCAACGCTGAACATATCAGCAGAAGCTGCCACTGCAGAGATTGCATCGGTCTGGGAGGTGCCTGCGCCAACAGCCTCTACGACTGCTGCGACTGCAGCTGCCATGCCTTCTGCATCCTGCTTCACAGTACCGGTCATCTTGCCAGCCTTGATCAGATCCTTTGCAGCGTCGGTTGCGTCAACACCAAAGACAGGGATGGTCGTTGCGCTTGCATCACCGGTGTTGAAGCCAGCTGCTTCCAGAGCGGAGATGGAGCCCTCAGCCATGTTGTCGTTGTTGCAGATGATCAGCTCGATCATGTTGTTGTTTGCAACGTTGTACTGAGAAAGGTTGGTGTTCATGTAGTCAAGAGCAGCCTGTGCAGACCAGGTACCCTGAAGGTCAACCTGATACTTCGCAGAGTTATTTGCATCGAAGTACTCAAGCTCAGGAAGGTTGTTTGCGGTCAGAACCAGGTTCGCATCCTCAACACCGTACTGGGTACGAGCGATTGCCTCAACGTTTGCCTCGTCGCCCTTGAACATTGCGTAGGAGATCTTGCCGTCGCCGTTTAAGTCAACGGTATCAAAGTTCTCTACGAGGTAGTTGCCGATCATCTGGCCCTGCAGATGTCCAGCTTCCGGAGCGTCGGTTCCTACGAAGGAAATGTTTGCGTTTGCGTTAAGAACAGTGCCCTCATCGCCTTCGCCTTCGATTGCACGGTTAAAGAAGATGACCGGAAGACCATTTGCCTTGGAAATGATCTCATTTGCAACGTCAGAAGAACCAGAGGTTACCATGTTGACAACCAGGACATTGTAGCCATCGGTCAGAGCGGTGTCGATCTGCTCGTTCTGGGTGGTCTGGTTGTTATTTCCATCGAAGTTCTTAAACTCGATGCCCTTTGCGGTAAGCTCAGCATCCAGAGCGGTACGAACGGTGGAAATGTAGGTGTCAGAGAAAGCATAGTAGAAAACAGCGACCTTCAGTGCAGCTGCATCGTTGGTATCGGTGTTTTCCGGTGCCTTTGTGGTGGTCTCAGCCGGCTTTGCTGTGGTTGTCTCTGCAGGGGTGCTGCCACTATCTTTGGAGCCGCATGCTGCAAGGGAGAATACCATCAGAGCAACTAAGACGAGAGCAAGAACTCTTCTAAAGTTTTTCATTTCTTTTTCCTCCTAAAATGAATGTCGGGTTAGCCCGAATCAACTTGTCAAATTTAGGATAGAAAAAAAGATCCCGTAAAACAATGGAATATCTTACGGGAAAGGTATGATTTCTTACGATCACATTTTTGCTTAAAAAAATTACTCGAATGAGAACAGCGCACGCTGGCTCTCGGGCGAGAACATGGTCTCTTCCAGCACCAGGATGGTCGGTGTATCGATCCAGACATCCGGGTCATAGGACGCGCCTTCCAAAAGCTCATAACAGGCCTCGACGCCCATATAGCCCATCGCGTAAGGGTTTTGTGCGATGAGGGCGGAAACATTTCCGGTGCGCATCAGATCGATGCAGCGCACGTTGGTGTCCATACCGATCATGGTGACAGAATCGCCGAGACCAAGTTCTGCCACGGCCTCTGCGGCACCGACGGCGAGCGGTTCATTTAACCCCACGATGACGTTGATCTCCGGATGAGCAAGGAGCAGCTGCTTTGTCTCTTCCTTTGCGACTTCGATATCGGTGACAACATTGATCGTATAGATCTCTGCGCCAATGCCTGATTCCTTGATGGCCGTGCGGAAGCCTTCCTCTCGCTCTTGGCCGTTGCGGCTTGTCAGATCAAAGTTGACGATGCCAATGACGAGAGAGTCATAGCCGGCGTCTATGGCGACAGAGGCGGCTTTTTTGCCGGCTGCTACATTGTCGGTGCCGATCCTGGCAGACACTTTCTTGGAATTGACATTGGAGTCAATGACCACAACTTTGATGCCAGCATCCGCCGCCGCGTCGATAGCGGCTGCATTTTCGGTGTAGCTGATGGAAGAAAAGACAATCGCGTCCGCATGATCCGCGATTGCATCGTAAATGAAAGCGTTTTGTGCCTCGTAATCCTCCTCCGTGTCCGGCCCGCAGATGGTCAGCTGCAGGTTGTATTCGGATTTGGCGACATTTGCCCCGGAAAAGGCGGAGCGCCAAAAACCCGTGGAAGTGGATTTTGCGATGAACCAGACATTGTACTGGCGGGAAGGGCTGACCCGCGCTGCCTGGCAGCCGGTGAGCGTAAGGCAAAGAAGGAGCACAAGACAGATGCGGAATGGTTTAGACATTTTCATACGCAGCCTCCTCTGTGACCTTCGGCATTAAAATATGTACGCGCGTGCCCTCGTCCGGGACGCTGTCGATCGTGATGCCGTAGCGGTCTCCAAAATAAATCTTTAAGCGGTCGTTGACATTTTTAATGCCGATGCCGGACTTGTCAGAATGTGCCTTTTTCATGATCGAATCGATCTGTTCTTCGGTCATGCCCATACCGTTATCTTCCACGGAAAGCAGGATATCGTCCCCGGCTTCCGCGGCCTTTACGATGATCTCGCCTTCCTCCACCAGCCCGTTGATGCCGTGATAGATCGCATTTTCAATGATGGGCTGAAGCGTGATCTTGTTGCAGAGATACGATAGCAGGCTTTCCTCCACTTCAAACCGGTAAGTAAATTGCCCGCGGTAACGCACCGATTGAATCTGCAGATAGCTTTCGGCGTGCTTGAGTTCATCCGCCAGAGGGATCAGCTCATGACCACGGCTGATACTGATGCGGAAAAGTCTGGCGAGCGCATTGACCATCTCAACGGCTTCCGCGTTCTTTCCTTGCTCACACATCCAGGAAATGGAGTCGAGCGTATTATAAAGGAAGTGCGGGTTAATCTGCGCCTGAAGCGCACGAAGCTCCGTCTTTCTGAGCGTAATCTCTTCATTGCGCTCCGTCTCCACGAGCTGCTGAATCTTGCCGACCATGTGCCCGAAAGACTGGGAGACTTCCTCGATCTCCCTGGTGCCTTTGACGGGCTGGTAGGAGAAGTGATCCGCATCTTTTTCAAAGGCCTCCATGGCCTGAATCAGATCGCGCATCGGTCTCGTCAGTGCATTGGTCACCATGGCACTTAACAGCAGGGAAGCCAGCAAAATACCGATGGCGGAAACCAACAGGGCACGCGCCATGTTAATGACACTGTTGGAAATGACATCCTGAACATAGCTCACGCCGATGATGCGCCAGGTTGATTCCTTGAGTGTCTGTACGAAATAAATGCTGGTACCTTCCTCGATAACTCCGTCGTCCAGGGAAGAAATCAGTGCGACATTTTCTTCTTTTAAATCCGAATAGATCAGCTGCTGCTGCGGATGATAGACGATGTTGCCATCCATATCCATCAGGAAGCAGTAACCACGGTCTCCGATACCGACATCGTCAATGTCATTGGACAGGTTCGTACAGCTGATATCCAGGGCAATCCATGCCTCTCCGATCACCGTGTGAATCGGACGGATCACCGTGACCACCCACGGATAATATCCTTCAAACAAGGTGACTACGTGCGGTGCGGAGATGTATTCCTCCTCATACAGATTGATTTTCGAGGCATCGAAGGAGAGATTGGTATGTGCCGCAAATGACTCGTTGATGACGTGATCCGCGCTATAACAGTGCAAAAGATTGCCTTCCGCATCGTAAGTTGTCACCGCGATGACTTCGGGCCGGATCTGCAAGAAGACATCAAAGTATTCTTCGCGGTTTACGATGTCATGGGAGACAACGTCCGAAATGGCATCCATGTTCTCGCGGATATCCGACAGGTAGTCTTCCATGATGCGGGTGAGCTGTCCGACGGTTCGGCTGCCCGAAGTGCGTACATTTGCCACGAGGGACGTGCGGTAGGCGCGCAGCACCAAAAACATGGTAAGAAGGAGCAGAATCAGAACCGTGCTGATCATCGAGACGAGAAGCAGCAGGTTCATCCGAGGGCTTTTTCGCTTCAAGATCCGCCCTCCTTTCCGGATTGGCCGCGACGCATCGCCGCGGGGGAGATACCGTAATACTTCTTAAAACAGAAACTGAAATAGTGCTGGTCGGTGTAGCCGCAAAGCTCCGAGATCTCCGTGATCTTGCGGGAGGAAGATAAAAGAAGATCCCTGGCAACTTCCATGCGCTTTTTGATCAAGAGGTTGATGAACGTGTCCCCGCAGTATTTTTTCATGTTCGCACTGAGGTAGTTCGGACTGACGTGCAAAAGCTCGCTGACACTGCCGAGACTGAGCTCTTCATTCTGATAATTTTCTTCGATCAATTCCAAAGTGCGGTCGCAGAGCAGGCCGACACCGTCCTGGCGGTCACGTACCAGGAAAAGGCCGCCTTCTTCGGCGTGCTTCTGCAAAGAAACCGCGTCCTGCGTGGCTTTTGCGGCCTGTGAGAGATCGGAAAAAGGCCGGCTGACGCTTAAGACAACGTCCGAAGAGAGGAAGCGTCTGGAGGCCTGATAGAGCTCACCGAGAAATACTTCCATGTGCTGGATCATTTCTCCATCACCAGCAACCAACGTGTAGATACGTGGGCCGGAGGGCACACTGATGCAGGTAAACTCCCGGCGGATGATCTTGTTGATCGTGGCGAGATCGGAGAGGGTCGGGCTGAGGCTCTCCTGGAAGGCTGTGACAAGCACGATATAGCGGGTCTCTTCCGAGACCGGAAAATGCAGCTGATCAAACAATTCCCGCACGCGCCGCTCTTCCTTGGCATCGTCGTAGATGTCTAAAAGCAAGGCAGCCGTTGCCACATGCAGGCTTGCGCGCTTATCCTCACCGGTATACACATCACGGAATCTGGCAGAGATCTTCGCGTGAATCTCCCGGAGCGCAGAGGTCAATTCTTTCATGCTGATTGGCTTTAAGAGATACGCGATGACATCGTGGTCGATTGCCTCCTTGGCGTAGGTAAAATCATCATAGCCGGATAAAAAGGCGACCTGAATCAAAGGCTGCACCTCGCGCACTTGCTTTGCCAGCTCTGTGCCTGAAATGAATGGCATGCGGATATCTGTGAGCAAGAAGTCCGGCTGCAGCTGCTCGACCATCTGCAGGGCATCGAGACCATTTCCCGCACTGCCGACGAGCTGAAAGCCGATTTCCTCCCAAGGGATCAGCTGGCAGACGGCTTCGCGCAGTTCCTCCTCGTCATCGGCGACGAGTACGGTGTAGATTTCATTGTTTTGCGTTTTGATATAACCTCATTTTTAACGAAAAGAACACTCGTCGTATTCTATACAAATGAAGCTAAAAATATATAAATTAATGAATTATATACAGGTTAAATACAGTTATTTTACAAGCCCAGTATATCATGTGGAAAGCCTCTTGACAAGAAGGATAAAAATGGGTATTATATGGGTAAATAAATGGGTAAATGGGTAAGAAAGGAGTAAGTATATGACGCTTGATGAGATGAAGATAGCGAAGAAGGAACATGGTTTCAGCTGTGAGGAGATTGCAAAGCGGACGGATATTCCTTACCGCACGGTGCAGAAGATCTTCTCCGGAGAGACGAAGCATCCGAGACAGGATACGATGGATAAGCTGTATCGTTTGTTTGATGGTGTGACGCTTTCAAAGGATCCGTTTGAGAAGATCTATTATAATTTCAGTGAAGAACCGCATGTACTTGTTGTGCGCGAACCTGGGCCGGAATACCGAACCGTACAGGGACCTGCTACACTGAAGGATCTGGAGAACTTAAAGGACGGAGAACGTGCAGAATTGATTGACGGTGTCCTGATCAAGATGGAGAGCCCAACCATAAGACATCAGATTGCGGTCAGAGAGGTCTTCCGACAATTTGATTCATTTATTCGAGCCTGTGGCGGTAAGTGCCAGCCGTTTTTCGCACCGGTGGACGTGCACATGATCAACGGGAACGGGAAGATGGATGTGTTCGTGCCCGACTTTCTGGTTGTTTGTAATCCGGATCAGATCAAGGAGAAGTTTATCGATGGAGGACCTGATTTCTGCCTGGAAGTGTTGTCTCCTTCAACCAGGGTCCGGGATGTTCGAAAGAAAGTGACGAAGTATCTGGAAGGCGGTGTGAAGGAGTACTGGGTGATTGATACGGATGCAAGGAAAGTGGTCGTTTACTTGTCGGAAGAGATTCCCAGGGTTTATGGATTTGACGTTCCGATACCAGTTGTCATCTATGGTGGGGAGCTAATGATCGATCTATCGAAGCTCTAAGGAGAAACTTAGTGTATGTCTGAATATCAACATATCGTTCATCCGATCCCTCCACTTTACGATGCAGAGTCCCAGATCCTGATTCTGGGAAGTTTTCCTTCCGTAAAGTCCAGGGAGATGGCTTTTTTCTATGGACATCCGCAGAATCGGTTCTGGCGGGTGGTTTCTGAGATCTTTGAGGATGCATTTCCGGAGACGGTGGAGGAGAGAAGTGCGTTCTTACACAGACACCATATCGCTGCCTGGGATGTGATTCATTCGTGTGATATCGTCGGATCGTCCGATGCGAGCATCAAGAATGTGGTGGCGAATGACCTGTCAGTGATCCTTGATGCCGCGCCGATCCGCGAGATCTATGTCAACGGGAAGACGGCAGAGAAGATGTATCTGCGTTACACAAAAGAACGGACCGGCAGAGAGGCAGTGTGTCTGCCTTCTACCAGTCCGGCGAATGCGGCGTGGACTTTGCCGAAGCTTGTGGATGCCTGGCGAGTGATCAGGGTTCCGACTCCGAAAGACCAATCAGATTTTTGACTTCCTGCCACAGATAGTGCGGCAGATCTTTGAGCGTGTTCTTGGTCATATCACTTGTCTCGCGGAAGCTGACCAGGGCGTTCCAGAGATCCTCGGGACCCATATCATCAAGAGAATTCTTGCCACCGGCACCGAGCGCGTCGAAGAGTTCTTCGACAAATTTCGGACGATCTTCCTGTGGGATATCGGAGACCCAGCTTGTGATGGTATCGCTGATCAAGACGGATGCCGGATCATTGACAGGCAGGGCTGCCAGATCGCCGTAGGCGATGAGCCAAGAGGCGAGAGAGTGCTGCATAAAACCGATGCGATAACTCTCCACGATGATCGTGTTGGTGATTTTTGGTTCAAATAATTTGCCTATGATATCGTGCTCCGGGATGATTTTAATTGCCTTTGGATCGATCTTCTTGATGAGAGAGACATCCAAAACTTCCGGACAGAAGCCTGGACCGTCGAGCAAGAAGACCCGCGTGATACGTGCCCAGAGGTCGTCTGATAACATGCAAGCCGCGTAGAGAGCCTGGTTGCCGCCTTTGGAGTGGCCGCCGATGTAAAGATCCTTTGCGGCATCATTTGCAAAGACACGCTCTGCATAATCGACAGACATCTTCTGTGCCAGCGTCTGCGTAAATGAGATCATAAAGTCTTCCTTCCAGCCCGTGAGCGTACTGTCGGTACCGCGGAAGGCAAGGAAGGAGAAGCGGTCCTCGTCGTGGAAGGTGACCGCGGAAAACTGCAGCGACTGCTCCTGATCGATGATATCCTCGTAATCGGTCATGGAAAGCGAGCCGAAACGCTTGGACTTTGCAGCAGCTTCGAAGATCTCAGTGTTGCCCATGTCACCGCCGGTGATGCAGATTTTAGCCTCGCCCGCATCAATCATCGGGATACATTCACGCACGTAGGCGGTCTTTCTTCCTGCAAAAACAGGGTTCAGATCAAAGTAAGAGATGACGCATAATACGAGTGCGTCTGCCTCGCGAAAAGCATAAGTATTAAAGTCAAATCCGCCCATCCAGCGGATGTAGTCGACGAGCTTAACGCCTCCGGTTCGATCACTCATAATCATTACCCCCAATCGATGATTTTATGATGCTATCGTACACCCTTTTTCGTGAGGCCGCAAGTGGCGATTGACGCACGAAGGCTAGTTGGGTATAGTTAAGACATCTATAGTATGAGAAGCGAAGGAGAAAAAGATGAATACGTTAGAAGCAATTGCTACCAGATGTAGCACCAGACGTTTTGCAAATCGATCCGTGGAGCAGGAGAAGCTAGATGCGATTGTCACAGCCGCAGGGCAGGCGCCGAGTGGCGGGAACTTTCGTGGCTGTCACCTGGTGGTGATCCGGGATGCGAAGGTGCTTAACCACCTCGCAGAGATCGCGACGGAGTGCTTTGCCGAGATGACTTACGATGAGAATACCTACCAGTCGAAGAAAAACTCGATCAATCTGTCGCGCAAAGGGCTCTACGAGTTTTATTATCATGCGCCGGTGCTGATCGTGGTCGCAGATCAGAAGAGCCATCCGAATGCCATGGCGGACAGTGCCTGTGCGCTGGAAAACATGATGCTTGCGGCAAATGAGCTCGATCTCGGCAGTTGTTGGATCAACCAGATGCACTGGCTGGAGGAGGATGCGCGCCTGCGAGACTATCTGGAGCAGTTTGGGATTACGAAGGAGGAGACGATCACCGGTTCTTTGGCGGTGGGATATGCGGACCGGGAGGATGGACTTCCAAACCGCAAGCCATTTGCAAAAGCACCGCTTCGTGTGGATTATGTGGGATAAGAAAAGATGGTGGATCACGGTCTGCGTGCTTGTTCTTGGATTTTGCTTGACGGGATGTGCAGCCAAACAGACGTCGCCTGGTGAGGTCACGACAAGCGAGATTCAAACCAGTAAAAGCGTAGTAAGTGAGCTGACGGCAGGCGAAAGCGTGACAGAAGAGGAGAGGGAGCCTGAGAAGATCCCGCGGGTGCTTTCTTTCTATGACGCACAGTCGGATGCCTGGTACGAAGCTGAAGTGCAGGAAAATGCGCCGATGCAAGCCTACGACTGGACAAAACTCTCCACGGGAGACATTCCTTCCTACGAGGACGGGACGTATGTAAGTGAGCTTGGAATCGATGTCTCGCATCATCAGGGGGAGATCGATTGGGAGAGTGTGGCAGCTGCAGGCGTGAAATTTGCGATCATCCGGATCGCTTACCGCGGCTACGGAGAGAGCGGAACGTTAAAGGAAGACCGCTTTGGTATGGAGAATGTAAGGAAAGCGCAGGCGGCAGGACTTGCTGTGGGCGTCTACATTTATTCCCAGGCGATCTCAGAAGAAGAAGCCGTGGAGGAAGCAGAGTTTGTCATCGCGCTTCTTGGCGATACCTCGCTGGAGCTTCCGATCGTTTTTGATGAGGAGCGTGTGTTAGGAGACGTGGCTCGCACGGATGGGATCAGCGCAGCACAGATGACGGCCAATGCCAGAGCATTCTGCGACCGGATCCAGCGCGCTGGGTACGAAGCGATGATTTATTCGAATGTGTACAGTGAGATGTTTCTTTATGATATGGAAGCACTCTCTGATATCCCTTTCTGGTATGCGGATTATGAACCGCAGCCGCAGACACCGTATGCGTTTGAGATCTGGCAGTGTTCGGAGAGCGGGAAGATCCCTGGGATTGCCGGAAATGTAGATGTCAATCTTAGATTTTTGAGGGAAGAGTAAAGTTCTTCCCTCTTTTATTACACAAACATTTAAATGTATACATAGTGCATAAATAGGTTTTAATGTATGCCTTATTTGTACTGAGAAATGGGGAAAACATAGGAATTTTCATAAATTTCCGGTTGACAGAGCCAAAGCATGGAAGTAGAATGTATACATAAGACATGAGGAACGATTTTAAAAATATCATATTTACATCAGAAAGGAACTGAGGCCGATGAAAACGATCAAAATTCCGTATTATACCTCTACCATGGATCTTCATGTAGAAGAAGAAAACTGTAAGGCGGTGATTTATTCCGGCACCGATGAATATCAGGCAAAAGGGACAGAAAAGGAACTGGTCGAAGAGGCGTTAGCAAATCCGATCGGATCGCCGAGACTGCGTGAACTTGCGAAGGGAAAGAACAAGGTTGTCCTGGTCACCAGTGACCATACCAGAGCCGTTCCCAGCAAACTGACCCTGCCAATTCTGCTAAAGGAGATCAGAGAAGGCAATCCCGATGCGGATATTACGATCCTGATTGCAACCGGTTTACATCGTCCGACGACCGAAGAAGAACAGAGAAGAATGTTCGGTGATGAGATCGTGGATCACGAGAAGATCGTCGTCAACAAGGCATTTGAGAAAGATGATTTTGAATTTGTCTGCGGACTTCCGTCCGGTGCAGAGCTGTGGGTCAACAAGGTTGCTCTTCACTGTGATCTGCTGATCGCAGAGGGCTTCATTGAGCCACATTTCTTTGCGGGATTCTCCGGCGGCAGGAAGAGCATTTTACCGGGTATCTGCAATGCGGCAACGGTCAATGAGAACCATTCGTATAAAGCAATTGCAAGCCCGTATTCCACGACAGGTGTGCTGGAGCACAATCCCATCCATGAAGACATGGTGTATGCGGCGAGAGCGGTCAACCTGCAGTTTATTATGAACGTGGCGCTCAATTCTGAGAAGAAGGTCATCGCTGCGTTTGCGGGTGATTTGGAAGAAGCCCATGAAAAAGGCGTCGCCTTTGTCCGTTCCCTGGCACAGTGCCCAGGCATCACCGGCGATATCGTTGTGACGTCCAACGGCGGTTATCCGCTGGATCAGAACTTATATCAGAGCCCGAAGGCTGTAGCGACCGCAGAGGCTTGCTGCAAGGACGGCGGCGTGATCATCATGTGCTGTTCGTGCTGCGACGGTATGGGCGGCAGCAATTTCGAAAAGTTGATCGTCAAGGGTACCGTGGATGAGATCGATGCATTCCTCTCCAAGATTCCTCCGAAAGAGAGCATCTCCGAGCAGTGGTGTGCACAGATCTATTCCAGAATCTTAAAGAAGCATAAGGTGATCTTGGTGACGACCTATCTGGATCATGAGCTGGTAAGAAAGGCCAACATGATCCCGGCATCAAGCCCGGATGAAGCCCTCGCAATGGCTTATGAGATGATGGGTAAGGATGCGAAGGTTGTCGTCATCCCGGACGGTGTCGCGGTACTCGCAGTCAAAGAAGACTAACGAATACATTTCACAAGAAGGAGGAGTGATTCCAATGGATGTGAAACTTGCATTGCGTGTAGACGATCTGGATAACGTGGCAACCGTTTTTGCAAATGAGGTGAAAGCAGGCGACGAGATCGAGATTCGTGATAAAAGAGGACATTTGGATCCCGTGATCGTACACAGCGATGTGCCTTACGGGCACAAAATCGCCGTGGTGGACATCCCGAAGGGGGCGCACATCATGAAGTACGGTGAGTCCATCGGAGAGGCAGACGTAGATATCAAGCGCGGTGACTATGTCCATGTGCACAACATGAAAGCGCTGCGCGGCAGAGGCGATCTGGGAAAGTGAGGAATGACTATGGGATATACATTTCAAGGATATAGACGTCCCGACGGCAGAGTCGGTGCGAGAAACCTGGTCGCAGTCATTCCTAGCGTGATCTGTGCAAATGATGTCGGCCAGGCGATCTGCAGACAGGTGCAGGGCACGATCGGCTATTTCCATCATCAGGGATGCTGCCAGTTGCCATTAGATTTAAAGAGAGTGACCGATACGCTTTCGAACTTAGGACAGAGCCCGAACGTCGGGGCAGCGCTGATTGTAAGCCTTGGCTGTGAGGGAACGGATCACGAGAGAATCGTGGAAGAGATCCGTGCCACTGGGAAACCTTGCGAGATCATCCGCATCCAAGAGCTGGGCGGAACCTCCAGAGCGATCCAGGCAGGCATCGACGCGGCGCAGAGAATGGTCAAGGAGATCTCCGGACAGCAGCGGGAGACCGTGGACATCTCGGAACTGACCATGGCAATCAAGTGCGGTGCTTCGGATACGACGTCCGGCATGGCAAGCAACTGCGTGATCGGCTATGTGGCGGATAAGCTGGTAGACCTCGGTGCGACGGTCATCTTTGGCGAGACGACAGAGTTCTTAGGCGGCGAACACATTTTAGCAAGAAGAGCGGTCGGCGGGGAAAATGGACCGGTTGGCCAGAAGATTTACCAGATCGTGGATGAGATGGAAAAACGAGCGATGGCGATTGGAGAGGATATGAGAGGCGGACAGCCGACACCCGGCAATATCGCGGGCGGCCTTTCTTCCATCGAAGAGAAGAGCCTCGGTGCGATCGTAAAATCCGGACATCGTCCAATTCAGGGCGTGCTTGACTACTGTGACCAGGGCTACGGCAATAAAGGCCTCTGGATTAAAGATACCCCGGGACGTGAGCCTGAGATCTTAACCGGTATGGCTGCCACGGGCGCACAGGTCATGATGTTCTCAACCGGACGCGGCGCGCCGCAGGGCTTCCCGTCCATGCCGGTCATCAAGATCTGCGGCAACCCGAATACCTATGAGCGGATGCAGCACGATATGGATCTGAATGCCGGCGTGATCATCGAAGGCAAGAAGAGCATCGAAGAAGTCGGAGAGGAAGCATTTGCACTGCTCTTAGAGGTGTTAAACGGCCGTATGACCAACAACGAGGCATTGGGCTACTATGGCTCAATGGATATCTTCTGCTTAGGACCTGTCATCTAAGGATAGGTTCACAAAATCAAAGCTAACATCTCCAGTGGAGGGGATGTAGTGATAAACAATAAAAGGAGGACAAAAAAATGCTAAACCCTGTATTAGCGATGGCAATCGGTATTGTTGTTATGCTTGTTCTGATTATTTTCACAAGAATGCATGCATTTCCGTCATTGATCATCTCTGCAATCTTAATTGCACTGCTGGCAATGCCTATCACTGATGTCATCAACACTGTTACCACCGGTTTTGGTAACACCATGAAGAGTATCGGTATTGTAATCGGCTTCGGCTGCATTATGGGTATCTTCCTGGAGAAGTCCGGTGCTGCAAAGCGTATGGCTCTGACCATTTTAAAGCTGGTCGGCGTTAAGAACTGCGACGTGGTTCTGGGCTTAACCGGATTTGTGGTTTCGATCCCGGTTTTCTGTGATTCCGGTTTCGTTATCCTTTCTTCTCTTGCAAAAGAGTTCTCTCGTCTGACCAAGAAGAGCATGGTATGGCTTGGCGGTATCCTTGGTATGGGTCTTTACATCACCCACTTCATGGTTCCCCCGACCCCTGGCCCGCTGGCAGTCGTAGCAACCTTCAATGACAATGGACTTCCGCTTGACCTTGGTATGTACATCATCTACGGTCTGCTGATCTCCATCCCGCTCTTCATCTTCTCTGTTTATCTGTTCAGATACTATGGAAAGAAGTATCCGGATCTGGTAGTGAAGGATGAAGACATCGACCGCAGCAAATACACCGCAGAACAGCTGAAGGTTCTGGATCGTATCAACGCGAAGAAAGAAGCTGGGCAGGAGCTTGAGAACAAAGACTTCGAAGACCTGCTTTCCGCTGAAAAGCTTCCTTCCGCCGGACTTTCCTTCTTCACCCTGCTTTGCCCGATCGTTCTGATCTTTGCAAATACCATCGTAGGACAGATTCCTGCACTGAAAGACACCACATTTAAGGCAATCATTCAGTTCCTTGGAAACCCTGTCATGGCTCTGTTCATTTCCCTTTGCATCGGTGCTTTCTGGCTCTGCAAGGAATTTGACAAGAAGACCTGCGTCAACCTCATGGGTGAGGCTTGTAAGGACGCTGGCCCGATCGTATTCATCACCGCAGCAGGCGGCGCACTTGGTGCAGTTATCAACACCATCGGTGCTGCAGGCATGATGGCTGATTGGCTCGTTGCAACCGGTATCCCTGGCATCTTAGTCCCGATCATCATCGGTGTCATCATGAGATTCCCTCAGGGCTCCGGTACCACCGCTATGATCACCGGTTCTGCAATCGTTGCACCGATGGTCGCAGCTGGCTTAAATGTGAACCCTTATCTGGCAGCGCTGGCTCTTTGCTTGACCACGATGTGCCCGTCCTACTTAAACGACTCTTACTTCCACGTAGTCACCAGCTTCTCTGGTATGGATATTAAGACTTCGCTTAAGACCTGGTCGGTAGGCTCCATCCTGGTACCTGCCTTCGGTTCCATCATCTTTATCATTCTTTCGCTGTTCATTCACTAAAGCATAGAAGAATACCGAAAGGAAAGAGGAGTGACTCCGGTCACTCCTCTTTCTCCTTCTCTTCTTCTTTTTTCAGAAGATATTCTTTTACGGTGTTGCAGGCAAGTTCTAGGTGCCTGCGATTGATCAGGTCTGCGGTTTTCACATCCCCGATCGCAAGGGATTGTACGATGGTGCGATGTTCCTCCAATGATTCTGAAAACCGGCGTTCACTGGTTAAGGACAGAACGCGAAACTGCTGATTCATCGAGCGGACACGTTCGTAGGTGTCATTGACCAGACTGTTGTCACCGAGACGCACAATGCGTTCGTGCAGCTGTTCGTCATATCTGGTGTAGGTCTCCAGATCCCCCTTCTCGTAGGAGGCCTCCAGGTTTTTAAGAATCTCAAACAGACGCTCCAGGCGCGTGGAGGTCATTCCTTTCTTGCTGTGGGCAATCCCGTACCCCTCCAGCATGACACGCATATCGAAGATCTCTTCGATATCTTTGACATTAAATTCCTTGACGTAGACACCTTTGTTGGGCACTTCGATGAGCAGACCGTCGGAGACGAGCTGACGAAGGGCTTCTCTGACCGGACTGCGGCTCACATTTAAGTGTTCCGTCAACTCCAGCTCCTGCAGACGGTAACCTGCCGGTATTCACCGCGGCAGATCTCGTCACGCAGAATCTGGTAGACTTGTTCACGAATGGTCGTGACAGTACGTACTTTTGGCATAGTCTACTAATTCCCCAATACTCTAGAAAATAAATTACTGCTGGTAGCCTCCGCAGAGCAGATGACGCACCGGCTCATCCTCTTCAATCTTCGGAAATTCCACCGGAGGATTGAAGTAGTTGTCGTTGGCATCGTCGTTGACGCGAGAGACTTCTCCGACCACCAGTTCGCCCTCGGATTCCACCGCCTCAAAGGCATGGTAGACATAAGGAGTCAGGGTGATGGAGTTACCCGGGGTCACATCCACGTAGCCGCCGGCTTTGATTGTGACAGGCTGACCGTCACACATCAGATGGACGTCGCTCTCATAGTCGACCTCATAGTTTTGCTCCTTCGGCAGACTGTTCCAGCAATAGACGCGAAGCACACCGCCTGCGCGGTTGATGATATCTTCGGTCTTAAAATAATGGAAGTGGCGGGAGAGCATCTGACCAGGCTTCATGATGATGTATTTCTCACAATAAACTCTGCCGGTCTCGGGATGCGCAAGCTCACCGTTACGCAGGGTAAAGAGAACCGCACCGACTTTGTCGAAATCACCGGAGTTATAGTCGGTGACATCCCAGCCCATGGCGACTTTCCACAGATATTCGGTTGTGCCTTCGCGCTCTTTCCACTCTTCCGGGGTCCAGTAAGCGAAATCCGGAAGTGCGCAGTGCATCTTTTTGCAGGTCTCAATGGCCCACTCAATGTTGGTGTTGATGATGGATCTTTTCATACGTTTTTCCTTATTCCGGAGCACATTTGCTCCCAATCAGATGGTCAGGCACACCTTAGAAGAGGTGTGCTCTGACGCGGTTTTCGATCATATCCATGGCGACCATGTTGTGACCGCCAACCGGGATGATGACGTCTGCATATTTCTTGCTGGGTTCCACATACATTTCATGCATCGGTTTGACGGTGGAAATGTACTGGTTGATGACCGACTCCAGTGTCCTGCCGCGGGAGAATACATCGCGCTGAATCCTTCGTAAAATGCGGATGTCCGCATCGGTATCGACAAAGATCTTGATGTCCATGAATTCTCTGAGCTTTGGCTCTGCAAGGACTAAGATACCATCGATGATCAGTACCTTGGAAGGATGGATTGTGATGACTTCATCACTGCGGTCGTGGATCGTATAGTCATAGACCGGACAATCCACCGCAAAGCCCTGCTTTAGGAGGCTTAAATGCTCCGCAAACAGATCGGTATCGAAGGCTTCTGGGGCATCGTAATTCTGCTTCGTGCGCTCTTCGTAGGTCTTCTCGTGTTGGGCCTTGTAATAATTGTCGTGGTTAATAATAGTAACGTCATCGCCGAACTTCTTTTTCAGAAGCTCAGAGATGGTGCTTTTGCCGGAGCCGGAACCGCCGGCAATCCCGATGATTAACATATCTTCCATTATCTGACTACCTCATAAATGAGCGGGGCCTCGGCAGGTTTTTCCTCGCCGAAGGTCAGGCTTGAGAGGAAACGCTCCTTTGCTGCTTCGATCGCATCTGCGCGTGCGGTATAGAAGGTACAAAGGGTTTCGCCTTCCTTTACGGCTTCGCCAACCTTCTTGCCAAGCACGATGCCTGCACTGTAGTCAATGTCAGCTTCCTTGGTTTCACGGCCGGCACCGAGCATGACACTGGTCAAACCGATGACCTCGGCATCCATCGCCTCCAGATAGCCTGTCACAGGAGATTTCACCTCGTAGATGATCGGTGCTTCCGGGAAGAGGGAGAGGTCTCTGACATAACGGACATCGCCGCCCTGTGCCTCGATCCATTCGCAGAACTTCTCGTAAGCGGTTCCGTCATCAAGCACCTGGTTCACGCGCTTCTCTGCTTCCTCAAGAGGAAGGGAGAGTACCATCGAGATCAGGTTCGATGCGAGTGCTACGCAGACTTCTCTTAAATCGCCGCGGCTCTCACCCTTTAACACAGCGATCGCCTCTTTGACTTCGAGTGCATTTCCAATGTTGTGGCCGAGCGGTACATCCATGTTGGAAAGGACGGCTGCAATGTTACGGCCGCAGAGCTTTCCGATGGTGACCATCTTCTCTGCCAGTTCTTTGGCCATCTCAGGCGTCTTCATAAACGCACCGGAACCAACCTTGACATCTAAAACGATGTTGTGGGAACCGGCAGCAAGCTTTTTGGACATGATGCTCGAAGTGATGAGCGGGATAGAATCGACGGTCGCGGTTACGTCGCGGAGCGCATAAAGCTTCTTATCCGCAGGCGTTAAGTTGCCAGACTGACCGACTACCGCAAGACCAACCTTCTCCACCTGTGCGAGGAAGCTTTCACCGTCCATCGCGGTCTGATAGCCGGGGATGGATTCGAGCTTGTCCACGGTACCACCGGTGTGACCGAGGCCACGGCCGCTCATCTTTGCAACCTTTGCGCCAAGCGCGGCAACAGTCGGAACCACGATCAGAGAGGTCTTATCGCCAACACCGCCGGTCGAGTGCTTGTCTGCAGAGAGCGTGCCAAAGCGGGACAGATCCACGGTATCGCCGGAATGCGCCATCGCATCGGTCAAAATCGAAGTCTCCTCATCGGTCATTCCCTGGAAGTAAATGGCCATACAGAGGGCAGATGCCTGATAGTCCGGGATCTCACCCGCGGTATAACCCTGAATAAAGAAACGGATCTCTTCCTCGGAGAGGGCGTGTCCATTTCTCTTTTTTTCAATGATATCATACATTCTCATGATTAAATACCCCGTTAGGAGGAAAAAGGAAGTACCGAAATACTTCCTTTTTCTCTTTGTAGCATGAAATTATCTCTGACCCGGATCGTAAGGGATACCTTCCGCCTTCGGTGCTTTCGAATTCTTGGAGGTCAGTGCAAGTACAAGCAGACAAATGACATACGGCAGCATGTTGTAGACCGTGCTGGGGATGTTCAAATTCGCCAGGAATGCGATACCGATGTAGACGTTGGAGAGTGCACGGAACAGACCAAATAAGAGGGCTGCCAGTGCAATTCTGGTAGGCTTCCACTGACCGAAGATCATAACTGCCAGAGCCAGGAAACCGAAGCCTGCGACACCATTTTCAAACTTCCATTCGGAAACACCAGCCAGGATGTAGCTGATACCGCCGAGGGAACCGAAGACACCAGAGATCAGGACGCCAGCCCAACGCATCTTGTAAACGTTGATACCGACGGAAGCGGCTGCCTGAGGATGCTCGCCGCAAGCCATCAGACGAAGACCGAACTTGGTCTTATAAAGCACAACATAAGCGATGATCAGCACGATGACTGCGATCAGCATAAACCAGTTGAATTGGAAGGAACCGATGTAGGTGACAAAGCTTTTCTTTGCTTCCACGTACTGGATAGTAGAAGAGACGTCGTCAGGGTTGATCGACATGTTGATTGCTTTGACAAGAACGGTTGCCAGTGCGGTACCAAGGATGTTTAATGCGGTACCGACGATGGTCTGATCTGCCTTAAAATTAATGCAGGCGACAGCAAGGAGTGCGGAATACGCAACACCGAAGACAATCGCGCCAAGCAGGGTCAAAATGACGACCAGAAATCCATTCATGCCGGTCGGCAGGAAACGCATGACCAGAGCGCCGCCGAGGGCACCGATGACCATGATACCTTCCAGACCTAAGTTGATGACACCGGAGTGCTCAGAATAGCAGCCACCCAGTGCAACCAAAAGTAAAACGGAGGCGAAAATCAACGTATACTGAAGTAATAATAACATTATTTTTTACCTCCTTTCTTGTTCTCGATCACTTCGCCTGTGACTTTGGATCTCTCCTCAGCGACAGCGATTCTGCGCTTCATCACAAGCTTCATGAAGCCTACGAAACCGCACAGATAAATGATCAGAGCAGAAATCAGATCAGAGATCTGAGAGGAATAGTGCGTCTTATCCACGTAAGCACCACCGGTAGTGATGTGCTGAATGAAATACGAGGAGAAGATCGTTCCGATCGGATTTAAGCCACCAAGGAAGGCTGCCGCGATACCGTTAAAGCCCATGCCGGGCACTGCGGAACTGGTGCACTCCCAAAGCTCATAGTCGGTCAGGTAAAGGAATGCGCCGCCGAGCGCTGCCAGAGCACCGCCGATCGCAAGCGTTACGATGATGTTGCTCTTCTCAGCCATGCCGGCATACTTTGCAGCATTCTTGTTGAAGCCGGTTGCCTTCAGCTCGAAACCAAAACGAGTCTTGTCAAGAATGATCTTGATGGCAATCGTGATCAGGATCGCAAGAGGAATCGCGATCGATACATACTCGTTGTTGCTAAAGAGCTTGTCAAGGCCAAGCGTCGGCAGGATGGATCCCTTCGAATAAGTACGAATGTGCAGCGTGTAAGGGCTCGTAGACTCCTTGACACCGGTCAGGATCATGTTGGTCAGATAGAGACCAATCCAGTTAAGCATGATGCCGGAAATAACTTCGTTCACGTTGCAGTAAGCCTTTAACAGACCAACAACTGCGCCGTAGACGAAACCTGCGCAAAGCGCAAGCAGCAGGCAAAGCCACCAAGGAAGATGCCATGCCAGCGCGGCATAAATGCTGATGCAGGTACCGATGACATACTGTCCGGCTGCTCCAATGTTAAACAGGCCAACCTTGTAACAGAACAGGACGGAGAGCGCACACATTAAAAGCGGTGCGGTCTTGACCAGTGTGTTACCGAAGTTCTTTGCCTGCAGGGCGGCCTTCGAATAGTTCATGAAGTTCTTGATGACCGCCATGATCGCGGTGCCCGCGCCTGCCGGATTGATAAAGAGCAGGACAATGTAGCCAAGTAAAAGGCCCAGTACGATACAAATGAGCGAAGCTAAGAGAGACTGGACACCTTCACTTTGTAAAATGTTTTTCTTCTTCATGCTTTCACCTCATCTCTCTTGGCACCGGCCATGTAAAGACCGAGTTCCTCGACGGTGGTCTTCTTCGGATCCAACTGTCCGACCAGTTCGCCCTCATACATCACGAGGATACGGTCGGAGACATCCATGACTTCGTCAAGCTCCAGGGAAATCAACAGCACTGCCTTGCCTGCATCGCGCAGCGCAACAAGCTGTTTGTGAACGGATTCAATCGCACCGACATCCAGGCCTCTGGTCGGCTGAACCGCGATCAGAAGATCCGGATTTTTGTCGATCTCACGGCCGATGATTGCCTTCTGCTGGTTACCGCCGGACATAGCACGTGCGGTAGTGATCGGACCCTGACCGGAACGAATATCGTATTCCTCGATCAGGCGCTCTGCATAGGCACGGATGTTATCCTGACGCAGGAAACCGGTGCCGGTTGTAAACTCCGGCTCAAAGTAGCGCTGTAATACCAGGTTGTTCTCCAGAGAATAATCCAGAACCAGACCATGTTTATGACGATCCTCCGGAATGTGGGAGAGACCACTGGTGCTGCGCTTACGGATCGGTAAATGTGCGATGTCAACGCCTTTGAAGATGATCTCGCCTTCCTTGACCGGCTCAAGTCCGGAAAGTCCGTAGGCAAGCTCT
>JAFVAL010000043.1 GCA_017480565.1 Lachnospiraceae bacterium | reverse complement strand
TGAGGGCTGGAAGGCTCGCGCAAGCCTACGAGCGAGGCGAATCGCAACCGGCTGCGGGGTCTTTGAGACAGTCGGCACTTAGCGTGGCGGGACTTCTCGTGGGTTGCATGTAAAAAGAAAAGCCTGGAGGTTTAACAGATCACTACAGATGGCTTGTTCGAGTTTACTCGATAACAAGACATCTGTTGATCTGTTCGTTGCGAAAGCAACGCTCCAGGCTTTGTTGTATTTAATTCAAACGCGGGAGTCACGGCCGCTTACGTGTCCGCTACTGGCGAAACGAAGCTGCGAAGCGTTCCCGCACACGGAAAGATTCGACGAGCCCATCACGAAGATGTACGCTCCTCCTACTTCAGCACCTCAATCGCTTTCTGCAGCTGATTATCCTGCTCATGCGGAATCTCCGTCAGCCCCACAAGCGACTCATCCAAGGCAACCTCCACGTCCGGCGAGATCCCAACCCCGTGGATCGTATTCCCCGAAGGCGTAAAGAACTCAGCCGTTGTGATCTTAATACCACTGCCATCTCTCAACGAGAAAATCGTCTGCACGATGCCTTTACCAAACGTATTGGTTCCAACAATCGTCGCAGCCCCGCGATCCTTCATCGCACCGGAGAAGACCTCGGATGCACTCGCACTGTTCTCATTGACAAGCACTGCAATCGGCACCTGTACAAACTGCTTACTGTCACTATCATACTCTTCTTCGTAACCGTACTTATCCACGATGCGAAGCAGCTCACCCTTCGGAAGCAGACGGTCAAGGATACCAAGCACACAGTCCAGATCTCCGCCAGGGTTATCGCGCACATCGACGATGAGCTTCTCCATCCCCTGGGACTCCAGATCCGTAACCGCCGCATCAAACTGGCCTTCGGTGACCTGATCGAATTCCACGATCTTCACGTATCCGATCTTGTCTTCGAGCATCTCATACTCGATCGTCTCGACCTCGATGTGATCTCTCGTGACCGAGATATCAATCGGATTTTCTTCCCCTTCTCTGGTGATTGTAAGCACGACGCTGGTGCCTTGCTCACCCTTGATCAGGGCAACGACCTTATCGAGATCCCAACCGACCACACTCTCGCCGTCCACAGCAATCAAGATATCGCCAGGATGAATTCCGGCCTTCTCAGAAGGAGAATTCTTCATTGGCTTAATCAATACGATGTCACCAGTCTGTGTATCGAGCTGTACATAACAACCAATGCCGCTGTAAGCGCCTGAGGAGGATTCCATCAAAGATGCGTACTCATCTACCGTATAGTAAACGGAGTAAATGTCGTTTAAGCTCTCGAACATGCCCTTGTAGGCACCCTCTGCCAGATCTCCATCTTCATACCGATCGGTAAACAAATAGTAACTGTCGATATAGTCTTCTAACAGTTCCATCTTCTCTGTGACCTGGGAGTAATCCGAGCTGGGGTTTGAACCCCCACCGTTATAGCTGCCGGGGCCGATCGACCCTTTACCGCCTGCACCCAGGACAAAGAAACCAAGGAAACTAACCACGAGCGCGATCACCCCGCCGGTGACCATACCGATCCAAAACTGTTTATTGTTCATACATTTGCCTTACTGTTTTATAAAATGATTACGGACTTACATAATTAAGCGGATTGACATAACCGCCACCGGTATAGATACCGAAATGCAGATGCGGTCCTGTGGAAATACCGGTGGATCCCACATAGCCGATCGTCTGACCCTTCGAAACAGAGTCGCCAGCAGATACTGCAAAACGTGAGCAGTGTTCATAATAGGTATAAACGCCATTGCCGTGGTTGACAACAATGTAGTTACCCATCGCACTGTTGTAACCTGCGGTCGTCACGGTGCCGGAGCCGGCTGCCAGGATCGAAGTTCCATAAGACACTGCGATATCAATGCCGCGGTGATATGAAGATGCACCACGTGTCGGTGACGAACGATTTCCGAAATAACTCGTGATCGTACCACTCGTGCCAAGCGGCCAGCGAAGTCCGCTGATACTGGTTCCACCGGAGGAACTGGAAGATCCGCCAGAGGAACTGGAAGATCCAGAACCAGAGGAACTGCTGGAAGATTTCGAAGCGGCCGCTCTCTTTGCAGCCTCTTCCGCTTCTTTCTTCTTACGAGCTTCTTCTTCCTGACGCTTTTTCTCCGCCTCGATCAGCTCTTCCAGGAGTTCTTCCTGCGCTGCGATTTGTTTCGAATAGGAGTTGACATCACTCTGGGAAGAAGCGATCTTGGATTCGTAAGATCTGACTTCGCGTTCCTTCTTGTCACGCACTTCTTCAACCTGCTGCTTTTCCACCTCGAGCTCTGCCTTGTAATCCTCGAGATCCTGCAGGGCAACCTCGACCTCTGCCTTCTTTTCCTCAATCAGATGCTTCACCGCAACATAACGGTCCAACATCGTCTTGTCATACTCAGAGATCTTCTCAATATATTCGCTGCGGTTTAACAAATCTGCGAAATCAGAAGCGCCAAGCAGTACCTCCAAATAATCAGAACCGCCGCTCTCATACATGAACTTGATACGGGACTTCATATTCGCATACTGTTCTCTCTCATCGTGCTGCGCCGTGGCAAGCTCGGATTTGGTCAGGTTCAGATGTCTCGTGGTATCGGTGATGTTATCTTCCGTCTCCGCCAGATCATCCTCTAACTCGGTCAGCTGCTTATCAAGCTTCGAGATATAGCTTAAGATATCATTTTTCTCGGATTCCAAAGCCTTAATCTTTTTTTGCAGATCACTCTTCTTCTTTTCAAGTTCACTGATCTTTTCCTTCGTCGCACTGATGGTCGCCGCATCTGCGATAGAATATCGCACTGCCACACCAAGTCCACCGCTAAGAAGCGCGATCGCCAAAACCATGGCAAGTGCTCTGCGGCTGAAATGCTTCATCATATCGAGACCTCCTAATGATGTGCTCTATTTATCAAATGGATTCGCTTAGAAACTCATTCCGGACACGAATCACCTTGTTACCTGCTGACATAATTTAACGGATTGACATAACCGCCATTTAAATATACACCAAAGTGCAGATGCGGATTGGTGGAAATACCGGTCGAGCCGACATACGCAATCGTCTGTCCTCGGGAAACGGAGTCGCCTGCCGAAACCGCAAATCTGGAACAATGCTCATAGTAGGTGTAGAGACCGCCTCCGTGATTGATCACCACATAATTGCCCATCGCACTGTTATAGCCTGCGGTAGTGACGGTGCCGGATCCAGCCGCTAAAATTGCTGTTCCATACGAAACCCCAATATCGATGCCGCGGTGAAACGTACTCGCACCCGCTGTCGGTGCTGATCTGGATCCAAACGGACTGGTGATAGTTCCGCTCACACCCAGAGGCCAGCGGAGGTTGCTTGCACTCGTTCCGCCGGAAGAGGAAGATGAACCACCAGAGGAACCGGAGGATCCGGAGGAACTTCCGGATGACTTAGATGCGGCCGCTCTCTTTGCTGCCTCTTCCGCCTCTTTCTTCTTGCGTGCTTCTTCTTCCTGACGCTTTTTCTCCGCTTCGATCAACTCTTCCAGGAGTTCCTCCTGGGCTGCGATCTGTTTTGAATAAGAAGCCACATCACTCTGTGAATCCGCAATCTTTGATTCGTAAGATCTGACTTCACGTTCCTTTTTATCACGCAGATCCTCAACCTGCTCCTTCTCGACTTCAAGCTCGGCCCTGTAATCCTCAAGTTCCTGCAGCGTATCCTCGACTTCTCCCTTTTTCTGTTCAATCAGATGCTTTAATGCGATATAACGCTCCAGCATCGTCTTGTCATACTCAGAGATCTTGCCGATATACTCTGTACGGTTTAACAGATCCGAGAAATCCGTAGCACCGAGAAGCACTTCCAGGTAATCCGAGCCTCCGTTTTCATACATGAACTTGATGCGCGACTTCATGTTCGCATACTGTTCTCTCTCATCATGCTGTGCCTGCGCAAGCTCTGACTTGGTCAAATTGAGGTGTCTCGTGGTATCGCTGATATTATCTTCCGTCTTGGCAAGATCTGTCTCAAGCTCCGTCAGCTGTGCATCCAGCTTCGAGATATAATTGATGATATCGTTTTTCTCAGACTCAAGCGACTTGATCTTCTTTTGCAGATCGCTCTTCTTTTTCTCAAGTTCACTGATCTTTTCCTTCGTTGCACTGATCGTCGCTGCATCGGCGGCCACATATCTCGATACAGCACCGATTCCGCTGCCAAGAAGCGCGATCGCCAGAACCAATGCAAGAATTCTTCGGCTGATATGCTTCATCAAGATTCGACCTCCATTTCTCAAATGTCATTCATTACTACAGAATATCTGTAAACATAGCTAATATAAAGTATACACCCTTTCCCTGTAAATGCAAGGGTTTCAGGCATTTTTATTGCATTTTGTAATAAATTTTTCTATCTTAGTAGAACTTTATGAAATCACACACGCAAATGTTTTCTCACCGTAATCAGACTGCCGAGTAAACCGATGCCAAGCCCCAGACCGAACGCGATCGGAATGAGCTGGACAAACACGGTCTTCACATCTAAGAAGTTCAACACGCCGGATAAGAGCAGGAACTTCTCGGAGATGTAGGTGATAATCTTACGGTACAGGAACCACAGAAGAATCAGCGTTAAGATTGTACCGATCGCACCGATCAGAATGCCTTCCACGATGAAAGGCGCTCTGACAAAGAAATCCGTCGCACCGATCAGCTTCATGATCGCGATCTCATCTTTTCTCACCGAGATACCCATCGAAATCGTTGTGCTGATTAAGAAGACTGCAACCGCAATCAAGATCACGATGATCGCGATCGAGACATAGCCCACCAATTTGTTAAATGTCGACAGCCCTTCCGCGGTGGTATCAGAGCTTTTTACCTGCCGCACGCCCTCAAGCGATTCAATATAGGCAACCAGCTGCGATTGCTTCGAGACGTCCCTTAAGTACACCCCATAGGATGCAGAATCCCGTAACGGATTGTCGTTTCCAAACGACTCCGCCAGTTCTTCTCTTCCATCAAACATATCCTGCTTTACCTTCTCCCAGGCTTCCTCTGCAGAAGTGTACTCGATCTTTGCGACCTCGGGGCGCTTGCGGATCTCATTTCCAATCTCCTTGATCCTCTGATCGCTTAAGTTTTCATCAAAGAAAACGGTCACGCCGACGGAGGTCTCCGCCTCACTGATCATGTAGGTCAGATTGGAGAGCATGAAGTAGAAAATGCCGAACAAGAACAGGCAAGCTGCGATGGTTCCGATCGAAGCCAATGAAAACAGTCTGTTATGGTAAATGTTTTTAAATCCTTGTTTGATACTATATCCGATATTACTAGCGTTCATAAGAATACCCACCTTTTTTCTCATCGCTGACGATGACACCCTTGTGCAGGGTAATCACGCGCTTGCGCATGCGGTTTACGATATCGCGGTTGTGCGTCACGACCACGACCGTCGTACCGTTGCGGTTGATTTCTTCTAACAGCTGCATAATCTCCCAGGACATCTTCGGATCCAGGTTACCGGTCGGCTCATCTGCCAGCAAAATGACCGGCTTATTGACCAGTGCTCTTGCGATCGCCACTCTCTGCTGCTCACCGCCGGAGAGCTCCTTCGGGAAGCTCTTCTGCTTCTCGTAGAGGCCTACCATGCGAAGCATCTCGTTGACATTTTTGCGAAGCTTAATGCCCGGAACACCGATGATTCTCTGGGCAAATGCGACGTTCTCGTAGACATTTCTGTCACGTAACAGTCTGAAGTTCTGGAAGACAACACCGATGCCACGGCGATACTTCGGCACCGCACGGCGCTTCATTCTCGTCAGATCCTTGGTGTTGATATAAATCTTGCCGGAAGTCGGCTCCAGCTCTTTTAACAAAAGCCGGATAAATGTAGACTTGCCGGATCCGCTCGGTCCCACAAGGAAGACAAACTCACCTTTTCGGATCGTTAAGCTGATACCTTTGAGTGCGTGCGTTCCGTTCGGGAAATCCTTGACCACGTCTTCCATCAGAATGACCGGTTCCGCAATGTCCTTGACATCCTCGACGCGGCGGATCGGCTGTGTATCTTTTGCCTCTTCCTCCGCCTCTTCTAAGGCATCGGTCTCATATTTCTCTGCGGCTTCTTTTTCATCTTCCAAAGCCGCAGCTTCCTCTTCCTTTTTCTCCTCGGCAAGCAGCTCCTGCACCGCCAGCACTTCTTCCGGAATCTCACCGAAATCCCCCGCGTTGGCATCGTCAGCTAAGGAGTTCATCTCCCGCTCCATCGCCTCGTCGATGTCTTTCTCGCTTTCCTCCTCGGCAAGTTCTGCAAGGAGTGCTTCCAAATTCGCGTCAAGTTCGCGTTTTGCTTCATCACTGCTGAATCTGGTTGGTTCCATATACATGTCCTTTCTTCTTTAGAATGGATTTTCTTCTAAATATTTCATATATTTCGATACCATCATAGCAATCTTAAAGGTGATGGCATCGTCAAACTGGCGGATGTCTAGGTTCGTGGCCTTCTCCACTTTCTCCAGACGGTAAACCAGTGTATTTCGGTGAATATATAGCTGACGGGACGCCTCCGATACATTCAGACTGTTATCGAAAAACTTGTTGATCGTAGTGATCGTCTCCTCGTCAAACTCCTCTGATTCGTGGCCTTCGAAAACCTCGCGCAGAAACATTTTACAAAGCGGAATCGGCAGCTGGTAAATGAGTCTGCCAATACCAAGGTTGTTGTAGGCAACCACGTCGCGCTCACTGTAGAAAATTTTTCCGACATCGAGCGCCATCTTCGCTTCCTTGTAGGAACGCGAAACGTCCTTGATGTGATGCACGATCGTCCCGTAAGCCACATGCACCTGCGTCATAGCTTCGGTGTTGACCGTATCCAGAATCGTGCGTGCAACCTGCGTCATCTCCGGATAGCTCTCAGAAGGCTTTAACTCCCGCACCAGGATAATATTCTTCGCATCCACAGTCGTGATAAAGTCCTTCGCTCTTCCGGCATACAATCCACGCAGGATATCCATCGCGTTGGTATCCTTCTCGTTCTTCGTCTCAATCACGAAGACAATGCGGCGCACATCCTCTGCGATGTGCAGCTTCTTCGAACGGTTGATGATATCGACTAAAAGCAGATTGTCAAGCAGAAGGTTCTTGATAAAGCCGTCTCTGTCGTAGCGCTCTCTGTAGGCAACCAGGAGATTCGCAATCTGGAAAGCAGCCAGACGGCCCACTGTGTAGACGTCTTCCTTCTCTCCTCTTGCAATCACGACATATTCCAGCAGCTCTTCATCGAACACCTTAAAGTACTGGCATCCCTGCATGGTCTGTGAATCTGCCTGTGATTGTGCAAATGAAATCGCAGAAGCGCTTAAGCTCTCCGCGTCTTCCATCGTCGATGCAACGACCTTCCCTTGCATATCCACGACACAAAGTTGTGTACGTGTGATATTGCCCATTCCTTCAATTAGGCTCTGTAATACCTGATTCGATATCATAGATAGTAACCTCATCCCAATGTTATGTATTTTGTTCAATCTGAACACGCAAACATTGCTATCATAACACTGACTTTGGTAAAAGTAAACAAAAATGCATGTTCTTTTTTGTGCAACTTGCACAAAACCGCAGGAATTGCATTTGCAGAATCTGTCTCTACTTTGTTACAATCGTCCTGCTTTGCTTGTCAAAGAGCAAAATCTTGCGAAGATCCAAAACCACTTTGATCTTTTGTCCCGGAGAAGCTGCGGTTCTGGGATTGACCGAAGCCACCATCGTCATCTCACCGATGCGCAGTTCCAGGTAAGCCACCGCGCCCAGCATCTGTCTGACCAGCACCTGTGCGCTCACCTGCCACATTTGCATGGTCTCCAGCACGATCTCTTCGTCCTCGATATTCTCCGGTCGAATCGCGGCAATGACCTCTTTCTCAAGATATCCCTTCGCCTCTAATAGTTTCGCGGTTTTCGTAGGCAGCGGCAGCGCGTACTTTCCGACACTTAAGCAGATCTGCCCATCTTCGCGTATCACCTTTGCGTCCCAAACATTGATCGGCGGCTGCCCAAAGAGCTCCGCGGCAAAGAGTGTCCCCGGCTGTTCATAGATCGCCATCGGCTCATCTTTTTGCACCACGTGCCCGGCATCCATGACCACAATCTTTGTGCCAAGCGCCATCGCCGTCATCGGATCATTGGTCGAATAAACAATCGTCGTATCCATCTGCTGGAACAAAAGGGATACCACAAAGTGCATCTCAAGCTTCAGCTTCTCATCTAATGCCGCGTAAGGATCATCTAGAAGAAGTACTCGCGGTTTGCCTGCGACCGCCCTGCCAAGAATCACCTTCTGTGTCTCCAGCGGGCTTAACGCTCTTGGCTTCTTTTTTAACAAATGTGTGATCCCCAGAAGTTCTGCGGCTTCCCTCACCATAAAGAGGCATTCTTCCTTCGGGATCTTCCGCTGCTTTAACCGAAAGGCCATGTTCTCCTGCACGGTCATATCCGGCATCAGGGTACTGTTGGAAAAAATCATGGAAACATGGCGATCCTTTGGCTCCAGGGACTCCACCCTCCGGTCATCGATCGAGATCGCACCGGACTGAATCTGCTCAAGACCCGCGATCACGCGAAGCACCGTGGACTTCCCGCATCCGCGTGGTCCCACAAGTGCCACAAACTCTTTCTCTTCAATCTCTAAATTCAAGTCGCGGATGAACGAGCTTCCATCCACCGCTGTTTTATGCAAATGTTCCAGCTGAATTCTCATAGGGATCACCCGAATAAAAATGTTACAAAATTGTTAAATAGCATCCTCATTATACCACAACTGTCGTCTACGTCAACCTTAAATAGGCGAAAAACCACCGTTTTTCGCCTTTTTCTGCCATATAAATCTTAAATTCTTCTTAAATCCATCCGCCATCAAAGGAAATGACTTGTCCGGTGAGATAATCGTGCCCTTCGGCAAGCGCATAGACGAATGCTCCCACCTCTTTGGCACGCCCCGCACGGCCTGCTGGGAGCGCTTCCATTAAGTCGATCAACTCCTCATCTGAGAGGTGTCTGTTCATCTCGGTATCGATAAAACCACAGGCCACTGCATTGACCTGAATATTAGCAGGTGCCAGTTCTTTCGCAAGCGCTCTGGTAAAGGCATTTACGCCTCCCTTGGTCGCAGAATAGGCAACTTCACAGGATGCGCCCACGTTTCCCCAGACGGAGGAGATATTGATGATCTTTCCTTCTTTTCTCTGCACCATGTCAGAAATGACCGCCTGAGAACAGTGAAACACAGAGGAAAGATTCGTCCTCACGATGCGCTCCCACTCTTCCTCTGTCATGTCGGTCAGCAATCCGACATAACTGATGCCCGCATTGTTTACCAGCACATCCACGCTGCCAAATGTCTCGCAGACCTGCGCAAACATTTCTTTCACAAAGGCCGGATCTCCGACATCACCGACGATGGCCAGGCAAGGGACGCCTAACGCTTCGATCTGCGCCTTCGCCTCCAGAAGCGCTTCTTTTCGCTTCACGCAGTTGATCACCACCTGATAGCCGTGCTCTGCGAACTCCACCGCAATCGCTTTTCCAATGCCCCGGGAAGCTCCGGTGACACATACCGTTTTCCTCATCTTCCTTCCTCCACTGCAGCCATCGCATCCTTAAGCTTCTGGGAGACTGCCGCAAACTCTTCCGGCAGAATCTTCTGTACCTTGCGGTCATAGCTAAAGATGCCATTCGTCTCATCTTCGACATCCGAAACCTGCGTATAGATTGCCGCACAAAGCCCCTTCGGAATCATTTGCAAAATATGCTTCTCATACAGCTTTACAAATGCTTTCACCAGATCTTCTCTCGTCCGATATGCCCCGTATGCGTAGGTCGACGTCGTGTTAAAACAATGTCCCGCTGGCTTCCAAGCATAGCCGCCAAACTCCGAGAGCACAAACGGCTTATCGCTCACAATAGACTTTGGATTCCTAAAATACACGTGTCTGCTCTCGACATCCGTCCTGCCGCCTAAAAACCACCCGGACGCAGAATCGATCAACCTGGTATCGTCAAGCGCTTTTAACCGCTCATACATCGCACTGCTGTCAAACTGTCCCCAGCCTTCGTTAAAGATCGTCCAGTAACAAATGCAGGGATGCGCCTTCAGCGTAAGCACGGTCTCATCCATCGCGCGGATAAATGCTTTCCGCGTCGCCGGATCGGTATGCATCTTGGTATCGTCTCTTTTTAGGCCGCCCGCGGTCGGCAGCGCGGTATCCGTAAAGAATGAATACGCGCCGTTTTGCACCATGTCCTGAAAGACCACCATGCCAAGCCGGTCGCACTCATAATAAAACCGCTCATCCTCAATCTTAATGTGCTTGCGAAGCGTATTAAAGCCAAGTGCTTTTAGCTTCGTAATCTCTTCCGCATAACACGACGGAGATGCAGGTGTCAAAAGACCATCACTCCAGTATCCCTGGTCCAAAAGCCCGTGGAAGAAATAAGGCTTGCCATTGAGACAAATCCTTGGAATCCCCCCGATCACTTCCTTCGAAATCGTGCGAAGCGCAAAGTAAGACTTCACTTCATCTTTCCCAGCCTGCACTGTAAACTCATACAGATAGGGATCTTCCGGTGACCAGAATCTCGGCGCCTCTAATGGGATCTCCACCGTATCATAGTCAAACATGTAAGTCTTTCCTGCAAGCGTCACCGTTCCCCCGGAGATGCAGCCCCAGAAAACTAGTTTCACCACATCACCTGAATGCTCCATCTCAATCCGCGTGATGAAATCCTGCGGCACGCTCTCGATCCACACGCTCTTCCAGATCCCGGAAACCGGGGTATACCACATGCCGCCGCGCGTTAACGTCTGCTTTCCGTAGGGATAAATGTAGTCGCCAAGCTTGTCAAAGACCCGGATGACGAGTTCATTTTCCCCGGGGACAAGGGCGGAGGCGATATCGCAGATCATCTCCAGATAACCACCCTGATGCTCTGCGATGAAATATCCGTTCACATACACCCGAGCCACCTGATCCGCCGCCCCGATGTGCAAAAGCACACGTTCTTTTAGCTCTTCTTCGGGCAGGGTAAATGTTCTCTTATACCACAGATAACTGCCATCCGGAATGTCCATGGCAAGCCCGGAGAGCTGACTCTGCGGCGCAAAGGGAACCAAGATTTTTCTAAAATATCTGGCAGGCGCTTCCTCCCCGGAGGTCACCGCAAAATCCCACAGGCCATTTAGGTTATAATACGAGTCCCGCACGAGCTGCGGCCTCGGATATTCCTGCCAAGGTGCGCCTTTTAAGGCCTCGCCCGCCTCCGTCATCAAAGGGTGAATCTTCTGCCTCATCATTTCTCCTTAAACGCGTTCTTCTTCCAAACAATCAAAATCATCAGAATCACAGCAACCACAAGCGCGGCCAAAAAGACATTCGCATTGGGCACAAAGGAAGTCGTACCGTCGTCATTGACGATCTTCTCTGCCCCACGCAGCACCAGCGCACCGATGTACGGACCGATTACACCTGGAATCAACACCTGCGCAAAGATACGAAGTCCCTGGAACATCCCGGCCTTTCCCGCAGGAATCCGTTCACGGATCATCGCACCAAAGACCGCCATTCCGCTCAAGTACCCGCTCATCATCAAAAGCGAGCCGATGAAGACGAGCAACGTCTGTTTAAAGAAAAACAAGATCACAAATCCGGCCATCAGAAGTCCGAGGCTTGGAATCACCGAGCGATAAAACCCAACTTTGTCATAATATTTGCCCGCAAACACGGTCACCACCGCTGCGAGGATGATCGCAGGTGCCATGATGATCACGTAATTATCAAGCCCCAGCGAGACGTCATAGTAAAGAATCAGGTAAGGCATGAAGACCTGAATCGCGATATTAAAGATCACGAATCCGAACAAGGTCAGGTAAAGGGTCGGATTTGCCTTCACCACGGTCGGCCGGAAGCCGTAGAGGATGTTGCCCCAGTAGTCCTGGTTCTCCTCCTTCTTGACCCCTGTCTCTGCGATCAAAACAAGACCCAGAAGACCGATAATCATGACAGTGATACCGATGATCAGATAGATGCTCACCCAGCTCTCCGCGCGGTTTAGATCAAAGGACATAAACCCGCCAAAGACAACCAAGATCGCAATCAGAGGCATCATCGCGTTGACGCCTTCCGCTGCCCCGCGGCCACCCTTCTCCGTCGCATCGGTCAGCCACGCATTAAAGCACGCGTCATTTGCACTCGATCCGAAAAATGTCATCACGCAGTCCATCACAATGACCAAGGTCACACCGGTCGCTGCAACCGAAGCCGCCCCGCCAAAGAGCGCTGCAATCACGTCCGCGCGGATGAAGGCAAAGCAAAGAATCGAGATGCCCCATAAAATGTAGCCGCCGCAGATAAAGATCTTCCGCTTTCCAATCTTATCTGAGAGCGCGCCGATCAGAACCGTCGTCAGCGTCGCCATCACCGCGGACGCCGCGACCATCAGAGAGATCTCCTCCGCGCTTGCCTGGAACATTTTGTAAATGAACACGTTAAAATACATATTCTCCACGACCCAGGCGACCTGTCCGGTCAGACTAAAGATGATCAGCGCCGGCCAAAAACGGGGTGGATAGATAGATGATTTTACATTCTTATTCATTATATTTCCCTTTTTCTTATCATTCTACTTCTGTAGATTAAATTCCCGCATATAACTCGCACAGGCGAATCAGAATCTCGACATTTTTCTCCATTGATTGGATGGGCACGTACTCGAACCGGCCGTGTGCATTTTCATAACCGGCGCTTAGATTCGGGCAAGGAAGCCCACGCCAGGTAAGCGCAGATCCATCCGTACCACCGCGGAAAGGCGCTGTCTTTGGCTCAATCCCACAGTCTGCGATCGCCTGTTTCAGATTCGACACCAGATAAGGAACTGTATCGATGATCTCCTTCATGTTACGGTACTCTTCCGTCAGTTCGACCTCCACCGTGCCTTCCCCGTACCGGTCATTGAGCACCTTTAACGCATTCTCAAGAACCGCAATCCGGGCTTCCATACCATCTGCGTCAAAGTCTCGCAGAATCATCTCAATCGTTGCAGACTCACACGTGCCCTGCATTCCATGCACGTGGAAGAACCCTTCTCTCCCTTCGGTATATTGAGGCTTTTCCTTCTCGGGAAGCAAAGCCAAAAACTCCTGCGCGACATCGATCGCATTGATCATCTTGCCTTTGGCGGTTCCCGGGTGGACAGAGCGTCCCTGAATCCACACCTTCGCAGCGTATGCATTAAATGTCTCATCGATGTAATAACCCAGATGATCTCCATCTAACGTATAAGCCGCTTTCGCCTCAAATGCCTCCAGATCCAGGTCTTTTGCCAGCCCACCAACCTCTTCATCCGGCGTAAAGGCAAGCACAATCAATCCATGCTTCACTTCCGGGTGCGTAATATAGTACTCCGCCATCGTCATCATCGAGGCGATCGAGGCCTTATCATCCCCGCCAAGCAGCGTCGTACCGTCCGTCACAATCAGATCCTGCCCGACATACTGCGCCAGATTCTCAAATTCACTCGCATGCATCACAATCTGCATGCCTTCATTTAAAATGATGTCGCCGCCGTCATAATTTTTCACCACCCGCGGCATCACCCACTCACTGGGTGCATCCGGAGACACATCCATATGCGCGATCAACCCGACCGGCGTTCCGCCTTCCATGTTCGCCTTGATCTTTGCGATCACGATGCACGTATTCCTGTAATAATTTACTTCCACATCATGGTAATTGCCCGGCTCACAGCTCATCCGGCAAAGCTCATCATAAAGCATCCATCCGAGTTCTTTTTGCTTCTCCGTCGTCGGTGTGCTCCTGCTCTCCCTCGAAGACTGCGTATCCACCTTCGCATACCGCATCATGCGCTCGCACACTGCGTCATAAAACTGTCCCAAACTGATTGCCCTCCTATCACAAATCTATAACCGAATGATGACATTTCTTATCACTTTCTGAATCTTATCATACCCCCGATCAGTTTTGCTTTCAAGTTCTTGTTCTTCTTTCGGAAAATGCGTATAATGGCTTTAACAGCAAGGTTCCACACATAAACCACAGTTTAGGAGTAGAAACATGATGAAACGACATTTATCTTTTCTTTTATTCTTGCTTTGTCTGATTCTCGCCGTTGGCTGTCAAAAACGCTCCGAAGAGCCAGAGACGACAACGCTAGAGGAGACAACGAATGAGCTGGAATCTACCACAGAAGAGCCGACGACGGAACCAGCCACCTTCCCGGGTCTGATCGGCCTTCATACATGGGAGGATGCCCCGGAGACTTCCCCGTACCACAACGAGGACGGTTCCATCGCACTGCTTGGCAGCCTTTCCTTAGAAGCCCACGTTGGCGATCAATACGTCAGTCTTCTAAACGTTCTCCCAGGGGATGATGGAAAGCTCTTTATCACCTACACCTTGGGAAATGTATTCATCAACCCCAACAGTGGTATCGATCCTTACTGGGATAACCCGGACTTCGAATACATTTCCAGAGAATACTTCATGGTCTATGACCCCGTGACTGGTGAAAAGACCGAACCGATCCCTGTCAAAGATCTGGTGACCTTGAAATCTGACGGCCACAATCTCAGCGTCCTTGATTACACCTACGATGAAGAGACCTGGGATGTACAGAAGGTTGACACCTATCTCTACGACACAAAAGGTACCATGCTGCGTCACAGTGAGATGGAGGAGGAAGAATGGACGTTCCACGAGATGACCAAGGAGCACGTCTATTACGTCGACGATGGCGCTCTGGTTTATAAGACCATCGGTGCAGACGGCTCGCTCTCCGAGGCGCAGGAACTCTCCTATAAAGATGATCTTATCTTCGAGTCTCTCTACGGTGCATTCACGCAGGGCGACAAAGATTATGTGCAAATCTACTGCCGCATGATGGATCTGTTAGATTACGCCGCAGTCATCGATACCACCGATGGATCGATCCGTTATCTGAAACCAGATAGTGACCCCGGTTATTTCGATCTTGGTCCGACCTACTATTCCTATGAAGACATCACTGGTGCAGATTATGCCTATAAGAAGACCTATTACTTGGATGGCCGCAGCATCACCATCACCAATGATCAGACTTTTTCCGAGGATGGCTACGATACCTATGTCACCTTCCTAGGGCCGGACAATGACCGCCTGGTGCAATTTACCCATATGTACTTCAACTCTCCGGATGGAGAGACGCAGAATCTACAGATGTATGTCACCATGTTTGACACACATACCGGAGAAAAGCTTGGCTATGCCACCTACGACATGGGGACGCATTACATCTTCCAACCCTGCGCGCCGATCGAACTGTCGGACGGGAGGCTTCTCATCTATGGACAAGGCACTTTGGGAAATGAATTCTACATCGTAGATTTCTCGAAAACCACCGAGGAAGATCCGTATGCCGAAACCATGCGGGCAGAAGTCAAAGAGGGAGATCTCGGCCACGTTGGGGAGATTCCTAGCGAGTATTCCATGGAACAACTCTTCCCAGGAGAAGTTTGGCCGCAATACGCAGATCTGAAGGAACGCGCAACCGCAATCGGTGAGAAGTATGGACTCGACATTCGCATCTCCGATGAATGCAAGCAGCTCTACGGCGATTACCTGATCAGTGCGGAAAACCGCAGAGCAATCATCGAGGAAGCCCTCACGATGGTCGACACCGAACTCGCAAAATATCCTGCCGATTTCTTCGAGAAAATGACCAAAACGGAAGATGGACCGGACAAGGTCATTCTCTACCTCACAGGATCCATCCGCGGCCGCGGAGACGGCTCTTCGCTGGATTTTGCAGGCGGTTTCCAGAGTGTAACCGACGAAGCTTACATCATCATGCTAAGCATCGAATCGCCTTACTCTGCAACCTCCTCGCTCCACCACGAACTCTCCCACGCGATCGAAAACCGGCTGATCTATAAGCCAGGCGAAAGCATTTACGACTATGAAGTCTGGGAGAAGCTCGGCCCCGACCCCGAGATCTACGGAGACCAATATTCCTACAATTACGCCGAATTCGGCAACGAAAAACTCTGGCAGCTGACGTACTTTAGCACTGATGAAAAGAATGTCTACTACATAGACAACTATTCCTGCACAAACGCAGGCGAAGACCGCGCCCGCCTCTTTGAAAATGCAATGTGCCGCGAGCAATCCTACGTCAACTACGCAAACTGCCCGCACCTGCTTGCAAAACTCAACTACTACGCAGACTGCATCGAAGCCGTCTTCGGTTACCCGATCATCCCAGAAGAACTCCGAGTAAAAAACTGGCGAGAGCTTGTCTTTGATGAGTAAGAATTGTTAGATTGGTAAAGGATTCTACGCAAATAGCCGCCCTCACGGACGGCTATTTCCTTACTTCTCTCTCCCAAAGGGGTTCCACTTTCCCCTCCGGTAATAGATCACATAAAGTACAAACAACAACAAGTTATGTCCAATCATGCATGCCCACGCGGACACAAGTCCCATGCCAAGCAACTGCGTGCAGATAAATGTACCCACAATCCGGATGCCCCACATGCCGGAGATATTAAACAAAAACGGAGCCACCGTCTCTCCTGCACCCTGCAGCATGCCTTCGATCACAATCGAGACGCCGTAGAACGGCTCCGAGCAGGCCACCATGCGCAGCACCGTGCTTCCCAGCTTGATCACTTCCGGATCTTTGCTGAAGATCTGCACCATCTTTGGTGCGAATATAAACAGCAGGCTTCCAGTGACAATCATCATCATGACTTCCAGCGCGATGATCAGTCTGGCTTGATCTTTCATCTGCCGCTGATTTCTCGCACCGATTGCATTTCCGGTGAGTGTCGCTGCGGCAGCCATCATTCCATAACCTGGGATATAAAACGCGGATTCCACGGTATTCGCAACCGTATGCGCAGCGGTCGAGAGCTCTCCGAGCGAGTTGATCATCGCGGCAAATGCAACGTATCCGAACGATGTCCCGAACCTCTGCAGCATGTTGGTAAATGCAACCTTCAAGCAAGGCAGGAGCACTTCCCGGTCTGGTGCGATCGATAGCCCTTTCGGTGACACATTTGGATGTCTGAACAATGCAATCGTAATCGCCAAGCCTCCGACCACAAAGGAAAATGCACTCGCTGCCGCAGCACCAATCACACCCCAGCCAGCGCCCCAGATCGCCACATTTCTTCCAAACAAAACGACTGTTCTCGGCTCATAGATGAGAAGAAAATTCCCAACTACATTGATCAGATTGACTAAAATACCGACCCGCATCGGCGTCTTCGTATCTCCTGCTGCCCGTAACACTGTGCCGAATATAATCGTTGCGGTTCTCGCAAGCATCGGCGTATACAAGATGAAGAAGTACCTTGCAGCCGTGTCTCGGATCGCTGGATCCACCTGCATCCAGACCGGTACCTGACCGCTGAGTCCCAGCGTAAGGGCAGTAAAAAACACCCCCAGCACGAGTACCGCGAGCACCGCCTGCGATGCGGCGTGCCTTGCTTTCTCCGTTTCTTTTGCCCCGAAGGCCTGAGAAATGTAAGCGAGAAAGCTGATGCCAAATGCGGAAATCGTGCTTCCGATCATCCAGTTGACCGTGGTTGTCGCCCCGACCGAAGCAGTTGCCGCGGTGCCCAAAGATCCGACCATCGCAGTATCAATGTACTGCACTGCAGTGGCCATGATCTGCTCAAGCATCGTCGGCCAAGCCAGTGAAAATACCACCGGCAGCAATGTAAAATTGAACAAAGATTTCTTTGATTCCCTCATAAAAACCTCATTTCACGCTACCCCTCAACTTAGGTGCCATTTTTCACCATTTGGCATGACCTGAATATCGCCTGGAAGCGTCTCTAAATGATTCCCGCTTAAATCACGCACCACCGTCTCCTCCCAGTATCGGTAGTCTGGTCCTTCCCCTTCCTCATACCATTTCGCAAAATACAGTTTCTCTCCGTCCCGCAAAAAGAAGCTTTCATGCGCACCCATTGCAAAATGAATTCGTTCCGGCCAGATGATTTCAAACACATCTTCCTCTCCCTGCCTCGTCAGGCAAAGAGGCGAGGTGTGAAGCTTAAGATTATAGCAACTCTTTACACTAGAAAGAGGCAGTTCCTGAAACAGCTTCACTTCATGGCTCTCGCATTCAAAGCAAAAAATGCGGATGCAACCATTTTCAAAATCCACGTTCAGAAGATAGATTTGCCCCTCCAAAAACACTGGCTTTTCGGTATATGTCCCAGCCTGTTTCGGAACCGGCCAAAACACCTCACCGTCCGGATAATGAATCAGGCACAGAGAATTGCCCTCCAAAGGCTCTCCTGCTTGAAACACTTCCTCCGCCTCATACAGATCACCGTGCTCATAACTGATTCCGCAATACCATTCCGATGTTCCCTCCGGCACCGGCTCAATATAAGTGATCCCATGCGTATCTAACACTCTCATTTTGAAATCCCTATTTTGCGTGAAATTATCGATGAATGTACATTCTCGTCATATCCGGTTCTCCGTCTCCCTGCACCATACAGAGAAACTCCCATCCATATCTCTCATAGAAGCCGGTATGATCGGTCACCAGATAAACCGGTGAAATGCCTTTGTCCTTCAAATCATTTACCGTCAGATCAAGCAATCGTCCCGCAATCCCTCTGCAGCGATACGCCTCTTCCGTATAAACTGCGCAGACATTTGGAGATAAATCTTTCCGGTCGTGGAAATCATTTTCAATCACCCCCATCCCACCGACGATCTGATCTCCATCCATGCACAAATACCATCCGTACTCTGTTTCATGATTCAGATAGCTTTCCATGCATTCCAAATATGCTTCTTTCGGCACGCCCCACTTACTGTGGAACCATTCCGCAGCCATCTCCTTGAGAGAAGGATTCTCTCTCAATGTGATAAATGTAAGCTTTTCCATATGAATCTCCATGTTAAATCATGCTTTTATCTTCTTGCTCCCACTGAACCTTTCCAAACCATTCCATCATCTTGTATGTGTCAAAAATCGTTTTCATCATGTCTCCGTGCCTCATGCCTGTCGGTTTGATAAATATGATTCTTTCTATCTGAAATCGGACTTCACGTCCTCATAAATTTTCTTCATCCATTCATGCGCAGCAAATGTATTACCAGACGCAAGCACATTTCCTCTTGAAACCGGAAGCTATCTAAGAATCATTATACCTTTCATATACTGTGTTTCATTGTGTGTTCGGTACACTTCCATTTTCTCTTCTTCCGTGCATCCGATCAGTATCTTGATTTCTGAATCTTTCTTCATCAAATCAACAATACACATGATGGCATCGACCTTTTTATCACCACTTCCGACCCATACGTCAATTCCTGCACCATCCATAGAGGTGGTATCTTTCAAATATCCATAGTCAACACGATAGATAAAATCGGGAAACTTGGGATGTGCGGAACCTTTCGGCCTGTCAATAACGATTTCTGAAGAGTTCACTAACTCATCCAACGCTTTCCAGAAATCTTCATTGTAATTATTCACTATATCACCCCCACAAACTGGAATTTGAATTTCCCGAAATCATAGGCGTTTGCCGCTGATTATAGGGCTTTAATGAAATCCTCTGAAACCGTTGAAAACAAAGGATTTTTCGCAATCTGCTCACCGAATCCCTTTATTAAATGTTACACCATTTCA
>JAFVAL010000042.1 GCA_017480565.1 Lachnospiraceae bacterium | reverse complement strand
GCCGAGCGAGACAGCCGTGCGGATGACGTCTTCAAAATCCGTGCCTTCCAGGAAAGCGGTGATCGCTTCCGGCACGGTCTTCTGGCAGCTTTCGTTGTGATAGTATCCCGGACGGATCTGATCGCAGGTGCGGGAGAGATCGTAGCCGAACTCCTGCACGATGTACTCTTTAATCTCATCTTTGCTGTGACCGGTACGCGCCAGGAAGATTGCGCTGGCCGTGGCCTCTGCGCCTTTGATGCCCTCAGGATGGTTGTGAGTGACCTCGGCTGTCAGCCGCGCCATGTGGCGGGTCTGCTCCAGCGTGTCAAACAGCCAGCCCGCGGAAGAGACGCGCATGGCTGAACCGTTGCCGTAGCTGCCATAGGGCTCGGGATGCCTGGCGTGAAGCCAATGGTAGAACTTGCGTCCGTATCCGGCGTTGGGGTACTTCTTGCCCCATTTCCGCATGCTCTCAATGAGCCCGGTCTTGATATCTTCATCCTCCCGGAACTGGTAGTCCAACAGGGCTTCCGCCACCGCAATCGTCATGACCGAATCATCGGTGAAATGGGAATACTCGCAAAAGAGCGGGAACTCCTTTGTCTTGTTCCCTCTATCGAATTCATAGGGCGCACCGATCATGTCGCCCAAAAGTGCTCCGTACATTTCTGCTCCTCCTTTTCAAAACTTGATTTCACGGATCATTTTGCCGCCGCCATATTTCATGATGAACTCCGTGAAGCCACAGCGTTTTCCGGTTTCCTTCATCACGACTACAGAGGCATCAGGACCACCGATAGAATTCTCGGTCCTCGGATTATAAAAGGCGTAGGCGGTGGTAAATTCCGTGCAGCCGCTGATATCCTTCAGCCAGACTGCTGCGATCTGTCGCGCTTCTTCCAGTGTGACCATTGTCATGCCCCCCTCTTTTTTTCTTTCTGGTCACAGTATAGCAGGCAAGAAAAAAGAAGTGGTCGTTTGCCAAACGACAAATGACCACTCCGTTTATTCACCCAGGATGGGCTGACCGTATTTGAACAAGGCCGCGTTGATCTCGAATATATCGTAATTTTTGTTCGTGACGAAATATGTGATGATCAGATCAAAGGTGCTGCTGGGAGAAAGCGCGATCTCCGCTCGGGACAAGAGATCCGTCATCGTTGGCATATCTAGTTCCAGAGCAATAGCAAAAGCCAGGGCGGTTCTCTTCTTAGGCTTATAATCCGGCTTGCAGCGGATACGGGAGAACACTTTACGGTCGATGTTGGCCTTCTTGTATACCGTCACGTCATCCATCCCGCTCTCGTCGATCAGCTTCAAAAGCCGCTGCTGGAAACTGTCGCCTGCATCGTCGAGAATTTCATCCAGGCTCTTGCCTGCTAAATCTGGGATTGCAGCAGTCGGCGCAAGAGCAAGCTCAAGGTCCTCTTCGTCGGCAAGTGTTTCTTCACGTGCGATGGGCGCAGATATACCACTGATGCTGCCGTACATCATAGGCTCTTCATCTACGGCAGCTTTGCGGCGGCGAGACATTCTGGCCCTGTTTTAACCGCGCTCTTTGGCATGTAGGGCTTGGGCAGTATGATCGTCGATGAACTGCTCTATCCCGCCCACAAGGCCTTCCGAAAGCTCCAGCGCCTTTCGATCGAACACGACAATGGTGACTTTCATCTCGTGCGTCAGCAAGAAACGCTGGATCTCTGACAGGGCGATATGCAGAGCTTCATCTTTCGGGAAACCGTATGTGCCGGTGGCGATAAGCGGAAACGCAATGCTCTTGCACTTTAGCTGATCGGCCAGGGCAAGGGACTGTTCATAGCAGGATCGCAGAATGTCCCGTTCTCCGTGATCGCCGTCAATCCATACGGGACCAACAGTGTGGATAATGTATTTTGCATCAAGGTGGAATGCATCTGTGTAAGCAGCATGTCCAGGAGCAATCTCGCCGATTGCTCTTCTCGCTTCCAAAAGAGCGTCTTCACCCGCTGCAGCATAGATAGCACTGTCCGTGCCCCGACCGATGCGGGGCTGCGGATTTGCCGTATTAACGATAGCGTCAGTTTTGACCTTTGTTATATCGTTTCTGATGATTTGGAATGGCAAGCATCTTCACCTCTTTGTCATTCAGTATCCTTTTGAGTGAAGCCATGTTGGGCGTATAGCTCTCCAATCCGCTGAACGATAACCGCGGCCTGGGTAAAGATTTCTTCGAAATCTTCATCGGTCTTTCCAGCCATTTTCATAAAGCCATACAGGTCATTTCCAAATTGCTCTGCTAGCTCCATCGTGTTTACCAATGCAGCATGCTTTTCTGGATCAAGGGTTGATGCCAGATGACCATCTATTGCATCGCTGGTGCTATATGAGGCTGTTAAGCGCACCTCAGATTGTGGGTTGTCGCGATGGCGATTTATCGTTACTTCAACAGATTTAGCAAACAAATAAGCCAGAACGTGGTCGACTGCAAGCTTCATATCGGGTGGCGCTTCTGACCGCATTGCGGTGAGCATCTCTCTCGCGTTGTAGGAATGAGATGAATAGTTCGGGTCTTCCGCGATTTGCTCGAATGTTATTGCCTCTTCTATTAACCCATGAAACCTCGCCCTAGCCATTATTGGCTCCACAACGCTGTCCGGTACTTCAATGTCGTCTAACGGCG
>JAFVAL010000003.1 GCA_017480565.1 Lachnospiraceae bacterium | reverse complement strand
TGGCTAGCGATCAAGCCGATATTGCCCTGATTGTCAGTGACCGTAAACCAAGTCGGGGAAATCGTGGTCAATCCCTTCGTATTCGATAAGACATTGAGCAGATTTTCATTCGCCGTCTGGTTGGTTACCTGATGCCAAGCCAGGTTGATCTTATAATCTTTCGTAATACTAGTATAGGTCGGCTCCTCAAATGCCCGCGTCTTCGTATCTTCATACGCAGTATCCAGCATCTTGCGGCGCACGTAGCCGATCAGTCCATCCTCAGTCATCACGAGAACGAAATTCTCTTCTCCCTTTGCATCCTCAGAGCTAAAGAAACGAACCACCGCTCCTTCCGCCAGGTCTGCAATAATGCTGCTCTTAACCGAATCCTCCATGCGAAGCTGCGTCGCCTTCTTCACCGCCGCATACGTATAAGCAGTGCCCCAATTGTTGGTCACAAGCACACGGTCCGGCTCGGTATAAGCTGCATATTCGAAATTGGTATACTTCTGAACAAATTCCAGAGAAATGAAGGTGTCGCTGCCCTGCGTCTTGACGATCGCATGCGGCATCGTCTCCTTGTTCTTGTTGACGGTATAGGAAGCATCCCCCACGTTCGTCTTAATGACGTCGGTCGGCGTCGTGTAGATCAGCAGGTTCTCATTCGCATCCCAGTAAAACCGCTTGTTAAACATCTCCCTCACGGTCTCATAATCGACGTAAGGCACCCCGTCCACCAGCAGGCAGTCCTTCTCATAACGCTCATTCTCAAAAAACAGCGGTGCTTTTCCTTCCTCCACCGTATAAAGTTCGGAAAGATCCGCTCGTTCCTTGCTCGGCATGTACTTGTGAATCAGCACAATCGCAGCGATCGTTCCACAGACCAACAAAGCCATCAGTGCAATGATGATGATCTGGTTCCTTCTGCGTCGTCTCGCCCGCGCTCTTGCCCGTTCTCTACGGTCTCTCAAGGTGCGTTCCCTTGTTTCCCGTTCCGTGCGATCAGTATATTCTTCCATATCAAAATGTCTCCTTACGATTGCATTTTGTTCATACACATAATTTTACTTTTATATTCTACCACAAAACGAAGAGCAAAACAACCGAACCTTTTTAGAATGAAAGCTTCTTTCATAAATCATAAGAAATGGAAACGCAGGACTGCCGGTATGTTCGGATGTAGTTTGACATCGAGTTCAGTCCTGCGTAAAGATTAGGAAATAGAAATGCCGCATCACACAGACAACAATGGGATCATCCCACCCGTGATACACTTCTTCCCGCGGCATCTTTCAATGGCATAAGGTCGCGTGTCCAAAGTTTGCAAGACGCATCCATCTTTCTACAACCGTGTCTTCCGACTGCCGGATCCATGCAGTCAAACCACCGCTTCTAACCATCGTCTTGCCACGAACGTCCTAAACACGCCGTCCCACGAAGACGCTTTCCTTGCCTGCTGCCCTCTTTTGCAAAATGATTCTGCCCATGTGATGTCAGGTCAGATTCTCTGCTCATTTGGAGCAAATGAACAGTCTCCTCGCCGCCTCCTTTCTCGCAAATGTGATGGCAATGCATTGCAAATGAACGCCTTGTGACACTATTATATATTGTTTTAAAGTGATTTTCAAGAGCTTATTTATAATTATTTAATTCATTTCCTGATTCGTATTTTCGGTTTTGTAGAAACAATTTGCATTGCGTGGGGCAATGCATTCATAAATATTTCACCAAAAGGACAGTTGACGAATTCCTACATTATCCTTATACTCAAGGTACGAAGAGGTGTTCATTTGTCTTGTGAGCTAAAATCTGCTCACTGATAAGGAGCGATGACAATGAAGATAGAAAAACTCAGCGAGAACCAGATCCGCTGTACCTTAAGCAGAAAGGACCTGGCGGATCGCCATATCGGTCTGAAGGACTTAGCTTACGGTGCTCCACAGACCAAGGAACTGTTCCGGGAGATGATGGAACAGGCATTTACACAATTTGGATTTGATGCAGAAGACATCCCGCTGATGATCGAGGCGACGCCGATGCCCGGTGAGAATCTGGTGCTTGTCATCACCAAGATTGATAACCCGGATGAACTGGATACGCGCTTTTCTCAGTTTACGCCCTCACCACATAAGCCGGCAGAGAGCAAGGAAGAGCTCTCCGCACTGGGTGCAGACGATGTGTTAAACACATTTGAGCAGCTGCGCAAGATGTTCCACGGCCTCACCGAGGGAAAAGGCGACGAACTGCCTTTTAGCCCGGAGGAAACCAAGACACCTGCAACGCTCACGCGCATTTACCGGTTCCCGACCTTAGACGCCGTGATCACCATGGCCGGACGGATTGCTTCGTTCTATCATGGACAGAATAGTTTATATAAGGATCGTTCTCAGGATGATTACGAACTGATTCTGGAGATGTCGGATCACACGCCGGAAGAATTCAATAAGATCTGTAATATGATCGCAGAGTACGCTGCGCCGGTCACGTCAAATTATACGGAAAAGGATCACATCCTTGAGCACGGGGAAGCGATTGTCCTAGATCAGGCAATCCAGATCCTTGCCGGCATGTAAGATCACAATTTAAGAAATGAAATTAAAAGGGAGAGTGGGAAGTCCTCACTCTCCTTTTGCTTCCAGATATTCATTCAGATTGTCCACCAGATAGTCTACCGGAATGCCATGAACCATGGCTGCCTCTGCCAAAGACTCCATCTGCGAAGAGGGACATCCTACACAGTGCATACCGGAAGCCATCAGAACCGGGATCAGACCCGTATCAACTGCGATAATCTCGCCAATTAACATATCGGGAGTAATTTTCATCTGTAGCTCCTCCAATCGTGCTTCTTCTATCGCTGCGCTGCAGCATTTCTTTTCAGACCTCCTTCATTATAGTTCCAACGAAGGCGCTCGTCAAGCACAGAAACACATGCCCGATATCCTAATCAGCCATCTTTTCATGCGCGAGGCACGACCGTAATGGTACAAATCCCTTCTTCTACCCCTTCGGCTTTTGCCCTCACCGTCAGGTTCCCAGGCTCCACTCCGCGAACGATCGCCATTGCCTTGCCGTAACGTGTCCAATATTTTCCCGTCAAGAAGGAACCTTCCGCCTTCTGCGCCGCACTTCCGAATGCCAGCAGTTCTCCGCCTTCGACGCTGATTTCGACTTCTTTTTCGCAGCCGGATTCCGTCACGCCGTTGTTGCCCTGGATCTCCACGTGAACCACCGCAATTTCGCCAGGAAGGATCGTCTCATCTTCCGGTGTCAAAGCCAAGGATGAACTTCCCGTGGAAGAAATGAGTGCGAGAGCCTCTTTTACGGTGCCGTCTGCATAGATTGCCTTCGCTTCCAGCACGCCTGGCTCATATTTTACCTTAAACTCTGCCACATAGTCTTTGGCTTTCTTGATGCCAAGAGACTTGCCGTTCAAAAACAGTTCTGCCGCGGGTGCGTCAGTGTAGACTTCGACGATCGTGCGAATACCATCCTTGCCCCTAAAGGACCAGGAAGGAATGGAATTTGTTCCTCTCCACATTGCAACCGTATATCTGAGTTTGCTCACAGGACGCACATAAATCTCCGGCCGGTCAGCCGCTCCCCAAACGGCTTTTGCCAAGGCAGCAGGTCCGGTGGGATCTCCTAACAGATCCAGCGCACCGGTGTCCGCCAAAATCCAGGGATACTTTCTTCCAAAACTTATACCAGGATCATGCGACCATCCACCGATCCCACATTCTCCGAGATAATCCCAGGCCGTCCAGCAGAAATCGCCGATCACATAATCATATTTCTTGACCATCGCCCAGTTTTTCGCCAGATTATAGTGCATCGTCTCACTGCCGAAAAGCAGTCTCTCCGGATGAAGCTTCCCTTCAATCGGATAACGGCCGGATGCATAGTTGTAGCCGCAGATATCCAGTGCATCGCAATACGGAATGCTTGCCTTGTCTGCTTTCTTTGTTGTTGCCGCTTTATCCATACGCTGTCCGACACTGGACATGATCATGTTAAAGAGCGCACTTCCGGAGATCTCTTCTTTCTCCTTTTTTGCGGGCTTCTTTTCTTTCTTTGGCTTCTTCGCTTTATTGTCTGAAACGGCATCCAGAGATTCTCCGACGAATCCGGCTTTCCCGGAAGCGGCCATCATAAGGAGCATGATATTTACCCCCGATGTTACCGGTCTGGAATCATCCAGTTCATGAAGCAGTTTCGTCATCTTCTTCGCGTACTCGACGCCTTTAGCCTCATGAGGCTCCGTCACTTCATTTCCCGTGGAATATAGAACTACGGACGGATGATTCCGGTCTTTTTTAACCATTGCCGCAAGATCCTTGTCATACCAATCTTCAAAATCCCGGGAGTAATCGTACTTGGTCTTGTGGATATACCACATATCAAAGGCTTCATCCATAATATACATTCCAAGCTCGTCGCAGGCTCGTAGCATTCCTTTTGAGATCGGATTGTGTGCTGAGCGGATGGCATTATAACCATACTCTTTCAAAATCTGCACTTTACGACGCTCCAGCTTTTCAAAGGATGCTGCACCAACGATCCCGTTATCATGGTGCAGACAGCCGCCTTGCAGAAGGACACTCTTTCCATTGATATAAAAGCCCTTGGTATCCCATGAAATGGTTCGGATACCGAACGTCTCCGTCACCTCGTCACAGACTTCCTTGTCCACCAGAAGCATTGCCCTACATTCATATAAATCCGGCGTTTCTGCACTCCAAAGATGTGCATCTGTGATGTCAAGCTCCAGATGTCTGCCTTCCCCGGCTGCGACAAGCTGTCCCTGATAGAGAATCTCCACCCGGACATCCCCTTCTGATGCATCGACATCCACCGAAATCCTGGCCGGATTGTGTGAAAGCGTCTTCACCGTGACCCCGTCAAGTGCAATGTGATGCCGATTCTTCACATGCAAATGAACCGGCCGGTAGATCCCAGCGCCTGAATACCAACGGGAGTTGGGTGTCTCAGAGTTGTCCGCGGTTACATGAATCACATTTTCAGCGTCATACTGCAAAAAGCCGTCAGCGCACACAAAGAATCTGCTGTATCCATAACGCCACTCGCCCGCTTTCTTTCCATTTAAGAAAACCTCTGGATTGCGGTAAACCCCTTCGAATTCAAACCATAGATTCTTTTCTTCCCAATCTTTTGGTACAAAGAACTTCTTTTCATAATGATATAGTCCTCCGTCAAAAAAGGCGCCGCCATTTCCAGAGGCTGCCTCTGCAAAACGTCTTTCTGTCAGCTGCGCATCATGCGGAAGTGTCACCTCTTTGACCTCTGCGGAACCTTCCTTCCAATAACTCCAGCCTTTGCAAAACTCCATGATCCTAATCTCCTTTCTTCGTAAGCCTCGGTAAAGCCGCATGAAACAGTTCTTCTATCACAATCGTCAGATCCTCGGCCAAGACCTCCGTTGGTGTCTTGCTCCCTTCTTCCAACCACTTTTCACAGACACCTGCCGCACCATTCATCAAAAAACAAAACAATAGTTTTAACTCTTCTGTCTCCTGCTCTTCTGGGATGGTTTTCCGAAAAATCTCATCATATAGTTTAGGACGGTCAATGTACTTCCAAAGCACCCGAAGCTGCGTAGCTTCTTTCAATCCCCGCACAGAGTCAATCACGGTCTTTTTGATTGTCTCATGGTTGACGCCTCTTTGTCCGATTTCTTCTGAAGCTCGCCGAAGGATCGCTTCCACCTGCTGTTGCGCAATCTTCGTGTAATAATCACCCATAGAATAATATCTGGCATAAAATGTCGCCCGGTTCAGATCTGCTTTTTCACATAGTTTTGTCACACTGATCTTCTCCGGCGCTTCCTTTTTTAGAAGTTCCAGCAAAGACTCATAGAATGCACGATCGGTATATTCCTCTTTTCTACTCATTTTTCTCCCCTTTCCCGCATTCTGCAACCAACAATTTCTCCATATTGTCGGTTTCACATCAATTTTGAAAAATTGTTTGTTGTCAGCGGATCCATTTTCCTCTACAATGACATCGTAACACACATTTGTTTAGAAATCAACACTTGTTGGTTTGAAAGGAGGTATTTCCCATGAGTCTGACTTATAAAATCATTTTAAAGCAAATGAAAGCGCAGCAGAAGCGCGGCGGCGGTTTTAAAATCGGTACGGATGAAGAAATCATCACGGCCCGCGAGTTCATCGACAATCCAAAGAACCAGATGCGTCCGGAAAAAGGAGTTGAGATTCTCCCCGAAAAGATCGAAGGCATCCCGGTCGAGAAACTTGTGCCGCAGAAGATTACGATGCCGAATTCCATCCTCTTCTACATTCATGGCGGCGGTATGTGCTTTGGAAATGAAATCACATCTCGTGGCTACGGCACTGCCTTGGCCAATTCTCTGGGTATTGAAGTCTATACCATCGGCTACCGGTTGGCTCCAGAACACAAATTCCCTGCCGGTGTGGATGACTGTTTTACCGTCTATAAGGAACTGCTCTCCCGGTATCCGGACCGCACCATCGGCCTGATCGGAGAATCCGGCGGTGGCACCATGGTTTTGACCACAGCCCTGAAAGCCAAAGCGGAAGGGCTTCGCCTCCCCGCATGCATTTACTCCATGAACCCTCTTACCACCCTCGCAGAAGATCTTCCTTCCCGCGCCAACTATGATATCGATCTGGTGGTGCCAATCAAGGATGCCAACGCTGTGCTCTCTCGTCCTTATCTGAAAGAAGGCGAAGACAAATTTAACCCGCTGGTTTCCCCACTTTACGGTGACTATACGGGCTTCCCGCCGGTGAAAATCACGGTCGATGTATCAGAAATCCTGCACGATGACTCCTCTTACCTGGCAGAGAAGCTCAAAGAGCAGAAGGTAACCGTAGATTTTAAAGAGCTAACCGGCTTCTTCCATTCCTTCCCTGCCATCGGCAATGTCTGCCCGGAAAGCAAGGCCTTGATGCAAGAGACCAAAGCCTTTTTTGAAGCATATCTGTAACCCACATTGACAATATGTAAGGACCCGGCGTGTCTAACTCTGGGTCCTGTTTTTATAAAGTCAAATCCGGCCCGTATTTTATATTGTTAATATAAGGAAATGTACGCGCGCAAACGCAAAAAATGGCTTGACAACATATGTATTTCGTCCTATAATGCTAGAGCGTGCGTTTTGGACATTCCTGTTCGAATTCTGTCCATATGCGCCGCAGATTCTAAGCATAGGAGGTGAAATGAATGCCAACTTTTAACCAGTTAGTGAGAAAAGGTAGATCGACTCTTGAGAAGAAATCCAATTCTCCTGCTCTTCAGCACGGTTACAACTCTCTGAAGAAGAGAACCATCAATCAGTCCTCTCCTCAGAAGCGTGGTGTCTGCACTGCGGTTCGTACTGCAACCCCGAAGAAGCCTAACTCTGCACTTCGTAAGATTGCCAGAGTACGTCTTTCCAACGGCGTTGAGGTTACGAGTTATATCCCCGGTGAAGGTCACAACTTACAGGAGCACAGCGTTGTTCTGATTCGTGGTGGTAGAGTAAAAGACTTACCTGGTACCAGATATCACATCATCCGTGGTACCCTGGATACCGCCGGCGTTGCGAACAGACGTCAGGCTCGTTCCAAGTATGGTGCGAAGAGACCGAAAGTCAAAAAGTAATACCTGAAGCAGATATGCTGATTAAAGTGCCGGCTTAATTTCACTTTTGGAACTATTTCCGATAAAATAATTAGTCCGTGCACGAACACAACTGTAATTGTGAGTACCGTAGAATGAATATTCTAGAAGGAGGGAAGTAACGTGCCACGTAAAGGACATATTGCTAAGAGAGATGTGCTTCCGGATCCTGTTTATAACAACAAGGTCGTAGCTAAGCTCATCAACAACATTATGTTAGACGGTAAGAAAGGTATCGCTGAGAAGATCGTTTACGGCGCATTTGAGCAGATCCAGGCTAAGACCGGCAAGGATCCGATCGAAGTCTTCGAGCAGGCTATGAACAACATCATGCCTGTTCTCGAGGTAAAGGCTCGCCGTATCGGTGGTGCTACCTATCAGGTGCCGATTGAGGTTCGTCCTGACAGACGTCAGGCTCTGGCTCTTCGTTGGATTACCACGTTCTCTCGTAAGAGAGGCGAGAAGACCCAGGTCGAGAGACTTGCAGGCGAGCTCATGGACGCCGCGAATAATACCGGTGCTTCTGTAAAGCGTAAAGAAGATATGCATAAGATGGCAGAAGCAAACAAGGCATTCGCTCATTACAGATGGTAATTTAGCGAACGTCTTATACAACAACAAGGAGGGATATTTTTTGTCTGAAAGAGAATATCCGTTAGAGCGAACAAGGAACATTGGTATCATGGCTCACATCGATGCGGGTAAGACCACCCTCACCGAGCGAATCCTGTATTATACCGGTGTGAACTATAAGATTGGTGATACCCACGAAGGAACTGCTACCATGGACTGGATGGAGCAGGAACAGGAACGAGGCATCACGATCACTTCAGCGGCAACTACCTGCCACTGGACTCTGGAGAAGGAGACGCAGCCTGCCCCCGACGCTTTGGAACATCGTATCAACATCATTGATACGCCCGGACACGTCGATTTCACCGTTGAGGTGGAGCGTTCCCTGCGCGTGCTGGATGGCGCCGTTGGTGTCTTCTGCGCGAAGGGTGGCGTAGAGCCGCAGTCTGAGAATGTTTGGCGTCAGGCCGACACCTACAACGTTCCGCGTATGGCGTTCATCAACAAAATGGACATCATGGGCGCGAACTTCTACGGTGCCGTCGATCAGATTAGAGAACGCCTTGGCAAGAATGCAATCTGCATTCAGCTGCCGATCGGCAAGGAAGATGAATTCAAGGGAATCATCGACCTGTTCGAGATGAAGGCTTATATCTATAACGATGAGAAGGGCGTAGACATTTCTGTCGTTCCGATTCCGGACGATATGAAAGAGCAGGCAGAGACCTATCACCAGGAACTGGTTGAGAAGATCTGCGAACTGGACGACGACCTTCTGATGATGTATCTCGAAGGAGAAGAACCTTCGGTTGAGGACATGAAGGCCGTTCTTCGCCGCGCAACCTGTGAGTGCAAGGCTGTTCCGGTCTGCTGCGGTACCGCTTACCGCAACAAGGGCGTACAGAAGCTCCTTGACGCAGTCATCGAGTATATGCCCGCTCCGACCGACATCCCTGCAATCAAGGGAACGGATTTAGATGGCAACGAAGTTGAGAGACACTCTTCTGATGACGAGCCTTTCGCAGCACTTGCCTTCAAGATCATGGCCGACCCGTTTGTCGGCAAGTTAGCTTATTTTCGTGTATACTCCGGAACCATGGATTCCGGATCGTATATCCTCAATGCAACCAAGGGCAAGAAAGAGCGCGTAGGCCGCATCCTTCAGATGCATGCCAACAAGCGTGCCGAGCTTCAGAAGGTTTACTCCGGCGATATCGCTGCGGCAGTTGGATTTAAGTTTACCGGAACCGGTGACACCATCTGCGACGAGAACCATCCTGTGATCTTAGAGTCCATGGAGTTCCCGGAGCCCGTCATCGAGCTTGCCATCGAACCGAAGACTAAAGCCGGTCAAGGCAAGATGGGTGAAGCACTCGCGAAGCTTGCCGAGGAAGACCCGACCTTTAAGGCTCACACCGATGAAGAGACCGGTCAGACAATCATCGCCGGTATGGGTGAACTCCATCTGGAGATTATCGTTGACAGACTTCTTCGTGAGTTTAAGGTAGAGGCGAATGTCGGTGCACCTCGTGTTGCATACAAAGAGACCATCACCAAAGCAGTCGATGTGGACAGCAAGTATGCGAAGCAGTCCGGCGGCCGCGGCCAGTACGGCCATTGTAAGGTCAAGTTCGAGCCTATGGATCCGAACGGTGAAGAGATGTTTAAGTTTGAATCCAGCGTTGTCGGCGGTGCGATTCCGAAGGAATACATCCCCGCAGTCGGTGAAGGCATCGAGGATGCGACCAGGGCTGGTATCCTGGGCGGATATCCGGTGATCGGTATCTATGCGAATGTTTACGACGGTTCCTATCATGAAGTGGACTCCTCCGAGATGGCTTTCCATATCGCGGGTTCGATGGCTTTCAAGGATGCGATGCGCAAGGCAGATCCGGTCCTTCTTGAGCCGATCATGAAGGTGGAAGTCACCATGCCGGAAGAATACATGGGCGATGTTATCGGCGATATCAACGCCCGTCGCGGACGTATCGAAGGTATGGATGATCTTGGCGGCGGCAAGATCGTCAGAGGTTTTGTTCCTCTGTCTGAGATGTTCGGTTATTCCACCGACTTACGCTCCAAGACCCAGGGCCGCGGCAACTACTCCATGTTTTTCGAGCGCTATGAGCAAGTTCCGAAAAACCTGCAGGAGAAATTGCTCTCCGGTCACAAAGCGGGAAGATAACCTCATTTTTTCAACGGTTTCCCGCGATATTCTTCTTGAAATATACATCGATTTGAAATATAATCAGGTATATGATTGCTATCCGGATGTTCCGGTAAGCGCGTAATAAACTTTTACTATCTAACCAATCCGCAGAAAGCGGACGAAAGGAGAACATTCAAATGGCAAAAGCTAAATTTGAGAGAACAAAACCGCATTGTAATATCGGTACCATCGGTCACGTAGACCATGGCAAAACTACTCTGACTGCTGCAATCACCAAGACTCTTCATGAGAGATATGGTACTGGTGAGTTCGTTGCATTCGATCAGATCGATAAGGCTCCCGAAGAGAGAGCACGTGGTATCACCATCTCTACCGCTCATGTAGAGTATGAGACCCCTAACCGTCACTATGCACACGTTGACTGCCCTGGACATGCTGACTATGTAAATAACATGATCACCGGTGCTGCTCAGTTGGACGGTGCTATCCTCGTAGTTGCTGCTACTGATGGTGTTATGGCTCAGACCAAGGAGCACATCCTGCTCTCCCGTCAGGTAGGCGTACCTTATATCGTTGTATTCATGAACAAGTGTGATGCTGTTGACGATCCTGAGCTTCTTGAGCTGGTTGAGATGGAGATCAGAGATCTGCTTAACGAGTATGACTTCCCGGGCGATGACACTCCTGTTATCCAGGGTTCCGCTCTTCTTGCTCTGCAGGATTCTTCCACAGAGTGGGGCGACAAGATCCTTGAGCTGATGGAAGCTGTTGATACTTGGGTTCCGGATCCGCAGCGTGAGACCGACAAGCCTTTCCTTATGCCTGTCGAGGACGTATTCACCATCACAGGTCGTGGTACAGTTGC
>JAFVAL010000041.1 GCA_017480565.1 Lachnospiraceae bacterium | reverse complement strand
CGACTAATGCAAGCCACTGGCGAGCAACGCGAGCCGGACGGACGTGCGAAGCACGGACGGCGGCTTGGAAATATCTATTAATCTCATTTATGAAAAGGAAGGACTCAATAGTATGAAGAGTTTAACGGATGTCTATACATTTTATAACGGCAGCACGATTCCTTGCGTGGGCTATGGCACCTGGCGTACACCCGACGGTGATGTTGCAAGAGAATCTGTCAAGCAGGCTATTCTTGCCGGATACCGCCACATTGATACCGCGGCGGTTTATCGAAATGAAGTCTCTGTCGGCCAGGGCATCGCAGAAGGGCTGGCTGCGGCTGGTTTAAAGAGAGAGGACTTATTTGTCACGACGAAGATCTGGTGCGACAAGAAGGGCTATGAGAGCACGAAGGTAGAGATTCAGGCTTGTCTGGATCGCCTTGGCCTGACCTATGTAGATTTGCTTTTAATCCACTGGCCGATTGCGACCGCGGAAAAGGCAGAGGATGCCTGGATTAAGAATAACAATGAGACCTGGAGAGCAATGGAAGAGGCTGTGGACGAAGGCAAGGTAAGGAACATCGGCCTTTCCAACTTCCTCCCTCGCCACATCGAGGCCTTAGACTGCCGGATCAAACCGGTATCCGACCAGTTGGAGATCCATCCTGGCTATCTGCAGGAAGAAGCAGTTTCTTACTGCAAGGAGCACGGCATTGTCGTACAGGCGTGGAGCCCGCTTGGTTCCGGCGTAGTGCTCGGGGATCCTTTCTTGAATGAGTTAGCGGCAAAGTACGGCAAGTCTGTGGCGCAGTTATGCGTACGGTTCTGCCTGCAGTATGGAGTCAACCCGCTGCCGAAGAGCGTTCATGCAGACCGTATTCTTGCGAACACGGAAGTGTTTGATTTTGAGATTAGTGAAGAGGACTTTGAGGCAATCAGAAAGATGCCTCAGTTAGGCTTTAGCGGAAACGATCCGGACGGAAATCTGCCGTTCTAAGTCAATTATGGTGCTGCCACAGGAGAAATCTGGTGGCAGCTTGTCTTTTTTTACATCTGGGGGAAATGTGATGGCAAAGATTCTTTGTATGGGGATGGCGTTGGCAGACGTGCTTGTCAAAGGCCTTTCTGAAGAGCATATGACGGATGAAATCCGGCTCGCCGAGGAGATCGAGATGCGGCCCGGTGGGGATGCATTTAATGAGGCAGTGATTCTTGCAAGGCTTGGGAATGAGGTGCGTCTCGCTGCAGAAATCGGTGATGATGGGGCCGCGGACTTTGTCATTGGTGAGGCAAGAAAGCAGGGCGTGGACGTGAGAGGCGTGATTCGAAACCCTGAGTTTTCCACCAGAATCATGCTCCTCACAATCGATGAGCGCGGAGAACGAAGACAAATCTCCAAGAAGCTTAAAAGTTATCTGCCGGGGGAGACATTTTATGCACAGATCAATGGAGCAGATGTAGTCTCTCTGGCAAGTCTGTTTCGGCCGCCATTTGATGAAAAGGAAGCAATCTTAAAAACTGCAAAAAGAGCCAAAGAGCAGGGGGCGATCGTCTGTGCGGACATCAAGACCAACGATGGCTCTAAGACGCTTGCGGATTTTGGGGAAGCGCTCTCCTATATCGATTACATTTTCCCAAACGAAGCGGAGGCAAGGTTCCACACCGGGAAGGAGACACCGCGGGAGATGGGGCAGGTACTCTTAGATTTGGGCTTTGGACATGTGGTGATCAAGCTCGGTTCGCGCGGCTGCTATGCCTGCTCGAAGGAAGAAGGGTTCTTCATGCCTTCGTTTTTGGTGAAAGCGGTGGATTCCACGGGTGCGGGCGACAACTTCGCTGCTGGATTTATGACCGCGCTGGCGGAGGGTAAGAGCTTTAATCAGTGTTGTCGCTTCGCCTCTGCAGTCGCAGCGGTTTCGGTACAGAGCCTTGGCGCAATCTCCGGTGTAAAGAGCAGGGCGCAGGTGGAGGAGTTTATCAGAAGCAGAACAGCGGAGCGGCCGGTGGTCGGGAGAGTAGATAAGTAGTTGCCGGACGCTTTCGCACATCAACGTGAAAAAACTCTTGACAATTTCATTCAATTCAAGTAAATTCATCTTCAGCGACACGCTGTAAATGCGATGACGGCACTATGTGTCTTGTCGACCTCTTCAGAGAGCCGGTGGTTGGTGTGAACCGGCGTGAGTGCAAGATGACAGTCTCCTGCCCGAGCAGATTTCCCGAACGCTAGTAAGGAAGTACGGTAGGCCCCGTTACCATGGCCAGGTGCTTGATGGAGCATCGATGAGAGGCTGCGTATGCAGCAATCTGGGTGGTACCGCGATAGAATAGACATTTATCGTCCCAGAGATCCCACGAGGGGTCTCTGGGATGTTTTACGTTTAGAGGCCTTTTGAAAGAAAAGTTAGAGGAGAAGAACAACATGAGAACATTGAAATTCATCGACATGACACTGCGTGAGGCGTCCGCGATCCGCGGCCAGGAGCTGTCTTTTAAGGAGAAGTTAGAGATCGCACGGATCCTGGATCGTTTAAAGACGGATACGATCGAGCTTGCGCCGATCTATGGGAATCAGGCGGACATTCTGGCGAACAAGACCATCGCAGCGTCCGTGATGAACCGGCTGTCCGCAGCGGTGGACATTTCCGCAGGCAACATTGAAGAGACCTGGGAGAGTGTGAAGATGGCCAGAAAGCCGAAGCTTAACATTCTTTGCCCGGTTTCCACGGTGCAGATGGAGTACGGTGCGCATAAGAAAGCGCCTGCGATGCTGGATCTGATCAAGCATACGATCGAAAAGGCACGTTTTTACAGTGAGTTTGTGGAGTTTACCGCGCAGGACGCGACGCGTGCGGAGACCGAGTTCTTATACCTTGCGATCAACACCGCGATCTCTGCGGGTGCGAACAAGATCACGCTCTGCGACAGTGCGGGCATCATGCTTCCCGATGAATTCGGTGAGTTCGTAGCCGGTGTGATGGCAAATTGTCCCGGCCTTTCCGAGATCGAGCTTTACGTGCATATCTCCAACGAGATCAATATGTCGATCGCCTGCGCGGCAGCTGCGGTCAAGCAGGGTGCTGCGGGCGTAAAGTGTGCAGCGGTGCCGAACGGCTATCCTTCCCTCGAGCAGCTGGCGCATTTTGTGCAAATGAGAGGAGAAGATCTCGGGGTTACCACGGGCATGCGTGTGACTGAGCTGCACCGCGCGATGATGCAGGTGAAGGACATCCTGATTCCGCAGGAGGTGCGTTCTCGTTTTGCAAATGTAGGTCTGGTGGAGACAAACAATGTTGTCCTTGATGCAAATGACAACATCACGGAAGTTGTGAAGGCAGTTCGTCAGCTGGGCTACGATCTTTCTGACGAAGACAATGCGAAGGTCTACGAGGCGTTCCAGCGCGTGGTGGCAAAGAAGCAGTTTGTCGGGACGAGAGAGCTGGACGCGATCGTGGCAAGCTCTGCGATGCTGGTGCCTTCGACCTACAAGATCCAAAATTACGTCATTAACAGCGGTAATATCATCACCTGTACCGCAAATATTTTGCTGGAGAAAGATGGCGAGACCTTCCGCGGTCTTGGCATCGGCGACGGCCCGATCGATGCAGCCTTCCAGGCGATCGAGGAGATCGTTGGACACAAGTATGAATTGGATGATTTCCAGATTCAGACGGTCACCGAGGGCAGAGACGCGATGGGCAGCGCACTCGTGAAGCTGCGCGCTAGCGGTAAAGTTTACTCTGGCAACGGCATTTCCACCGATATCATCGGCGCATCGATCCGCGCGTATATCAGTGCACTCAACAAGATCATTTACGAGGAGAACTGAACATGAAGCTGTCATTTTCAACAAAGAATTGGAACGACATTTCCTGGGAAATGTTCTGCCAGACCGCGAAGGATACGCGTGTGACGGGCATTGAGCTTTGCGACAGTACGAGTGCGCTCTTTCAGGGGAAAATGAGCCTGGCAAATCCGGAGCTTTCGACGTCGATTCGCAGAAGTGTGGCAGGGGAAGGGCTTACGATTCCTTGCCTGATGACGGGCGGCGATTTCATGGCGGCTGATTTTATCTCTGAGTATGTGCAGAGCATTGAAATCGCGGAGAATCTTGGGGTTCCTTATGTGGGGATCCAGACCGAAGCAGAGGATGCGGATGCCTGCGAGGCGAAGATTACGGAGTTTCTTGCGATCCTTGGCAAGAAACCGGTCTGTCTTCTGGTGGCGACGACCGGTGCGTACGGAGACACCGGAAAACTGGTCAACCTTTTGAACCGGTTTTCGGACGACCGCCTTGGCGCGCTCTGGGATATGTACGCGACGTGCCTGGTGAGCAAGGAAGATGCGGAGCGCACAATCACAAACCTCGGTGCGTACGTGCATCACGTCCACATTCACGATGCGGTCGTGAAAAATGATGTCCTTGTGCCGGAACTTTTGGGCGAGGGCGCACTGCCGCTCACAGATCTGACCAATGCACTGCGCTCGGTCAACTATGACGGATACATTTCTCTGACCTGGGATCCGTCTTGGAAGGAAGGACTGGAAGATCCGGAGATCATTCTGACACATTTTCGCAGCACGATGCGCAGATTTCGCAGCACGAGGCTGGCGAAGAAGCATCTGCAGTGGAATAACCGCCACACCGGGCAGTATGTCTGGGAGAAGAATCGCCTGATTGACAAGACATTTTCACAGGTCTTGGATACGATGGTGGAGGAGTTCCCCGATCAGCTGGCGGTGAAGTTTACGACGTTAGATTACACGAGAACTTACGCGCAGTTCCGCGACGATGTGGATGAGTATGCGCGTGTACTCGTCTCGCTCGGCGTGAAGGCCGGCAGCAAGGTGACGATCTGGGCGACGAATGTGCCCCAGTGGTATCTGACGTTTTGGGCGACGACCAAGATCGGCGCGGTGTTAGTGACAATGAATACCGCGTATAAGATTCACGAGGCGGAGTACCTGCTTAGACAGTCCGACACGCATACTCTGGTGATGATTGAGGGCTACCGCGATTCAAATTATAAAGAGATTATCAGAGAGCTCTGTCCGGAGCTTGAGACGACCCCACAGGGCGAACAGCTGCACGCGAAGCGTCTGCCATTTCTTAGAAATGTCATCACGGTCGGGTTCTCGATGCCTGGCGCGCTGACCTGGGAAGAGTCGCTGAAATACGCGTCCCGCACACCGATCGAGGAAATCAGGCGCATGGCTGCAGCAGTCGATGTCAATGACGTCTGCAACATGCAGTACACCTCCGGCACGACCGGCTTCCCGAAGGGTGTAATGCTCACGCACTACAATATTGTCAATGACGGAAAGACCATCGGTGACGGCATGGATTTGTCCACCGAGGACCGCATGATGATTCAGGTGCCGATGTTCCATTGCTTCGGTATGGTGCTTGCGATGACTGCGACGATGACCCACGGCGGCACAATCCTGCCGATCCCTTACTTTTCGCCGAAGTCTTCGCTTTCCTGCATCCACAATGAACATATCACGGCCTTCCATGGCGTGCCTACGATGTTCATCGCGATGCTTGCACACCCGGATTTCCCGAAGACCAACTTCTCTTATATGCGCACCGGCATCATGGCCGGAAGCCCTTGTCCGATCGCGGTCATGAAGGACGTCGTTGAGAAAATGCACATGCCGGAGATCGTTATCGTCTACGGCCAGACCGAGGCATCGCCCGGCTGCACGATGAGCAAGACGACCGATCCGCTGGAAGTGCGCGTGGCGACCGTCGGAAGTGCCTTCCCGGGCGTGGAGTGCAAGATTGTCGATCCTGAGACAGGGGAGGATTGTCCGGACGAGGTGATCGGTGAGTTTGTGGCACGCGGCTACAACATCATGAAAGGCTACTACAAGATGCCGAGAGCGACCGCGGCAGCAATCGACAAAGACGGCTGGCTGCATACCGGCGATCTGGCCTGCCGGACCCCGGAGGGCAATTACCGCATTACGGGCCGGTTAAAGGATATGATCATTCGCGGCGGCGAAAACATTTATCCAAAAGAGATAGAGGAATTCATCTACACGCATCCGAAGGTGAGTGATGTGCAGGTCATTGGCGTGCCGGATGCTGCGATGGGTGAAGAAATCATGGCTTGCGTCATCTTAAAAGAAGGCGAGGAGATGACCGTCGAGGAGCTGAAGAAGTTTGTCATGGATCACATGGCCAAGCACAAAGTACCGAAATATGTGGACTTTGTCGATGGCTTCCCGATGAACGACGCAGGCAAGATTCAGAAGTATAAGATGCGTGAAAACGCAATTAAGAAGCTGGGGCTTGAGAAGGCGGCCAGCATTGAGACAGCGTAAGACGCGGGGCAAATGATAGCACGAGAAGTGCAGCGAGACAGGCGCAACGAAAAGGACGAAGGGAAATAGGTTCTCTCGTCCTTTTTTCATGGGAAATCTGCCTGAGATTGGGATGGGGATAGCTGTTTCATGCCAGAGTGCACGGGTTCAAGCGTTTTCCAAGAAGCTTCTTACTTTGAGATGGCTGAGGATTGATCCAATTGTAAGTTTTTTACTTGTATAGATCAGATTGATCAGTGCTCAGATGATGAAATTGATCTTGTGATGCAAGATCTAGAAGAATGGATCAGTTTGGCCATGTAGATGATTGGTTAGGTTGATCCTTTTATTTGATTTATAGCTTTGAAGATCAAGAGCAAAAAAGAGAAAAGAAGGCAACTTGGTCTTTTTTAACTGAAACAAGAAAAGAAGATCAATTGAAGAGAAGACGTACACTTAGGCGTTGATCCAAACAATCGAATCTGTTACCACAAGATCAACTTGGGTGAAAGTGACGAATACCAGTTGATCTTGAAACTTGATTTATAGCAGTTGAGATCAAGCGATTCCAATAAAAAGCAACAAAAAAGAAAGTAGCGTAACATTACATTCGGGAAAATAAAAGAGAGGGCTTGTCTCTTTGTGGTAAGATTTGTTTGCCAAAATAAATCACACGAAGGGAGGCCCTCTATGTATTTAAGTGTAACAAATTTTATTGAAAATGGAATAGG